>JAKLIV010000060.1 GCA_022709405.1 Spirochaetota bacterium
TATATGACGGGGGGATTCGGGCCCATGTTATCGCCGGATCGGCCGTGATCAGGCCGTATCTTCAGGCATTCAAGCTTCTGTCGCCGAACTGGGGCCCGGGATACATCACCAGCCAGATGAGGGGAGCGGTTGAAAGCGGATGCAGCGGGTTCAGCTACTGGAATGCATCGGGAAAATATGACATACTGCCTGATTCTTTCGCCAGGTAAAAAAGAGGCTTGACGACATAATTGTGCCATATTGAGTTATTATCTCACGAACGATATACCGGACAATATATGAAGAAAAGATTGTATCAAATAGCTTTCTGGTCAGCCATTACCGTTATAATGGCTCTGGCGGTGACCCCGCAGGGTGTGAAGCTCGCCCGTCATATGAGCGACAAGCTGAACCATTTCGCGGCCTTTCTCGTCCTTTCATACCTCGGGGACAGGGCGTACGAAAAGCCGTTTGTTTCAATTGGGATATGCCTGGTTCTCTTCGGGCTTTTCATCGAGGCCATCCAGTTTCTTCTGCCCTACCGGAAATTTTCGCCTCTTGACATGCTCGCCAATATTTGCGGGATTCTGTTGTATGCGGCAATCAAGTACGGGGTGGAATCTTTCAGGGGAAAAACATCGGCATCGTGATTCATGCCCGCGTTCCGTAATTCTTCTCCATCCATTTCTGGTATTCGCCTGATTTGACATTGGCTATCCAGACGGCATTTTCGAGATACCATTTTATGGTCATGTCCAGGCCGCTGTTGAAATCATATGACTGTTTCCAGCCGAGCTCCTTCTTTATCTTGTCGCAGTTGATCGCGTAACGGCGGTCGTGTCCGGCCCGGTCCTTCACGTAGCTGATGAGCTTCTTGTAGTATTCCTTCTCCTTGCCCAGGAACCCGGCCATCTTCTCGCACAGGACATGGACGAGCTTTATATTCTCCCACTCGTTCTCGCCGCCGATATTATAGGTCTCGCCCGATTTACCCTTTGTCAGTATGGCCCAGACCGCGCTGTTATGGTCGTCGACATGGAGCCAGTCCCGGATGTTCCTGCCGTCGCCGTACACCGGGAGGTTTTTCTCCTCCCTGATGTTGCTGATCATGAGGGGGATCAGCTTCTCGGGAAACTGGTACGGCCCGTAATTGTTCGAGCAGTTCGAAATGGTCACCGACAGATTGTAGGTGTGGCAGTATGCGTTCACCAGGTGATCGGACGAGGCTTTCGACGCCGAGTACGGGCTGCGCGGATCATAAGGAGTGTTTTCAAAAAAGTATCCTGTTTCTCCGAGGGAGCCGTACACCTCGTCGGTGCTGATATGGTGGAAGTGCGCGCCTTCCTTGCCCTGCCAGCATGAGCGCGCGGCCTCGAGCAGGATGAAGGTGCCCATGAAATTCGTCTTGATGAATTCGGCCGGACCGTGTATCGAGCGATCGACATGGGATTCGGCAGCGAAATGGACCACGGTGTCGATATCATGCTCGCGGAAAACCCTGTTCACCGCATCGCTGTCGCATATGTCGGCCCGCACGAAAAAATACCGCTTCCCGCCGTGGTTTTTCTCTACGTCCTTCAGGTTTTCCAGGTTGCCCGCATAGGTGAGCTTATCCAGGTTGATGACCCTGCCTTCGAAATCCTTCTCACCGAGCAGGTTCCTGATAAAATTGGACCCGATGAATCCTGCGCCGCCTGTGACCAGAATGTTCTGTAATTTTCTCATGATGTTATTCTCTGTTATTTTTCTTCTGTTATTACGGCAAATTCGGTCACACTGTCTCCATCATCCACCTCGAGCAGCTTGACCCCGGAAGCGCTGCGGCCCTGCAGTGAAACGTCCTTGGCCACCACCCTGATCGTCATGCCGCTTTTCGAGGAGATGATGATCTCGTCCTCAGGCAGGACCGAACGCACCCCGACCGCAGAACCGATCTTGTCGGTTATCTTGAGATACGCCATCCCCTTGCCGCCCCGCCCTTTTGCCGCAAAGCTGTTGTAATTGACCCTTTTACCGAATCCCTTGTTCGAAATGACGAACAACGACGAATTCGACTGGACCACGTCAAGGCCGATAATGAAATCGTTCTTTTCGAGCCTCATACCGATGATCCCCGCGGCAGTGCGGCCCATAGACCGCATCTTCATGAGATTGGTCCTTAGAAGGAGTCCCTTCTGTGACGCAAGCACGATGTCGTCAGCCTTGTTGACGACCTTGACCTCGACCAGTTCGTCGTCCTTCTTGAGATTTATCGCGATGATCCCGCCTTTCTTGGCATTGGCGAACTCGTTGATGTCGGTCTTTTTCAGGATGCCGTTCTTTGTCACCATGCACAGATACTTGTCGTCCTCGAAGCTGTCTATGGCGCACATTGCGGTTATTTCCTCGCCCGAAGCCAGATTGATCAGGCCCTTGAGGGATTTGCCCCTGCTGGTTTTCGACGCGAGCGCAATCTCGTAGGTCTTGAACGCGAAAATCTTGCCCTTGTTCGAAAAGAGGAAAATCGTGTCATGGGTCGATGCAATCGCCATGAGCTTGATAAAGTCCTCGCGCTTGGACGACATGCCGATGACGCCCTTGCCGCCGCGCCGCTGCTTCTTGAAAGTGTCCACCGGCAGCCTTCTGATGAACCCGTCATTGGTGACCGAGACCACCATGTCTTCTTCAGCGATCAGGTCCTCGACGTCGAAATCGGTCGAAGTCTCTCCTCCCGCGATGATCTCGGTCCTGCGCTCGTCGCCATACTTCGATTTGATCTCCTCGAGCTCCTTTTTGACGATGTTCAGTATCTTGACTTCGCTTTTCAGGATGGATTTGAGCTCCTCGATGAGCTTGAGCAGGGCCTGGAGTTCCTCGACGATCTTTTTCACCTCGAGGCTGGTGAGCCTCTGGAGGCGCATGTCGAGAATCGCCTTGGCCTGGATTTCTGAAAGCTTGAACCTCTTGATGAGCCGCTTTCCGGCCTCGTCGGGGTCCTTAGAAGATCTGATGATGCTGATCACCTCATCGATATTGTCCAGGGCGATCTTTAGTCCTTCGAGTATATGGGCCCTTTCCTCGGCCTTCTTCAGTTCATATTCCGTCCTTCGCCTCACGACCGTTTTTCGGTGCAGCACATAACTGGACAGGACCGACTTCAGGTCCAGGATTTTCGGAACGCCGTCGATCAGTGCAAGAAGGATGACCCCGAAAGTGCTCTGAAGGGCTGTATGCTTGAACAGCTGGTTGATGATGACGCTGCTGTTGGCGTCTTTTTTCAGGCCGATAACTATGCGCATGCCGTTTCGGTCAGACTCGTCCCTGAGCTCGGCTATATCGTCGATTATCTTCTCATTGACGAGGTCGGCGATCCTGGTAATCAGGTTCGCCTTGTTTACCTGGTAGGGAATTTCGGTTATAATGATCGCATCACGGCCCTTTTTGGTTTCCTCTATATCGTATTTTCCCCTGATAACAATGCTTCCCCTGCCGGAGGTGTACGCCTTTATGATGCCGTCCGTGCCCATGATGCTCGCGCCGGTCGGAAAATCCGGGCCCTTGACGAATTTCATGAGCTGCCTGACCGTGATGTCGGGCTTGTCGATGAGCGCGACCGTGGCGTCGATCACCTCGCCGAGATTGTGCGGCGGGATCTTGGTGGCCATGCCGACCGCGATTCCCTCCGAGCCGTTGACCAGCAGGTTCGGGAACGCCGAAGGAAGGACGGTCGGCTCCTTGCGGGTATCGTCGAAGTTCGGGGTGAAATCCACGGTTTCCTTGTCGATGTCGCGGAGAAGCTCCTCGGCGAGCCTGTTGAGCCTTGCCTCTGTGTACCTGTATGCAGCAGGAGGGTCTCCGTCGACGGAACCGAAGTTCCCCTGTCCGTCAATGATCGGTATGCGCATCGAAAATTCCTGCGCCATCCTGACCATGGTGTCGTATACCGCCGTGTCGCCGTGCGGATGGAAATTACCGATGACCTCGCCGACGATCTTGGCCGACTTGACATACGGCCGGTCGCTCCTCCAGGCCCGCTCGTTCATGGCATGAAGAATTCTGCGATGAACCGGCTTCAGACCGTCACGGATGTCGGGAAGGGCCCGGCCCACGATGACGCTCATCGCGTAATCCAGGTAGGCGTTGCGCATCTGGTCTTCTATCTCGACATTGATAATGCGCTCGGTCCCTTCCTTTTTTTCTGTATTGCTGATGTCCTTTTTCTTGGTCACGGCCCGCTCCGAATAGTAAAGATTAATGATTCACGATACGCAGAAAAACAGCCGTCATCAGAGGTCGAGGTTCTGCACGTTTCTGGCGTTTTCTTCAATAAATTGTCTTCTTGGCTCAACCGCATCACCCATGAGCACCGAAAAGACTTCCTCCGCCTCGACATCGTCATCGATGCTCACCTGCAGTATCGTTCTTTTCCCCGGGTCCATGGTTGTTTCCCAGAGCTGCTCGGGGTTCATTTCGCCGAGGCCCTTGTAGCGCTGCACGTTCGCCTTTGCCTTGTCCATTTTTTTCAAGATGCCGTCACGCTCTTCGTCGGTGTAGGCGTAGAGCATTTCCTTTCCTGACTTCACGCTGTACAAAGGCGGCTGCGCGATGTAGAGATGCCCGTTGTTTATGATGTCGGGCATGTACCTGAAAAAAAACGTCAGAAGAAGAGTCCGAATATGTGCGCCGTCCACGTCCGCGTCAGTCATTATTATGATCTTGTGATATCTCGACTTGGATATGTCGAACTCCTCCGCGCCGATGCCCGTGCCTATCGCAGTGATGATGGTCTTGATCTCCTCGTTTGAAAGAATTTTATCGAGCCTGGATTTTTCGACATTCAGGATCTTTCCTTTCAGGGGCAGGATCGCCTGAAAATTCCTGTCGCGGCCCTGCTTGGCCGAACCGCCGGCCGAATCCCCCTCGACGATGAAAAGCTCGCATTTCGAAGGGTCCCTCTCGCTGCAGTCCGCGAGCTTGCCGGGCAGAGTGTCATTCTCGAGCGCGTTTTTTCTCCTGGTCAGGTCGCGAGCTTTTTTCGCCGCAATCCGGGCACGGGCGCTCTGGATGCATTTTTCGATGATCTTGCGTGCGTCTCCCGGGTTTTCCTCGAAATAAAAGCTCAGCTGTTCATGGGTGGCGGATTCGACCAGGCCCTTGACCTCGTTGTTGCCGAGCTTCATCTTGGTCTGGCCTTCGAACTGCGGATTCGGGATCTTGACATTGACTATGGCGACAAGGCCCTCCCGCACGTCGTCGCCCGAAAGCTGCGGCATCTTTTTGTCAAGCTTCTCGCGTTTCAGGAAGTCGTTCAGGACCCTGGTCAGGGCCGATTTGAATCCGGCGAGGTGGGTCCCTCCTTCGCGGGTATTGATGTTGTTCGCGTAGGTGAAAACCGTCTCGGTATAGGTGTCGATGTACTGGATGGCGATCTCGATATCCACCTTGTCCCTGTTCGCATGAAAGTAAATCGGCTTCTTTACGACCGGATTTTTCGTCTCGTTGAGGTGCTGTACAAATGATACGATCCCGCCCTTGAACTGGAAAATATGCTCCTTGCCGTTTTTCCTTTCATCCCTGAGCACGATTTTTATGCCTGCGTTGAGGAAAGCGAGCTCCCTGAGGCGCTTCGATAAAGTATCGAAATTGTATTCCAGGGTCTCGAATATCTTGTCATCGGGCCAGAAATGGACGCGTGTCCCGGTCTTTTGTGACGTGCCGCCGGCCTTTACCGGAGCCTCGGGTACTCCCCTGACATAGGTCTGCTTGTATTCCTTGCTGTTGCGGTAGACCACCACCGTCAACTTTTTCGACAGTGCGTTGACAACGCTCACTCCGACGCCGTGCAGGCCGCCCGAAACCTTGTAAGCCTCGTTGTCGAACTTGCCGCCCGCATGAAGCTTGGTGAGCACCACCTCGAGCGCCGAGACCTTGTAGGTCGCATGCGGATCCACCGGGATCCCGCGTCCGTTGTCGAGCACCTCGATCGAATCGTCCTTGTGAATGGTCACCGTGATGCTGTCGCAGTAACCGGCAAGCGCTTCATCTATCGAGTTGTCGACAACTTCATAGACCAGATGATGAAGCCCGTTTGTATCGGTCGACCCGATATACATCGCCGGCCTCTTGCGAACGGCCTCGAGCCCTTCCAGCACCTGAATTTTATCGGCATCATAACTTTTTGTCATTTTCTTCTCCAGACCAGGTCTTTTTCATTATCGAGTGAAGTTCTTTTGATCACGGTAAACGGGCTTACCCTGCTGCCCAGGACGGTATTGTCTTCCAGAAGAGCGACTGTTTTGACCAGGGGACCGAGCGAACCGGTGATCCACGAATTTTCAGGAGACATTTTAAGCGAGGAAGCGTTGAAAATGCCCAGGCATTTTTTATCGGAAATAACCTCTCTGTCACCGATGTGGATGTACATTTTTCAACTTTCCAGATGATCCTTCAGCGCAGTTCTGCCGGTGAGTCATTGCTGCTTGCTTCTCTGCCAGTTGATCCTCTTCACTTCAGTCTTGATCGTATCGATCAGGCCCTCTCCGAAAAGGCTCGCTATTTTTCGAATAATCGAATCCTTCATCAGCATCAGCTCATTGCTGTATACCGGATGATCAACCGCGATAAACAAGGTCCGCTTGAACAACCTGTCCGGCATGCTGTGCGAGGAGATAATCTCACCGGCTATATCGTTCCATGAGCCTGACAGCAATTCAACGGTAATCGACTGTTCAAGCTGGTATTCCCTGACAATTTCCGGAAACAGTTCAGAAAAGCTCAGCGCGTCATTCTGCCTTTTTTTTCCCAGACGAAATTTCATATAAACTTCATTCAAGAAGTGTCGGAATTACAGAAAAAGACAATTATAGTATTCTGTTACGGGACGTCAAGTTTTTGACGATAACAGCGAATAATAATCCTCCCGAATACCGATCATCTGTACATTTTTTTGGGGAAAAGTCAATAAAAAATTTAGAGACATAATCCGTAGCAATGGGTCAACAGGCGATTTCGTCAGCCGGGAATGCTCACCAGAATCCGTCCGGAACGTCTTTCCATGCACACTTTGCCTTCGTCTTCCAGCACCTGAAGATGGGTGAAGACCTCGGAAACCATAAGATACGTCTCAAGAATGAGCATTTTCCGGTCTACGATGGGGAAAAGACGCCGCGCGATCGAATACACGTCGTTCTTTCCTGATCGGATTATCTTCAGTATCAGCTCCTGCCTTCGCGCAAAGCTTTTCCGGTAAAGAGATGTTATGCGGTCAAGGTCCTGGATGAGCGGCCCGTGCGCCGGGCAGACCACCGAAGGTTTCAGCTTTTCTATGATTTCCAGCGAGCGGTAGTATTCGGTCTGGCTCATTCTGACGGGATAATCGAAATCGTCATCCAGCATGACAAATGCGTTCGGGGTGATATGTGAGAGTATATGATCTCCGGAAAAAACGATGCCCGGTTTCTTCAGAAAGAAGCACAGAGAGCCTTTTGAATGCCCGGGCGTCTCCAGCACCTGCGCGTCATAACCTCCCATGCGCACAACATCGCCATTCCCGAGCACGGTGTCAACCGGGCATGTCCTGGCCATGCGCCTGAAAACGAGCGTCATAATCCACAGCGCGAACCAGAACTTTATCGGCACTGACGACATTTTCAGGAAACGCAGAAAAGTTATCGCTGAAATGTCAGACCCTTTTTCAATCGCCCTTTTGTCCATCCCTGAAGCATGAATCGTCGCACATGATTCGCTCTTTATGATTGATGCAGCGCCGAAATGATCGATATGGCCGTGGGTCAAAACTATGTTCCTGATGTCCTTGAAATCAAGGCCCAGACCGTTGAGCGCGGACCTGAGGAGTGGTGCTGTCTGAAGCGTGCCGGTATCGATTAAGGTGACCGGTTCACCGGTGAAAACAAACGTGTTCACCGGCCCGGGCTTTTTTCCGGGCAGCGGAAGGGTTATTCGGTAGATTCCGGGATATACTTCGGCGGCAGGCTCTTTTCCGGATATCCGCATCCGGCCTTTCAATGAAGCGTGTCGTTTCCCTCTGGGTAGTAGTGCTTTCTTGCCCATTCAAGCTTCTTTTTCTCCTCACTGCTGAGGGAACTCATCCCCTCCCTGGCAATTTTTTCGAGAAGATCGTCGATGATTTTCTTTGCCTGAATCCGGTCATCGATTTTTTTCTGCTTGCGCCTGATCCTTATCTTTTTGATGAAGCCGGCGAAAAAATTGGTCTTCATGAATTCTTTGGATCCGGTGAAAGAGTACTTCCTCTTGTACATGAGAAACAAAAATCCGGTGACAAGGCCGCCCAGATGTCCGATGTGGCTGATGCTTCCCCCTGCGCCGTAAACCGTAGAGAGGGTGCCGAAAAACTCGATGAGCCCGAAAGCCAGCACCAGGTATTTCATCCTGATAGGGAACAGGAAATAAAGCAGCACCTCCCTGTTCGGCCAGGTCATGCCGTAGGCGAGCAGAATGCCGTATATCGCCCCCGAGGCCCCGATGGTCACCGGGGACTGGCCGTACTCCTGGAAGGCTATGCCGTTCATCGCGGCGATAAAAAGACCCGCTCCGGTTCCGCACAGCAGATAGAACCTCAGGAAAAACCTGCTTCCCCAGAGCAACTCGAGCTCCCCTGCGAACATCCACAGCGCGAGCAGATTGAAAATGACGTGCATCCAGCCCGCATGCAGAAACATGTAGGTGAAAACCTGCCATATCCTGAACTGGAAAACGAGCCCCTCATGGCTGAGGCCGAAAAGGTCTTCAAGATACCCAGGCATGAAGATCCGGAAAAACTGCTGAACCAGAAAAATCGCCGCATTGATGATCAGCAATTTTTTAACCATTGGGGATATGGGTCCGCCCAGGCGGATATTTACATTCTGTCCTCTCATGATTCAGGCCCATCAGTCACTGTTAAATCTGTTTTTTATTTTATTAAATTCTTCGGCGTTGTCAATGAAAGCTTTGAATATTTCGGGGTCAAAGCGGTATTTCTCATCCATCATTATCTTGATCGCTTCCGAGTGGGAATAGGCCTCCTTGTAGGGCCGTCTCGAAGTGAGCGCGTCATACACGTCGGTGATAGCCACGATACGGGCAGACAGGGGGATTTCATTCCCCTTGAGGCCGTCGGGATATCCCTTGCCGTTCCACTGTTCATGGTGATAGCGGGTGACGTCCATGGCCATTTTGAGAAACGAGTCTTCACCGAGATCCCTTGATGCCGATTTCAGGGCCTCGTAGCCGATTATCGTATGGGTTTTCATGACCTCCATTTCGGCCTCGTTGAGGCAGCTGTCTTTCAGAAGGATCATGTCCGGGATCCCGACCTTTCCTATATCGTGGAGGATCGAAGAATCATACAGGTCCCTCAGATACCGGTTGGTGATCGTCTCCTGATTGCCTTCGTACTTCAGAATCTGCGCGAGCAGAACGCTGTAGGTGCGCATGCGCTCGAGATGGTTCCCGGTCTCGGTGTCGCGCGTTTCAGCCAGGCTCGAAAGAGCGAAGATCGTAGTTTTCTGGGTCTTCAACAGTTCCTGGGTGCGCTTGTCCACGAGCCCCTCGAGGTTCTTTGTGTGCTGTTCTATTTCGAAGAGGAGCTCGCCCCTCTGAATGCTCAGGGATATCTGGCCGACGATCGATTCGAGAAAGGTTATGTGCTCCTCGTTGAAAGCCTCCAGTTGCTCTGACCCGAAGATGAGGAACCCTCGTGTCAGGTTGTTGGCGATCAGCGGCAGCACCAGGGACGACTGCATCCCCTCCTCGAGAAGAAGCCGCGAACTTTTCGACGATGGGTGCTTCTCGAGATATTCCCTGAGATTCCCGATGTTCAGCACGGTCTTGGTTTCAGAAACAGTCTTAAGGGAAGACTCCCTCAGGTTGATTACCGGCTCGGTGCCGAGGATTATCTGCCGGTCCGAGGCGACCAGCTTGGTCGTGGCCGAATCCTGCCCCTTCTGTATAGTGGTGAGGGTAAGACGGTTGAAGGGGATCACTTTTTTCAGAATCACGTTGAGCGTGTTGAAAATGTCCTCCGTGCTTTTCCCGCGGTTGAGCATGGAGATTATTTCATTGATCTGCTTGAGCTGCTCGATGTACCTGTTTTTTTCATCGCTGAGCCTCTTGCGCTCTATGGCGCGTTCGATGGAATGTTCGAGAATGGTAAAATCGGTTATCGGCTTGGTGAGAAAATCGTAGGCACCGGTCTTGAGAGCGATGATGATGTCCTCGTTGGTGCCGTATCCCGTGAGTACGATTTTGGGGATGTCGGGAAACTTTTCGGACATGATCTGCAGAAGCTCCCTTCCGCCCATGTTGGGCATGCGCAGGTCGGTCAGCACGAGGTCGAATCTGTCGCCGCCGAGTTTTTCCATCGCGACCTGGCCGTCGTCCGCGGTCTCGATAAAATAACTTTTCTCGCTCAGATATTTGGACAGTATCTTGCGGATAAGGGGCTCATCGTCCACGATAAGGATTCTGGCCTGGGATTTTATTTGCGAGGAAATCATTCAGTATTCAGAGTTCCGGTCTGATTAATCAAGAATGGCCGCTTACCGGAACCAGTCAACCATTATTCCTTCTTCCCGTACACTTCATCCGGATCGAATATCCGTTTGCCGTCGACCTCAAGCGCGGATCCCTTGACTTTTCGGAAAAAGCAGCTCCGGTAACCGGTATGACAGGCGGCGTCGCCGATCTGGTTTACCTTGATCAGGATGCAGTCATTGTCGCAGTCGACCCTGATCTCCCTGACTTCCTGGACGTTTCCCGAGGATTCGCCCTTTTTCCACAGTTTTCCCCTTGACCTGCTCCAGTAATGGACTATCCCGGTTTCGAGCGTCAGGCCCCATGACTCCTCGTTCATGAACGCCATCATCAATACTTCGCCGTCCCTGTAATCCTGGGCTATTACCGGTACAAGGCCGTCCCCTTTCTTGAAATCTATTTCAATCATGTCTGTTGGCACCTCTGAAAATAAATTGTGTCCTCCCCATCCTGATTTCGTCCCAGTCGTTTACCTGCCTGGGCCTGAGGAGCTTTTTGTCATTAAGATACGTCCCGTTGTCTGATGCAAGATCAAAAAGAAAATAACTGCCTGCAATCCTTTTTATTTTCGCATGCTTCAGGGACACGGAATCATCCTGAATCACGACTGAGTTCTCCCTGCTCCTCCCTATGGTCATTTCATCCCAGTATATGGGAAATTTCTTGCCGGATTCCGGGCCCTGTTTCTGCACAAGCCATGCCGAACTGTAGGTGTATTCGGAATCCCGTTCAAGGAGCGTCGGCTGCTGCTTCCTGGTTATCTCCTCGTCGATTTCAGCCGCCTTATCGAAACGTGCGCGTATATTGTCTATTTTATATTCAGATTCATATTTGCGGGCCAATAATTTTTTTTCACGGTTAAAAAAATACAGCACGATCACGGCGAGCAAAATCAGGAAAAGAGCTATCAGCACGATAAAAAAAGCATCCATGCCGAAAGGCTGCCGCCACATGGAGCTTCCCCGGTAGAATAGCACATTCTGGAAATCCCTGTCGCTGATGTCGTTTTTTGTAAATCGCACCTCTATCCTGTGCTGGCCGCCGTCCTGCGGGCTCAACGCCCGATATTCGATTTCATACGAGCTCCTGATTACCGAAAGCACGGTGCGGTACATTCCGGCTACGTCCTCGTGCCTGTCGCTGAAAACGAGCTTCCCGCCGGTGAGCTTGGCGATCCTGGCCAGCCGGTTGATATAGGATGACGATTTCAGGCTGATGAAAAAAACCGGTATGGAATTTTTCCTGGCGAGTTCTATAACGTCATCATCCCTGACGCTGCTTCCCTCGTCCTTGCCGTCGGTGAAAACAATGATTCTTTTCCTCTCGGAGGATACATCCTGAAGAAGATCGATCGAGTCATAAATGGAATCGAAAAGCATGGTTTTAGTTCCACGCCGCTCAATGCTTTCGATATGCTCGACCAGGTCCTTTTTGATCTCGATGAATCCGGTAAGAAGCCTGACCGAATCATCAAAGCGGTAAATCGCGATCCTGTCCCCGCTTCCCCCCATCCTGATCATGTCCCGCGCATGAGACTTGATGCTTTTCAGAAAATCCCTGCTTATGCTCCTGCTTGAATCGATGGAAAATACCAGATAGAGAACCTCGGGCCGGCCCTCGATATTTTTCATAGTCACGGCTTCTGCCCTGGCGCCGTCTTCATATACCGTAAAATTATCGCTCGTTATTCCATTACTCCCCGAGGAGCCGGCGCCCTGCAGCGAAAGCTGAATCCTGACCACCGGGAATGATGTCTGGGCATCAATCGTTTTTATTGAAAGAAAGTGCCCGGCGAATACGGGAGCGGCTGAAAAAATGAGCGTATAGAAGACAATGATAAAGCGATATTTCATCGATCACCCTGCATGTTTGTGAATCTGAAAAGGGATTCCCATAAATATATCGGTGAATTGGAGTGTCGATTATACTTCTTTTTGGGTTAGGGGCTTTTCTGTATAAAGGCTTCGGGCCTGTCCGATCAATCCCTTGAGCGAAAAACCGGGCGAGCCGTAATCAGGGTCAAGCCTGGCCAGAAAGCCGACTGATACGGGATTATGGAAGCATGTGCTGTACCAGAGGTTTCCCGGCTTCATGAGATTGTCCGTGTTGCGGATCCTCAAAACGACTATCGGGGCCCGGCATTTTCTGGCCAGGCTGAACGCACCCTTATGGAAACCGCCTATGGAACCGCCCGGCATTCTGGTGCCTTCGGGGAATACGAAAAGGTTTCCCCCTTTGGAGAGAAACTCCGCCAGGCCGGTAATGACATCCTTCATCGCGAGGCCGTCGGAGTCGTCAACCGAGTCCGGTATATAGCCCGAATGCCTGAGAAACCATCCGAAAACCGGCATCCTGAATATCGAGCCTTTCACGATCGTTCTGTGCATGGGATACAGGGAGATCAGCAGGATCGGGTCGATGTAGGAAATATGATTGCAAATGATCACTGAAGACTTTACGTCTCTCACCTCAGGGGGGATATGGATCGTAAGACCGGGAATGAGAATCCTGCTCAGGGAAAAAAAAATACGGTAAAACTGATGATTCAATCGCTGAAAAAGCGGCTGCGGATCTTTCATAACCAGAAACCCGAAAATATATACCGGCAGAAAAAAAACCATGAACCCCGCGGTATAATACGACCAGAAAAAAAGGTTGATCAGGATGTCCATGGCGAGCCTGAGGGGCCTGAAAAGAAAATCCATAGGAGCCTACGCCATTCTTTTGATGAACAGGCAGGTATTCACTCCGCCGAATGCGAAATTCTGCACCGAGGCGATATCGATGCGCTCATCCCTGATCTCCCGGACGTGGTTGATCATGGCGCACCGCTCATCGACTTCTTCGAGGTTCAGCGTCGGAAACACGATCCCTTCATTGATCATGTACAGGGCGATTACGGATTCGATCGCGCCGCATGCGCTCATCGTGTGGCCCATATAGCTTTTAAGACCCGAAACGAGCGGCCTGTTCCCGTACTTCGAATTGATAGCCCTGGCCTCCACGATATCGCCCATCTTCGTCGCCGTGGCGTGCGCGCTGATGAATGACACATCCTCGGGGTTCAGCCGCGCGTCCCTGAGGCCCATCGCTATTGACTGCTCCACGCCTTTTTCGCTGGGAAGGATCATATCCCCGCCGTTGTTGTTGCACGTGAAGCCGACCACCTCGCCCAGTATTGCAGCGCCCCTTTTTTTGGCGAATTCGTATTCCTCCAGCAGAAGGGCCGCAGCCCCCTCTCCCACGACAAGACCGTCCCGGTTCACGTCGAAAGGCCTGGGAGTTTTCTCAGGGGATTCATTGAATGCGGTCGAGCACGCAAGAAGATTGTCGAAAACCGCTACCGTGGTCGTGTCGTATTCGTCCGCAGCGCCGCAGAGCATGGCGTCCTGCATGCCGTACTTGATGGCCTCGTATCCGTATCCGATCGACTGGCTCCCGGTGGTGCACGCGGTGCAGGACGAGATCACCCTGCCGGTTATACCGAACATCCTGGTGATATTCACTGCAGTGGTATGGACCATGGATTTCAGGTAATCCGATGCGTTGATGGATTTATAGGCGCCTTCCGATGAATTGAAAAATGTCTCGTAAATGGCCCTCTGGACCGACGGGCTCCCGTGGATCGATCCGAAGGCGACTCCCATGCGGCCCGAGGAGACGAAATCCTGGTCGAGCCCGGATGAATCCATGACCTCCTTGGCGACCTGGCATGCATAAAAGGAAACCGGCGCCAGGGTCTTGCGAAACTTGCGCGGGAAGTCATACTCCACCTCGTAATCGACGGTGCCGAACACTTTCGAGTGGATGTATGCAGCAAGGAACTTGTCCTCCCTGAGAGTACGCACTCCGGAGCGCCCGTTCATAAGGCTTCCCATGATCTCCTTTTTGCCGTGACCGATCGGGGTTATCGATGATTCTGCTGTTATGACGACCCTTCTTTCCATGGAACCTTTTCCTGATTATCAGGACCGAGCCCTGATGAGTCCCTCGATGTAGTCGATTATCTGGTTTATATTGCGTATATCCATCGCCCGCTTTTTCTCTTCCTGCAAAAGCGGCGAGTCTATGAGCTCTTCAATGTATTCAAGCAGCACGATCGCGTCGATGCTGTCGAATTCGTGTTTTTCCCGAAGATTGTCGTCCAATCCCGGATTTTGTATTTCGAATTCCTCTTCGAGAAAAGCAAGTATCTTCTTTTTGATCTCGTCCCTGGTCATGCAGAGGCCCCTCCGGCGTCAGGTTCATTTACAATTCAGTGAATCCGGAAATCCCGGCTGAAGTATCCATACTATACATACGGTTATTTTTTGCAAGAATTTACTTCCACAGGAAAATTAAACGCGGCAACAGCCGGCGGAAAAATCTTGACCGGACCGGTCATGAGTATTTGTATGGCACCCATGAAACAATGCATCGAAACGATCCGCGGCTCCGGCCCGGTTTCACTGATCATAAGGCATGCGGAGCGCCACCCCATCAGCAGCATGAAGAATCCATTTGAAGCGATGCTCACCGAAAAGGGTGCAAGCGACGCTTTTACAATGGGAAAGCAAATGTCAGAACTGGGGGACGTCCGCTTATACCACAGCCCGGTCGCCCGGTGCCGCGATACCGCGATCAACATAGGAAAGGGCATATCGGAGAAAACCGGGGTGCAGGTGCCCGCAGAAATGATCTATGACCTCGGTGGTCCGTATATGAGGGGTGACTGGGACTATGTTTCGAGGCTCATTGATCAAATCGGGCAGGATTCTTTCATACGACAGTGGTTCGACGGCATACTGCCCGAGCACGTATTGATGCCCCTGGAAGAGGCGGCCCTGAACCAGATGGCTATCCTCGCCGGGCAGCTCGCAAATACCGGCCCCTCTGCGATAAACGTGACCCACGACTGGAACATACTGATCCTTCGCGAATGGGCCTTCAATCTGAGGCATGAGGATCTGGGCTGGCCCGACTTCCTTGACGGTGTCCTGGCGCAAAGGGTCAATTCATCGATTCACCTCTGCTATCACGGGAAGCGGGCCGAAATCCCCCTCAACAAGCTATCACTGCCGGCCTGAAATCAATCGACAAACACACAGTATGCGGTCATGAGGATGATCCGCAGTCGGTCACCTGGCTGTTCAGCAGATCGACAGCATGCGGTATCGCTTTTTCGATGAATGCGAGGTTTTCCCTCACAGCCTTAGGGCTCCCGGGCAGATTAATTATCAGGGTTTTTTTTCTTATTCCGGAAACGGCCCTGGAGAGCATGGCGTGCGGCGTAATTTTCAGGGAATTGAATCTCATGGCCTCGGCGAATCCGGGAGCCTCCCGCTCGATCACGGCCCTGGTCGCCTCCGGGGTGACGTCCCGGGGTGCGAACCCGGTCCCACCGGTAGTCACGACCAGATCTGTCCCGGCATCGGAAAGCCGCACCAGTTCATTCTTGATCGCCTCAAGCTCATCAGGAACCACGGTTTCCGCCGTTACTGAATAAGCATGGGACTCGGCCCATTTTTTGATTTCAGGCCCTGACAGGTCCGCCCGCTCCCCTCGAGAGGAGCGATCGCTGACCGTTATGATCGCCACCTTTATATTCATGAATCCCCCCTGTTCATTCCTATCAGCGAAGCATGCTGTTCTATTTAGCAAGAATTATTTAACGAACACGATAAATATTAATATTCCGGATTCATCTGCTCGATATTCAAAAAAGAACCATGCCAGATACCGGTGATACGATTGACCCAGAGCAATAACAGCTATATCAAAAAGCACGGCAAATACCTGGACAATCGCATCGCAGCCATAAATGATTATGTCTCCAGGCGCCCCGATGAAGAGCTTCTCGTCGGCATCATCGACTTTCTGACCGATAACGGGGCCCCGTTCCTTCCAGCACAATACGGCCCTATCGCGAAGCCTCTTGATGAAATCAAAAAGCTCATCGAGACCTGGGACATACTGCATGAAGGAGACATTATCGGCTACATCTACGAGCAGATACAGTCCAGGAAAGACAGGAAATACAAGGGCCAGTTCTTCACTCAGGAAGACATGGTGGATCTCATCGTTTCACAATCTCTTGAATGTTCGGATAAAGAATCGATCAAGGTGCTCGACCCCGCCTGCGGTTCGGGACAGTTCCTGATCGCCGCCCTGAAACACCTGACTGCGCGAACATCCCTCGACATACGTGAAATTACCGCCGGACTGATTCACGGTTCTGACATTGATCCAGTCGCAGTGTCAATAGCAAAGTACAATCTGTCCCGGATTTCCGGATGCAGCATGGACGAGATAAATGTCCGCTGTACCGATTATTTATGCAGGGATGAACTCAATCTGTCTTCCGTGCATCAACCAGCGCCGAGCTACGACCTGATAATCGGCAATCCTCCGTGGGGAAGCGGGCTTGCAAACAAAAACAAGAAGTATTATCTCGACAACTACTACTCGGCCCGTTCCGGGCTCAATACCTTCACCCTTTTCATCGAAAGGTCGTTCGATTTCATCAATTCAACAGGCGTGATCTCATTCCTGCTGCCTGAAGCCTTTCTCAATATCAGGGGACATAAAAACACGCGAAAGCTCGTGCTTGAAAACGCCAGGATAAGAGCTATAACCGTATGCGGCGAGCTGTTCAAGGGTGTGTTCGCGCCCGCGATTTCCATAACAATGCAGCGCGAGAGCAGCGACGACGAAAGAAATAAAAGCATCGTTGAAATCCATTCCCTCGCCGGCACCCGGAATACCGCGGTCATGGTGCCCCAGTCGAGCTTTCATTCGACGCCGGACAACATCTTCAACATCAACTATACCCGGAAAGCTGTAAATATCATCAATTCCGTGAACGGGACCGATTGCTTTTATCTCAAGGGCAAGGCGAAGTTCTTTCTTGGAATTGTAACCGGAAACAACGCCCTGCACGTGAGCAATGAAAGGAGCGAGGAATACCCGGACCCTATAATCATCGGCAGGGACGTCCAGCAGTACAGGATCTCATTCGGAAATCATTACTTCAAATACGACAGGGACAGGCTGCAGCAGGTTGCGCCCAGGCACCTCTATACGACACCGGACAAGATCCTCTATAAATTCATCGGGAAGCGCCTTACCTTTGCACTCGACACAGAAGGGTATTTTTCGCTCAACAACGTGAACGGGTTTATACCGGAATACAGCTATATAAACATCGAATCAACCCTGTCGATTCTGAATTCATCAGTGATCCAGTATTTCTACGAAAAGAATTTTTTTACCATCAAGGTCCTGAGGGGAGATCTCGAGCGCCTGCCGATCAAGATCCTGAGTAAGGAAAGCCAGATAAGAATAAAAAAAATAGCAAGGAACATCCTGTCATCACCGGGAAAAGACTTCACGCGCGAACGGGAAACCATAGAAGACATAATATTTCATGAATACGGCATAAGCGACAGGCAGGCGTATTATATCAGCGAGTATCTGCAGTAGCAGGAACGCCGCAGGGAAACACGGCATATGCGTCGATTTTATCATCCCCCCTGTCATCGATGATTAAAATTCCCTTTTGTTCATAGATGATCAGGCGGTCCGCGCCGTTTTTAATCATATTCAGGCCGCTGTTTCCATAGCTGTATATGAAGTAATCAGCTCCTCTATCAAGAGCAACATTGTCGGTGGTCGTTCTGTTGTTCATGTAGCCGATTATCGCGTTGACTTTACCGTCCAGCATGAAAAAGGAAACGCTCCCGATTCTTAAAATTTTTTCGAATTTCACCCTGGGGCCCGTCTTCACTTTCAGTACATCATGCAATAGTTCTTTAAGGCCTGTACGGACATACGAGACATCCTGGCCCGCATATTTTCTGAGCACATCGCCCTCATGATCGCCAATAAGCGCTCCCTCTGACCCGATGCACGGGGCAACAAGCATTGGATCGCCTCCGACCATCACGGCCAGATCTTCCCGCGATTTCTGGGCGAATGCCGCGCATGAAACAACGACGATGCAGACAGCCAGCAGTTTTTTCATCTGATTTTATCAGCCTCGCGCGAAATTACCGGATAACGCCTCGGGAATTTACGGTCCGTATGATCTTTCTTGATAAACAGGAGCCCTGTTTCGCCGATTCCGAAATTTTTATGATTTCCGGAGCCCACTCCCGCCATACCGAGCTTTTCGGCATGGGCGATAACATCCGGATGCAGATTTTCCATCTCAAGCGATGAATAAATATACAGGAATCCGCCTGCCGCGACCAGGGGAGCTCCCATTTCGATGACAACATAAGGGGCGCCCATTGCCCTTGAAACCGCAAACCCGAAAAATTCCCTGAATCTCTCTTCTTTTCCGACATCTTCAGTGCGGGCATTGATTACCGACACGTTTTCCATTCCCATTTTAACGCAGACTTCCGAAATGAAGCCTGTTTTTTTAACTGATGACTCTATGAGAAAACCCCGTAAGTCATTTCTCAAGACAGATAGAGGGATTCCGGGCACCCCTGCCCCGCTCCCCAGGTCGCAGAAAACTGTTCCACGTGGAACGTTCAGGTCTTTAAAGGGCTCGATGCTCGATATGATCAGGTCTCTGACAATATCCTCGAGCGAATCGTGCCCGGTAAGATTGAAAAGCCTGTTGGAATAATAAACCGAATCCGCAAACAGCGCGAGCGAATGAATCTTCCTGTCGTCAAGGGCGATTCCCGAAGTTTCAACGGCATCCCTGATCAGCTTAGCGTGTTCCACGTGGAACACCTCCGTTTTTCTGCAGCGATTCGATATGCACGACAATTATCGAAACATCCGAAGGATCAACGCCGGATATCCTCATCGCCTGGCCGACCGTTCTCGGAAAAACATTCTTCAGCTTCTGCCTTGCTTCGTTTTTCAGCCCTTTTATCGAATCATAGTCGATATTTTCTGGAATCATGCGGTCTTCCATCTTTTCAAGGCGCTGTATCCTCTCGATATCACGGCGTATATAGCCTTCATATTTTATCTCCATCTCAATAAGCGGGATAATGCTCTTGTCGATATCCATGTCCAGGATTTCCCTGATTCCGTTTATCGATATGTCAGGCCTCTTCAATATTTTCTCAAGATTCGTTTTTCCGCGGACATTGAACTTTTTATCCATGGTTGAAAGCAGATTAAAGACCCTGTCGTCAATATTAATGGTCGTGTTGCGCAGCTTTTCAGTCATGGCGTCAATATATTCATATTTATCATTCATTCTTCGGAATTCATCATCTGAAATGAGCCCGTATTCATGGCCATAATGCATAAGGCGCCTGTCAGCGTTATCCTGCCTCAACAGAAGCCTGTGCTCCGCTCTTGACGTGAACATCCGGTACGGCTCAAGGGTTCCTTTTGTCACCAGGTCATCGATGAGTACGCCGATATATGCTTCTGAACGCCTGAGCACCAGAGGCTCCCGACCCATTATGGCATTGCATGCATTCAATGACGCAATCAATCCCTGTGCTGCCGCCTCTTCATAGCCCGATGTTCCGTTTATCTGGCCTGCATGATAAAGTCCCCTGATCCGTTTTGTTTCAAGCGTTGGAAAAATTTCCGTGGGCGGAACGAAATCGTATTCAACCGCATATGCAGGCCGCATGACCCTGACATCTTCGAGGCCCGGGATGGTCCGTATCATCTCGAGCTGAACATCTTCAGGCAGCGAGCTCGAAAAACCGTTCACGTAATACTCGCTGGTATCGTAACCCTCGGGTTCAAGGAACAGCTGGTGCCTGGGCTTGTCGGAAAATCTGACCACCTTGTCCTCGATTGACGGACAGTATCTCGCTCCGATGCCCTTGATCTCTCCGCCGTAAAGCGGGGAACGATGTAGGTTATCTCTGATTATGCTGTGCGTTTTTTCATCGGTATAGGTGATCCAGCACGAGATCTGCCGACGTTCGATGCGTTCATTCGAAAAAGAAAACGGTGACGGGACCGCATCCGGCAGCTGTTCCTCGCAGCGGCTGAAATCAATTGAGTTCCCGTTTATTCTCGGCGGCGTGCCGGTCTTGAGGCGCATGACCTGAAAACCGAGTCTTCTCAGCGAATCAGAAAGTCCCTCTGAAGAGAAATCGCCAAGCCTGCCGCACCTTTCCTTGTAACCGCCGATGTGGATGAGGCCCTTCAGGAATGTTCCGGTGCACAGTATCACGGCCCGGCCCAGGTGCTCCTGGCCCCGTATCGTTCTGACGCCCACCGCCCGTCCGTCCTCTGCCAGAATTTCCTCTGCGATATCCTGTATGATGGTCAGATTGTTCTGCCTCTCGAGCACATGCTTCATTCTAAGCTGGTATTCCTTCTTGTCCGCCTGTGCGCGCGGAGACCACACCGCCGGGCCCTTGCTTCTGTTGAGCATCTTGAAATGAATCCCGGTTGCGTCTATGGTCCTGCCCATCTCGCCGCCGAGAGCGTCTATCTCCCGGACAAGATGGCCTTTGGCAAGGCCTCCTATCGCGGGATTGCAGCTCATCTGGGCGATGGTATCGAGGTTCCCTGTCAGAAGAAGAGTCGATAGCCCTGTCCTCGATGAAAGAAGCGAGGCCTCGACTCCAGCGTGACCGGCGCCCACGACGATTATGTCATATCTGCGTATCATATTTAAATATAACAGCTGTTATTCTATAATTCGACGATATCTGGTATTAATTGCAGAACCGCCATGACGAGTCAATATTAATATGAACATCGGGTTCCGGTCGATTTATTATATACTTATATCACTGTTTTAATCACCGATAATTCAGGATAAAAATAGCTTTACTTTTAGCTGTTGAAAGGCTAATTTATGTCACATATGAGGCCGATGAACAGAGCATCTTCGAGAATATTGGCGGCTTTAACGGGTTTGCTTCTGGCCTATTCCTGCCAGAACCTCTCGCTGACGAAAGCCGGCAGGGAAAGGTCAATACCGGCGGTGATACATTCGATCGGCGGAAACGATCTGGGGCGAATCATCGTTTTTGCCGAAACGAAAGACCGGACGCAGATGGTGTTTGTCAGGGACATATATTCTTCTTCGGGATCTCCGGCTGATGTGAAAAGAAAAATGCGCGAATACATCGACTCAATTAAAAACTACCAGGGCAGAAAAGTGATCATCAGCTATTATGAAAACAGTATCGGGGATCTGATGATAACAGGCATCAGGAAACAATGAAATCCGCAAACATGCGATACACTATCTGTGTTGTTTTTCTCCTGTCCCTGCCCGTGTTTTCATGCAGAGGAACACAGCTTGTTTCACACGGGCCCGCATGGATAATCCACATACCTTCCGAATGGCGTCTTCTCGAAAAAGGAAAATCAAAGGACACCGTGTATGCCGCTTACAAGAGAATCCCGGTATACGGACAGGACCACGCCAAGACAGTCCCGTCATGCATGATAACCACCGGCACCGTCAATACCGGTACGACAATCTCCGAGCTCGCCTTGAACCAGCAGTCCGCAATAATCGCTGACATGGAAATCAAGGGATACAGGATTCATTCATTCAGAAAAGACCTGCAGGAAGAAATAAAAACCGCATTCAGGATCAACAACATTGTCAGCCTGGCGTATGA
>JAKLIV010000061.1 GCA_022709405.1 Spirochaetota bacterium
CAGAACATCGCCGAGAGGGCGCGCTTGTTGATGATCACCGCCGCCGTGGGCAAACCGCCGGTGGTGCCCGAGGTGTACACGTAGGCCATCTTGTCCTTGAGCGTGATCGATCCGGTTTCATCCGGATTGGTACGCGGCAACGAAAGAAGAACGTCCGTTATGTCAGCGGCGTCTTTCAGGCGGTTTATCGCCGCGTCCCTGAGATAGAAGACGGCCGATCCGGCGAGATCTATATCTTTTTTGACATCGTTGAAAAAAGAAATACATTCCTCGCCGACCATGATCACCCGGCCCTTGTTCAGATTGAAGCTGTGCGAGAGTGAATCACCGCGCTGGTTGGTGTTGATGAGCGAGCAGATTGCGCCGATCTTGGCGCACCCGCAGTACGCGATGAGCAGCTCGGGCCGGTTTTCCAGGCACACTGCCACCGTGTCGCCCCTGACGACTTTACGCGAAATGAGAAAATGGGCGAACTGGTTTGCGCGCTCATTGAGCTGCGAATAGGTCAGATTTCCGTCAGGCGATTTTACCGCGATATTGCCCGGGTATTTCTGCGCCATTTTTTCAAGCACGGATCCCCATGAAATATTGCTGTTGCCCCCGATCATCCTGAGCCCCTTGACAGCGTCGAAAACAACAAACGGCACCCGCGGGAGAAAGACAATCACTTTGAAGATGAACTCGAATAAGCCAATGGTCTGCCTTATCCGGACCGACATATCGCTGCTCATGATACACCTCCCATATTTAGAACATGTTACAATAAATAATCAATCCCCCGTTCAAGTCAAACATTTTTTAAAACACGTTCTATTTAATTTTTAATCCTTAGATAAAATCTTTCATTCTTTCCGGTAAATTTCTTGAAAAAATAATCCGCCATAGCAAGCTGTCTATCTCGACAGCCCGGGACACGGTTGCAGAAAACGGACATGAACAGAAAAGAAAAGAGCCAGCAGATCAGGGAAAAGATAATTGAAGTGACGCGAAGACTGTTTATAGAGCAGGGGTATTCCGCCACAACGATCAGGCAGATTCTCAAGGAAACCGGCCTTACAACAGGGTCGCTCTACCATTTTTTCCGCAACAAGGAAGACATCCTGATGCAGATCGCATCCGATTACCTCGAGGACGCCAACGCGATGATCCTGCCCCTGTTAAAGGACAGGCCCGACCCGATAGTCCATTACGCCCTGATCATCGCGCTCCAGCTCAAGATAGCAGACAACCATGAAAGGATCGCAGAGCTCTACCTTCATTCATACGGGTCCTGGCGCGTTTCAGAAATCATCTGCCTCAACAGCGCGAAAAGAAACAAGGCCTTCTTCGAAAAATTCAGCCCCGGAATGACCGACCAGGAATGGTACACACGGTCGCTGGCGATCAACGGCATAATTCAAAACTGCATCGCCGAAAAACTCCACAGCGGAAAAATAGCATACGACGAACGGTTGAATGTAATACTGACCGCCGCCTTCGGCCTGTTCAACGTACCGCAATCGAAGGTCAAACCCGCGATCGACAAGGCATGCAGCCTCGTAAAAAACAGGAAAATCAGCCTCTATGGCGTGAAGCTATAAGCGCTTATTACTTGTCCTTCCTGACAAGGACCTTGTCGATCCTGTTGCCGTCCATGTCGACTATTTCAAAATGAAGCCCGTCGTAGCTGAAGCCCTCTCCCGTCCTGGGTATGCGGCACAGATGGTCCATGATGAATCCGGCAAGAGTGTTGTAATCGCCGCCCGAATCCGCCAGCTTGAACCGCTCCCGGAAATCATCGATCGATATGATCCCGTCGACCAGGAACGACCCGTCCTTTCTCTGTACGATTTCCTCGTCGGCGTCGTCGGGCGATGCAGGGGTCTTGCCCACTATCTCCTCGGTGATGTCGGAGAGCGTGACAAGGCCCATGATGCCGCCGTATTCATCCACCACGAAAGCGATATGGGTCCTGTTCAGCTTGAACTGCTCGAGCAGCTTGATGGGACCCATGCCCTCGGGCACGTACAGGGGTTTCACGATGTGCTTGTTGATCGTCTTGAATTCGCCGCGGAGTATCTTCATGAGGACCTCCCGCGTCTTGATGAATCCCACGATGTTGTCGAGGCCGTTGCGGCACACCGGCAGGTACGCGTAACTTCCGTATTCGACGATGCGGTCCCTGATTTTTTTCGGAGATTCGGTTATCTCGATATAGCGTATTTCGGGGCGCGGCTTCATGATCAGGGGAAGCCTGGTGTCGTGGATGTCGAGCGCCGCCTCAACCACTTCGCCGTGCTGTTTCTTTATCTGCCCGAGCTCCTCTCCCTCGCGCAGCAGGAGCTTGATTTCCTCCTCGCTCTCCGGCTTTTCCCTGATCATTTTAAACGGAATGACGCTGACCAGCAGGTCGGTCACCCTGGTGAGTATCCTCGAAAAGGGCAGGAGCAGCAATGAAACCGCCTTTATCGGATACGACACGCCTGCCGCGATCTTTTCAGGGCTGTACAGCGCGATACGCTTGGGTATGAGCTCGCCGAAAATTATCGAAACGAAGGTTATGCAGATGACCACGACGCCGATACTCAGCGCCTCGCTGTATTCGACCACGGCCGGATATTCCGCGAGCCTCAGCTGCATCTGTTCGGCAATGGTCGCCTGGCCGTACGCGCCTGCGAGGACCCCGACCAGGGTGATCCCGGTCTGAATGGTTGAAAGGAACGGCGACGGATTTTCGGCGAGTTTGAGCGCAGCGATGTACGACTGATGGCCGTCCTCGGCCTTCAGTTTGAGCTTCGACTTGCGGGAAGAAACCACCGCCATTTCTGACATGGAAAAAAAACCGTTCAGCGCTATCATCAGCACTATAACTATTACGGCGGCCAGGATCGGTGTCATGTCGGATTGATCTCCCTCTTCATGTGTTTAAAATTATTATAAGATCCCGCCCCGCCGTGTCAATTCGATAATTTAATATCATGCCGGTGAAGCAGGGGCCTGGCGAGCTACTTCTTCACCCATCAATTTGTAATGTGTATAAACCCGGGGCCCGGTCTTTTACCAATAAAAGACTTGATTTTAGACCTGATTGGATTAGCCTTGCTCGAATTTCGGAGGTGCCGATGAGTCGATATTTGATATGGGGCGGATTTGTGGCGTTCATAGTCTCTATGCTGGTGCTCGACCTCAAAGTGCTCCAGAAAAAGGACCGTGAAGCGACCATCAGGGAGGCCCTTCTGTGGACGCTGTTCTGGATCGCGCTGTCCCTGATGTTCAATGTGGGCGTCTATTTTTTCATGGGATCGACCAAGGCGCTGGAATTCCTCACCGGTTATCTCATCGAAAAGTCACTGAGCGTCGACAACATCTTCGTGTTTATCATCATATTCTCCTACTTCGGAACGCCGGCGAAATACCAGCACAAAGTGCTTTTCTGGGGGATTCTCGGGGCGCTGGTCATGCGGGCCCTGTTCATAATCGCCGGAATCACGCTCATCAAGCAGCTGCACTGGGTCATCTACATATTCGGCGTGTTCCTGGTGTACATAGGGATCAAGATGGCCTTTGAAAAAGAAGCTGAAGTCCATCCCGAAAAGAACGCGGTGCTGAAGTTCGTGAAAAAGTTCATGCCGGTGACCAGCAAGATGGGAGACGGCTCCTTCTTCCTCAGGGAGGGGGGGAAAATAATGGCGACGCCGCTGTTCATCGTGCTCATCGTGATCGAATCCACCGACGTCGTCTTCGCGGTTGACTCGATCCCGGCCATTCTTTCAATCACGCTGGACCCGTTCATCGTGTATACATCGAACGTGTTCGCGATACTGGGACTCAGGGCGCTCTACTTCGCCGTGGCCGGAGTGATGAAGATATTCCACTACCTCAATTACGGCCTGTCGGTCATCCTCGTCTTCGTGGGCGTCAAGATGCTCATAGCGGACATCGTGCACATCCCGGTTTCGATAGCGCTCGGCGTTGTCGGAGGGGTGCTCGTGGTCTCGATCATCGCATCCGTCCTGTTTCCCCGGAAAGAGGACAAGCAATGACCGTGAACGCGGCAGTCACCTGGTAAGCGTTCCGCTAAATACAAGCAATCAAGGAAATATCGCCAATGGAAATAATCGCGCAGTTCATAGACCTTTTTCTCCATCTCGACGTTCATCTGAATGAAATCATCAGGGACTACGGGACATGGACCTATCTCATCCTGTTCGTCATCATCTTCTGCGAAACCGGGCTCGTGGTCACGCCGTTTCTTCCGGGTGACTCCCTGCTCTTTGCCATCGGCGCATTCGCGGCACTGGGCTCGATAAATTTCGGGTGGATATTTGTCGTTCTGGCGGCCGCAGCCATAGGCGGCGACACCGTCAATTACTGGATCGGCCACAAGATCGGGCCGCGCGTGTTCAACGAGCGCGTCAGGTTTTTGAAGAAAGAATACCTGGACCGGACCCACGAGTTCTACGAAAAATACGGAGGGAAAACCATAATCATCGCCCGCTTCGTGCCCATTATACGCACCTTCGCCCCGTTCGTGGCCGGTGTGGGCAGCATGACCTACCTCAAATTCATCAGCTATAATGTCATCGGCGGCCTGCTGTGGATAACGCTCTTTCTTTCAGGCGGGTATTTTTTCGGCAACATTCCCTTCGTGAAGAAAAACTTCAGCATGATCATCATCGCGATAATCGTCATCTCGGTCATGCCTGGCGTCGTGGAATTCTTCAGGCAGCGGAAAAAACTCCGCGAGGCGCGGGTTTCCGATTAGGGCCTGCGTCTCTTCGAATCCGCCCTCAGCTTCACCTTCTGCGCCGGGGCGGCCAGGAGCCACTTTTCCTCGCGGCCGCTCTTCGATGAATCCCTCACCTCGACCGAAAATCCCGCACGCTCGACCGCGGCCGCAACCTCGTCCTGCGTCCTGAAACGGGGAGAGAATCCCTTCATCTTCATGATCGCGGATTCGAGAGTCCTGAGCCCTGCCCGCTCCCTCAAGGGCACGGTGCACCGTATAATCAGCCTGCCTTCGGGGGAAATCCTCTCCCGTATCCGCGCGAGGGCCAGCGCGAGCCGTTCGTCGTCGAGATAATGCAGCATGTCGATCATGAGCACGGCGTCCGCTCTTCCGGGAAATACCGGAAGGTCCGGGGCCCCTCCCCGGTCCACGGTCCCGCGGTCCCGCAGGACCCAGGCCGCGATCCTGCGCCTTTTTTCATCGGGCTCCAGGCCATAATACGCGGCTCCGGGAAACAGCTCCAGCAGCCACGTTCCGGGCACGCCGTATCCTGCGCCGATGTCCACGATCACGCCCGGCCTGTTCATGAGCAGGTGCAGCTCGGAAAACATCGGATCGAATTTCATTTTAAAGCGCGCGAAAAGCCTGGGATACGGCTCGAGCGACCGGTACCGGCGGCGGACCCTTGCCTCATGCTCGGCGGACGCCGGCGTGAAGCCGCCTGAAGGCGCCGCGTTGTCTGCGTACACCCGCCCGAGAAGCGGCGGAACGATCAGCGCGGTACCGAAAAACGAGTAGCCGATCCCCATGAGCACGGTAAGGCCGGCGCTCCTGAGCAGCGAATGGTCGGCCAGGGCGAGCACCCCGAATCCGATCATGGTCGAGCACGCGGACAGTGCCACGGTGAGACGGATCAGGCCGACAGAGGGATGGGCATCGTCAATGTAACGCTGGCGGGCCCGCACGAGATACATGGCATAATCGGTCCCCATACCGATCACGATGACCGAAACGATGATGGTGGGGATCCCGGGTGTATATCCCAGCAGATTCATGGTGCCGAGGGTGCATACCAGCGAGAAGACCGTGGGAGCGAGCGAAATCAGGGCGAGCTTCAGGTCGAGGAGATACAGCAGGGCGACCGCGGCGGTTATCGAACCCACGATGATCGTCATGGAGATGAACGCATCGAGCATGATGGACGCGAGACGCTCCGAGAAAAATCCCGGATCGAAAAGCCGGGCGGATTTCACTTCGGAGATTTCGGCATGGAATCGGCCGGGATCATAGGCGGGTCCGGGCTTCAGCACCGAGAACTGGGCCCACCGGCCGCCCTTCTGCGCCGGGCTGACACCCAGCATGCCATAATATTTTTCCGGTACGGGAGTGGAAGCAAGGTGTTTTTTTTGAACGGTCCTGAAAAATCCATCAAAGGCGTCCTGCGCGAAACCGATGTCTCGCGACGCCGCGCGTACGTTTTTTTTCAGTTCGGCGACGCGGGAATACGACCAGAAATTCCTCCAGGCCGCGAGATTCGATGCCGCCCTTTCCCTGCCGGGAAAGACCATTGAAGGCGCGAATGCGGCCGAAAGCGCGCCTGATTCCACGTCGCGCTCGAGCTTGCCGGCGAGCCTGTCGCCCGCCTCCTGCAGCGCCGTGGGACCCTCCGCCTCGCTCATCAGGTAAAGGCTGCTCATCACGTTCCCCCACACAGAGGTCACGGTCTTCTCGGCCTCGAGGGTCCCGCTGCTCACGGTGTTCATGGAAGCGAGGTCGGCCCTGAAATCAGGGCGCGCAAAAAAAAGCATGACCAGCATAAAGGCGAGCGCGCCGAGCGTCCAGCGGATCGAGCGCAGGCCGAAAAGCCTGTTCACGAAACCCTGGAGCGGCGCCAGGCCGGCCCTTTTAGCGGGCGGCATGACCGGAAACACGACCGGGAACAGCGTATGCACGAATATATAGGTGAACACCACGCCGAGCGCGGCGAAATATCCTATCTGGGCGAGCGCGCCGAACCCGCTGATGAAAAGAAAGGCGAAGCTGACCGCGGTCGTGAGCATGGCCAGGAGGCCGATGCCCCATACCTCGCGCGAGGCGTCGAAGCCGCGGGTCTCGATCGGACGGTCCAGAAAGAGCAGGTACGCGATCCCGTAATCCACCGTGAACGAGATTATCGTGCCCCCGAATCCCACCGCGAGCACCGAAATGCTGGAGCTGAAAAGCGAATACACGAAAGCGGCGGCGATCGTGCCCAGGACCGCCGGAACGAGCGCCAGCAGCCCCAGGAAAGGCCTGGGGAAACCGACCAGGAGCAGAATGATGATCCCGACCGTCGCGAAGATCGCGGCCAGGCGGGTGTCCTTTTTCGCCGCGTCCTCGTTGTCGATTGCGGCGCGGTATGCGCCCACGGGAGTAAGGGTGAACGAAATTTTCTGCGGGCCGAATTCCCTTTCAAGCGCCGCGATACAATCACCAGTGAGCGCGTCGATTTTTCTGGCCACCGCGGTGTCGGTCGCCGAGCCCTGCGGCTCCGCGGTGATGAGCGCGTGCCGGCCGTCCGCCGAAATCAGCCTGCCGCGCACGATCCTCACCTCGGTCGAGGGAGCGAGGTGCGCCATTCTGGCCAGCACGAGATTTTTCAGGCCCAGCGGGTCGGCCGCAATCATCCCGCCCTGGCCGATGCCTTCGAGGTCCATGAGGCTCGCATAATCATCCTCGAGGGACTTTCTGATTTTTTCGGGGGCGAGCATCGGCTTGACCTTGGTTTCGAGGTCGTGTCCGGTGAAAAGCACGGGAAGGTTTTCCATGATGTGCGAGATCAGATCCGGGAAAAGCGACTGGTACTCGTTCAGGCCCACGCTCCTGAAAAGGCCGCTCCGGGAAAGCATGCCCTCGACGAGCTCCGCGCCCCTGATCAGGGCGTCTTCTCCCACATCGGATTTTAGGTCAATGACGATCCGGTCCTTGACGGGGTGATGAAGCATGACATACTCGGCGTTGGCAATCACGGGATCGTCGATGGGAAGGGATTTTGTGATGTCCATGTCCAGATGCAGGCGCGATTTCCCGGCGTACGACATGGCCGCTGCGGCCGCGAGAATGATCGCGATATAAATCCACCTGGTTCGTTTCATGGTGCAAATCCCCCGATAAATCACTCCACCCGGGGCGGCTCCTTCCGGTATCTCAGCACGTATATCAGCACCCCGGAGAACAGCACCGAGTTGACGACGCTGAAGACCCTGAAAACGGCATCGGTCGAAACCATGGCCGAAGGAAGCATGAGGACGATGCACGCCCATACGCCCACGGCCCAAGTGAGGGATATGTCCTTTGACGAGCCCCTGCGGCGTATCTTTAAAATCAGCGGAAGGTTGAACAGCGGGAGCGCTACGCTCGCGACCATGCCGATCGATTTAATCATTGTTTCAAGCTCCATTTATTTTATATAATGTAGAACCCCCTCCCGACCTCCCCCTTTCCAAGGGGGAGGTGACTGAGTAAAACGAAGTCGGTGGGGGTTATTACTATTATCCCCCCGCATTCTTTACTGTAAAGCCCTCGTCCCGGATGAGCTTCATGACCGCATCCACCCTGTCCCCCTGTATGATCACGACCCCGTCTTTCACCGCGCCGCCGGTTCCGCATTTTCGCTTGATCGCCGCCGCGAGTTCATCGAGCCTGTCGCCTGAAAGCGGTAGTCCGTAAACCGAGGTAACGGTCTTGCCGCCGCGGCCCGAGGTTTCGCGCCTGACCCTGACGATGCCGTCACGGGGCATGGACGGCGCGCAGTCCCGGCCGCGGGATTTCTGTTTTCTGTCGTCCCGGCCTCGCAAATCGCCGGATTCGGTCGAGTAAACGATGCGGTCAGCCATACCGGTTCGGGCCCGTACTTATATCTACCGGTCTTCGAGCGCGTTGTTCCACTGCTCGATACGGTCGGCCATTTTTGAGAACAGGTCCGCGGTGTCGCCCGATATGGTGATCGATTCGATGCGGTCCTTCTGCCTGATGCTGTTCACGGTTTTCATGTCGGATTCGTCCACGACCGAACCAAATACGGTGTGCTTGCCGTCGAGCCACGGCGTGGGCACGTGGGTGACGAAAAACTGGCTGCCGTTGGTGCCGGGGCCCGCATTGGCCATTGACAGTATGCCGGGCCGGTCATGCTTCAATGCCGGGGTGCATTCGTCCTCGAATTGGTAGCCCGGCCCGCCGGTGCCGGTTCCGCGGGGGCATCCTCCCTGGATCATGAAATCCGCAATGACGCGATGGAAGGTGAGGCCGTTGTAGAAACCCCGTTTCGCCAGGTTGACGAAGCTGGCCACGGTGACCGGCGCCCGGTCGTCGAAAAGATTGAGCCTGATATCGCCCCTGTTTGTCTTTATCGTTGCAGTAATCTGACCCATAATATTCTCCTTGTTTTATTTAAAAAAGACTCAGAAACACCGAGGAGAACCCCCTCCCGTCCTCCCCCTTGCCAAGGGGGAGGCGGTTGAAGCGATAGCGAAACCGGTGGGGGTTATTAAGTCTATGATTTATCTCAGTACTTCTGAATCATTACGACACATGTTCATCCCGTCCCGACGCGAAAGGCAAGTAATTTTTAATGCCGGTCACTCACCGAATATAAGCCTTATCGCCATCCCGATCACGAGCGACAGCGCCACGACCCCGGCCGTTATGCTCGACACCTCGAACAGCGCCTTTTTGTAGTCAAGGTTCTTGACCACCGACATGAAGAAGGTGAATGCCGTGACGATGAGCACCACCGCGCAGATCGCTACACCCAGCGCCGCATAGGGGTTTTCAAAGATAAAATACGGCGTCACGATCGACACGACCACGAAGATGTAGATCATGCCGGTGTACAGCGCGGCCTTTTTCGGCGACGAAGCGTCCTCGCACTCGGACTTCTGCGAAAGGTATTCAGACGCCACCATGGCGAGCGTCGCGGCAAGTCCGCTGATCACGGCCGTTTTCCCGACGAGCAGGGAATTGGCCAGGGCGAAGGTGAGGCCCACGACGATGCCGGTGATTTCCTGGATGGAGTTGTTTATGGCCAGCACCATGGACCCCATGTGCTTCAGTGCCTCCTCCTCGATCTGTCCCATCAGTGCCTGTTCGTGCCCGACCTCGTCCTGGATTATCTTCTTGATTCCCGGAAGCCGCTCCTCGATGTCCTCATAATTATGGCTTGCCTGCACCTCTCCGTTGTCCATCATCTTGATCGTGAAGGTGAGCCCGAAAATCCTGGATATGAAACGATATAAAATTATCTTCAAGCGGTCGGGCTTGACCTCTCTGCCAGTCACCTTCTTGAAATAATGATAGTGCCTGAGCTCGTCTGCTGAAATCTTTTTCAGCACTTCGGAGTTCTTACCCTTGACCCTTTTAGCCAGGGCGGCGTAAAGAACATGCTCCGTTATCTCGTTCCTCTGGTATTTCAGTATTTTATCCATGGTATTGGCGTTCATGATCGACCCCTACGGGAAATGTCTGTACGGGCGCAGCGCGCCCTCCGGGGTTATTTATTAAGTTCATAATACCGTGTCAAGAAAAGAATGAAAAATGGGGCTGTCCAATGACAGTTTAAAAGAATGAATTTCTTCTTCAGGGACAGCCCCGATCTGCCGGTCTGGATGAAGGACGATGTTCCTAATCCGGCTGGGACAGGCTCACGCCGTCAAAATATATCACGTCCTCGTCGGTCCCTCCCGCTGATGCGATGAAGCAGGCCCTGAGCGCAATGCGGATACAGGCCGCATCACCGGGAATATCGGCCGCAACCCTCTCGAACGATACCTGCTCCCATACCCCCTCCTGCGCGGGCGTGACCCTCGGCTTGGTGTCTGACGCGTTTTCGCAGGGTACCAGGCACTCCCGGTCGGTGAAATAATATATCTTGATTCCCGCCCCGGCCCGTCCGGGATTCCTGTCCTCGCGGGGAAGATATATCCCGCATGAAACCGTCAGATTCCTGGAAGGATCAACGGCAATCGCGTCGCTCAGGACCTCCCTACCGGCGATCGTCCCGGTAAGCTTCGTGAAGATTCCTGAATGCGACCCGTCATGGGCATAGTTCCCTGTAGCGATGAATTCACCCGAGGCGGTGCTCACGGTCCAGTTCAGGGGGATTCCCGTGTCGCCGACAATCTCATATGACTCGAATGACCAGTTCCGCACCGGGTTTTGCGCGGCCCTGACCACCGTGATACGGTATTCCCGTGTCAGCAATCCCTCAGCTGAAGCCGAAATCGTAATCACGGTCCGTTCACCCGCGAGGCCTACTTCGGCGCTGTAATCGTCCGCGGAAACATCGTTCCCGTTCACCGATACGCGCGTCCCGTCATCCGGAACGGCCGTAACCGTGACTGCGGTGAAAGATGCATCGACCGAAACTTCATACGACAGCGTGTCGGAACTGAAAACCGGATCAAGCTCTCCCGGGTCCACGCGCAGGGCATTCAGGCAGGCCTGTAGCACAGGGCCGTCGCCGGCTGGCTTTTCGCCATTGTCGCCATCGTCACAGGCGGCAATGGCGAACATGAGAACGATTAAAGCAGCGTACGATAATAATTTTTTCATGGACGATCTCCTTTGATGTGATTTTATGGGCATCCACGCCCCCTCTCCCGCGCCATCGAAACACTGGAAAGGGCCAGGGCGAGGGTCCTATACCCCGAAGGCAATGAATGACCCGGTGTTATACGAATGGCGCTGACGTTTTGATAAAATTTTTTTAAAATTGTCTGGACAAATAGATCGGATGCGTGCCATCATTAATACCCTGTACTGCTTTCAATTCTGAATTTCAGCGGGGCCGGACCTTTTTCATGCGGACGATTGAAACCGACGTCATTATAATAGGCGGGGGAGCCACGGGGGCCGGCACTGTCAGGGACCTTTCCCTCAGGGGCATCAGGGCGGTTCTGGTCGAAAAGGACGACATCGCTTTCGGGACAACCGGGCGAAACCATGGCCTTCTCCATTCCGGCGCGCGCTACGCGGTGAACGACCTCGAATCCGCCCGCGAGTGCATCTCCGAAAACAGGATACTCAAGAAAATCGCCGCTCACTGCATCGAAGACACCGGCGGGCTCTTTGTCACGCTGCCCGAGGACGAACGGACCTATCATGACAGGCTCCTTGAAGGCTGCAGGCAGGCGGGCATAAAGGCCGAAGAAATAAGCGCCAGGGAGGCGTTTTCGATCGAGCCCAACCTGAACCGCTCGATAATCCGCGCCATAAAGGTCCCCGACGGCACCATTGACCCATTCAGGCTCGCGGCCTCCAACGTGCTCGACGCGGTGGAGCACGGGGCCCTGATCCTCACGCACACCAGGGTGACCGGCGTCATCGTCGAGGGAACCCGCGTCGCCGGGATCACCTGCGAAAAGGACCCGGGCGAGCTCATCAATATCAGGGGCAGGCTGGTCATCAACGCCGCGGGCGTATGGGGGCAGCACATATGCTCGCTCGCCGGGATCGAGCTTACCATGTATCCCTCGAAAGGGTCGATGGTGATCATCGATTACCGCATCAACGGCGTTGTAGTGAACCGCTGCAGGAAGCCGTCAGACGGCGACATCATCGTGCCGGGCGACACGGTATCCCTCATCGGTACAACATCGAAAAAAATAGACTACGACAAGATAGAATACCTGAACGTCGACGACGACGAGATCGAAGTGCTCCTCAGGGACGGCGAAAAGCTCATCCCCAACCTGTCCAGGACCAGGGTGCTCAGGGCCTACTGCGGAGTCAGGCCCCTGGTCGACACTCCGGGGAAGCAGGCCGGAGGCAGAAGCATCAGCCGCGGCATCGTGCTCATAGACCATGAGGAGCGCGACGGGCTCGAAGGGCTGCTGACCATCGCCGGCGGCAAGCTCATGACATATCGGCTGATGGCCGAAATGGCGTCCGACATGACCTGCCTGAAGCTTGGAATCAAGGCCGAATGTTCGACACACAAACAGCCCCTGCCCGGCTCCGAAACGAAAATATCCCCGAAAAAGCACATCAGGGCCTTCACCGGCATACCCGAATCGGTCGTGGGCTCGACCCTGTACCGCCACGGACAGCGCGTGCGCAACATCCTCAAGAAAGACAAGAAAAACTACCGCATCATCTGCGAATGCGAGATGGTGACCGAGGGAGAGGTCGAGTACGCCCTCAAGAACCTGAACGTAAAAGACATCGTCGACCTAAGGCGCAGGACGCGCATCGGCATGGGCCCCTGCCAGGGAGAGCTCTGCGCGTACCGGGCCGCCGGGCTGTTCAAGGAGCTCGGTCCCGGGAATCAGTCGGTGAAGTCATCGCAGCTGCTCAGGGACTTCCTCGAGGAGAGATGGAAGGGGATCAAGCCCGTACTCTGGGGGGATTCGCTCCGCGAGGCCGAATTCACCTACTGGATATACCAGGGGCTTTTCGGCCTGGGCGACATCGACTTCACCAAGAGGCACGGGCCCGACGAAGGAGGAGACCGGTGAACTACGACTGCCTCATCGTCGGCGCGGGCCTTTCGGGCCTTGTCTGCGGGATCCGGTGCGCGTCTGAGGGACTGCGCACGGTGATAATCTCCGGCGGCATGAACGCGCTGCATTTCTCGTCTGGTTCGATCGACCTCATGGGATACGACCCGTCGGGCAAGGTCATCCAGTCCCCGTGCAGGTACCTCAAGCAGCTCGAGGAGAAAAAACCCGGACATCCCTACTCGAAAGTCGGCGTTAAAACCGTGCGCGAATCCATGGAATTCTTCAAGAAACAGTGCGGCCTGGCCGGGCTCGACCTCCACGACAACGGCGAAGAAAACCACTTTCACATAACCGGCCTCGGGACCATGAAGCCTTCGTATTTCTCGCAAAAAAGCGTTTTCAACGACCGGCTCAAAGAGGCGTACGAGAGAAAGGATCCGATCGCTGTCCTCAACTTCGACGGGTTCAGGGATTACTTCACCGCCCTGACGCTCGAACAGATCAGGGGTCTTCCCCTGCTCAGGGGCGTGCGCATCACTACCGGCAAGATCACCCTGCCCTATTATTTCAGGACCGAAAGAAACCTGCACGAATTCAGGTCGATCGACCTGGCGCGCGTGTTCGACTCCGAGAAATACCTGCCGCGCATAGCCGACGAGATCAAAAAGGCGGCGGGCGGCGCGAGGATCGTCGGGCTCCCGGCCTTCATCGGCATTGACAACTTCGGCTGGATACACCGCCGACTCGAGGATATGACCGGCCTCCTCATCTACGAGGTGCCGACCCTGCCGCCCTCGATCCTCGGCATGCGAATAGACCGCGCGCTCAAGACCCGGTTCGCCGACCTTGGCGGCGAGCTTTCGGCGGGCGACAAGGTGTTCGGCGGCGAAATCATCGACGGCATGCTCGACCATGTGCACACCGAAAATTACGGCAGCACCCGGCACCGCTCCAGGTTTTACGTGTTCTCGACAGGAAGCTTCTTCAGCGGCGGGATCAGGAGCGAATTCAACAAGATCGAGGAGCCGATCCTCAAGCTCAGGATGTCCGGCTCGCAGGAAAGAAGCAAGTGGTACTCCGAGTCGTTTTTCGACAAGAAGGGCCATCCCTTCCTTTCATACGGCGTCGATACCGGCAAAACGCTGAATCCGTACGGCGCCGACGGAAAAACGGTAAAAAACCTGTTCTGCGTCGGCTCCATACTCGCCGGGTACGATCCCATTCGTGAAGGCTCGGGAGGCGGCGTCGCCATATCCACCGGGTATTACGCTGCCGGCAAGATAATCAGCGCCCGTAAAAAGGCGGACCTCGCATGATAAACCTTGAAAACATCAGCTTCGACCACTGCATCAAGTGCACGGTCTGCACCATATACTGCCCGGTCGCGAGGAACACGCACCTTTTCCCCGGCCCCAAGCAGTCGGGCCCCGATGCCGAGCGCCTCAGGATCAAGAATCCCCGCCTCGTGGACGCATCCCTGAAATACTGCACCAACTGCAAGCGGTGCGAGATCGCGTGCCCGTCGAACGTCAAGATCGCCGACATCATCCAGGACGCGAAATGGAAGTACACCAGGGTCTTCTGGTTCAGGCCCAGGGACTTTTTCATGAGCCGCACCGACCTCGCGGGTTCGGCGGCCACGATGTTCGCGCCGCTCGTCAATTTCGTCGTGAGCCTCACGATCGTGAAGCTGCTGATGGAATTTTTCCTGAGGATACCTTCGGCGCGGGCCTTCCCCACGTACAATAACGGCACCTTCACTTCATGGTTCAAAAAAATACGCGGGCATCAGGGCGGATTCAAAAACAGGGTGACCTATTTCCACGGATGCTTCGTGAATTACAACAAACGCTCCCTGGGCGAGGATCTGGTCAGGGTCCTGAACTCGATGAAAATTGGCGTCGACGTCGTCAGGGAAAAATGCTGCGGCGTTCCGCTGATCGCGAATGGCTACCTGACCAGGGCCAGAAAAAACGCACGCTATAACATCGCCTCCCTTTCTGAACAGAAAAAAAGCAACAGCGGAATAATCGTCACCACATCCTCGAGCTGCGCATTCGCGCTCAAGCATGAATACGCCAATTTATTGGGGCTCGACAACTCGGCGATATACAGCAATACCGAATATATCACCAAATACCTGTTCGACCGCTTCGAGGACGGCAATATTCCCGACATGAAGCCGGTGCACATACGCGCGGCCTACCACGCGCCCTGCCACCTGGAGCGGCTCGGCGGCGTCATGTATACGATCGACATACTCAAGCGCATACCGGGGCTCGACCTGGTGATACTGAACTCGGAATGCTGCGGCATCGCCGGGACGTACGGGTTCAAGAAGGAATACTACAAGGTGTCGCAGGACATCGGACAGCACCTCTTCAAACTTATCGACCGGGCCAACCCCGAATACGTGATCACCGACTGCGAGACCTGCGCCATGCAGATCGAAATGAATACGCAATATCAGGTCATCCACCCGGTGACGCTGCTGGCCATGGCGCTGAAATGACGGAATCCCCGTAGGGGCGTAGCGCGCTACGCCCCTACGGGGATTCCGGTCACCTACGACAACAACCCCTGAATGATGACTTCGCTGGCCTCGTCCTCGTCCATGCCGCGCGACATGAGGGTCTCGAGCTGTTTCTTGTCGACGCTTCCGATGGCTGCCTCGTGGGTGACATGCGCGTGCGCGTCACGAACGTCGACGATCGGCGTGGCCACGGCCACGCCGTTGTCCTTGATGATCTCCTTGCAATCGACATGGCCGCGCGCGTATGGGGCGAGCGCCACTATCTTGTTGAACACCTCGGAGCGGGCGTTGTTGCGCACCGCGACCTTGGACGTGAGCACCGCGCGGGACGAGGCGCCCTCGAGGAAAGCCGTTTCATGCAGCACGATATGGTCATCGCCGCTGCCGCTCACCAGGGCCGTCATCTCGACCAGCCCTTCCTCGGCCACATGGGTTTCGTAGTCGATGTCCATTATGCCGACCCTCCCCTTGAGGAGCTGGAACTCGGTCCTGAACCGCGCGCCGCGGCCGACATCTACCACGGCCTTCGGGAGCACGTTGACCCCGCCGGTTTCGCTGTGCACGTGGCGCTCGAAATACGAATATTCGGCCCCGTCCATGACCTTGATTTTCGCGTCCATGATGTGCTTCACGTCGACAGCAAAGGGAAACGAACAGTGCGCCATGAGGGATATCTTCGAGTTTTTACCGATCACGACGTCGAGGTTGATGCGCTGCACGCCTGTCCTGGGTATGACGCCGAAACACATGTGCACCGGGTACTGGATGACCCGGTTTTCTTCAAGTTCCATACGCAGGTCGATCCCGTCGGGCAGTTCCCGGACATCCACCGTGAGCCCGGGAACGGTATTGCTCGCCAGGACCTTGTTCTCGTTGATGGTCACGTGCGCGATCTCGGGATTGTCGAACGTGTGCGGGTCCTGGCCGATGCTGGAGTAGAGCTCCTGCTTCACGGTATCATCGCTCATCCGTTTCTCCTCTGGCCAGCGGATCCCTCACCCCGCAGGGCATGCATTCGTTCTCGAAATATTTGCTGATCCGCGCCGATTTGCCCTGGTCCACGACCCTTCCGCCGCATAGAAGAAATGCGTGGTCGGCCTGTTCGAGCACGGCCTTGCTGTGAGTGATGAACACCACAGTTGTCCCCTCGCCGCGAAGTAGCTTCACGACCCTGAAGATGCGTTGTATGGAATCTATGTCGATGCCCGAATCGGGCTCGTCGAGGAACGCCAGTCCCGGTTTCATGAGTAGTATCGAGGCGAGCTCCACCTTCTTGCGCTCGCCGCCGGAAAGCGTCTTGTCTACGGCCCTGTACATGAACTCGTCGGGTCTGAGGCCCACTGTCTCGAGGGCGTGCGCGAGACCTGCTTCGCTTTCGTTCTTCGCCCCGGCGGCGATGAAATCGCGCACCTTCAATCCCTCGAAACGGGCCGGCTCCTGCCAGGCCAGGGTGATGCCGAGCCTCGCCCGCTCGTCGATGTTCATGCGTTTTATCGACTCGCCCCTGAACAGGATGTCGCCGCCGAAGTCGCGGTATCCGGCGAGCCCCATGATGGTGCTTGCCAGTGTCGACTTGCCCGCACCGTTCGTGCCGACTATCGCATGCACGTGGCCCTCCCATATGTCCATGGTGATGCCGTTGAGTATCTGCCTGTCGCCGAGCCGCAGGGTCAGGTCCCTGAGCTCGAGGATGCTCTTGTCCGTTTTTTTGCCGGTCATTCTTCCACCCGGTCCTTGCCGATCAATATGGATTCACGGGCCGCAGTGCGCTGTCCCGGGCCCCACACTATATCCGTCGAAATCGCTGTCAAGGACTTTGCGGGGATTCATGTTCTTCCCTGCGGGAGCCATCTCGACTGTCTCCCGCAGGAAAGAACAAAAAATGGTTTATTCCTGCAGCCCCGTGTGATACAGTCTCCTGATATCACCCATACTTATTAAGGAGACGCATATGAAATCCCTGACCGAACACCTGACCTTCAACACGAAATCCCGGCGTGAATACATCAATATAACCGGCCAGGTCGAGGACCTGGTGGCGAAAAGCGGCATCAGGGAGGGTCTGTGCCTGGTGAACGCCATGCACATCACCGCGTCGGTCCACATCAACGACGCCGAGAACGGCCTCATCCAGGACTTCGACGATTTTCTCGAGAACCTGGCCCCCCACGAGCCGATTTCCAGGTACCGCCACAACCGCACCGGCGAGGACAACGGCGACGCCCACATCAAGCGCACGATCATGGGACGCGAAGTCGTGGTCGCGGTGACCGGTGGCAAGCTCGACTTCGGGCCGTGGGAGCAGATCTATTACGCGGAGTTCGATGGAAGGCGGACCAAGCGCGTGCTGGTTAAAATCATAGGAGAATAGATGAAACTCGTCGACGTGCACTGCCACCTCGAGAGCGACGAATTCGCGGATTCCCTCGACCTCCTTCTCGACCGGGCGGAGCGGGCCGGAGTCGTAAAGCTCATCACATGCTCGATCGAGCCCGGGCAGTGGCCCGTTTCAAGAGAGCTTGCTTCGAAATACGGCGCGGTCGAGTTCGCGTGGGGGATTCATCCATGGTACATCAGGGAGGACGATTTCGGCCGCATCGAGGAGCTTCGTCATGCGAGGGACTCAGGCGCGGTCGCGATCGGCGAGATCGGGCTCGACCGCAAGGTGGCGCATCCCGATTTCGACACGCAGCTCCGTTTCTTCGAAGCACAGATGAAGATCGCGCACGACGTCAATCTTCCCGTCATCATCCACTGCAGGGGCGCGTTCAACGAGCTCGCCCTGGCCCTGAAGAAAACCGGAGTTCCCGAGGGCGGCGGCGTGGTGCACTCGTTCGCGGGGAGCATGGAGGTAGCGGCCGAGCTCGCGCGCTTCAATCTCAGCTTCTCGATCGGGGGGATTCTCACCTACCGCAACAGCCGCAAACGCGAGCGCATGCTGAAATCGATCTATCCCACCCGGTTTCTTCTCGAGACCGACAGCCCCGATATCCCGCCCGTCAACGCGCCGTCAAGGATCAACGTGCCCGAGAACATCACCCTGAACCTCGCGGCCGCAGCCGAAATCCTCGGCGTTCCCGCAGAGGAAGTGGCGAAGAACACCACGGCCAACGCGGTGAGGATATTCGGGCTGAAAATTTGAGGCGGTGGACGGCAGTCATGATACATCCGAAAATATGCATCATGTTTCCCCGCCTTCCAAAAAAATGAAAGCATGAATAAAAAAATATTGACAGGATTATCACGAAAACTTCACAGTCTTTTCATTCTTTAAAAGAAGAGGAACAATTATTCACATGATCTCGGGCCGTGCAAACCGTAACCTCCTTGTCGCTGTAGTAAGCGTCGTCGTAGTAGTGATCGTCACTACCGTTACCGGTTTGCACTGGAGGGAATAAGTAATCCTTAAAAGATACTGAAAACCAGACCCCCGCCGGTGCAGACCGGCGGGGGTTTTTTTATTAATACTATCCACGGAGGCAACTATATGAAAATGACGGGAGCGGAACTCATTACCAGGCTTCTCGAACGGCAGGGCATTAATAAAATCATCGGCATACCGGGAAGTTCCAATCTTCCCCTTTACTCTGCGCTGGCCGAAAGCGCCATCTCCTATGTTCTCGCGCGCCATGAACAGGGAGCGGGATTTATCGCGCAGGGAATCGCCCGCTCAACAGGCAGACCGGCTGTATGCTTCACCACATCCGGGCCGGGCGCGACCAACGCCATTACCGCGATCGCTGACGCCAAGCTGGATTCGGTTCCCATTATCGTAATCACCGGACAGGTGGCGACGGGCATGATGGGCACTGACGCCTTCCAGGAGGTGGACACCTATGGGCTCACCATACCAATTACCAAGCACAATTTTCTGGTGCGCACTCCCGATGAGCTTCTGAAAATAATCCCGGAGGCTTTCACATTAGCCATGAGCGGAAGGCCCGGCCCGGTGGTAATCGACATCCCCAGGGACGTTCAAACGAGCATGGTGGAATTCGACATGTATCCCGCTCCGGGAGAGAAGAACAACGGCACGCATCCGGACATGGACCGCCTCGAAAGAATCGCTCAAAAAATCAATTCGTCCAGGAAACCCATTCTGTATATCGGCGGCGGGATCATAAGTTCGGACACATGCGCCGGACTGTACGCCCTCTCGAAAAGGAACAGCATACCGGTCACCTCCTCTCTCATGGGGCTTGGCGCCTTCCCGTCAGACAATCCCCTCTTCTCCGGGATGCTCGGCATGCACGGCGCGCGATATACCAATTACATTCTGGACGAGGCCGACCTTCTTGTCGCGCTGGGTGTCCGTTTCGACGACAGGGCCACAGGCAAGGCCATGGAATTCGCGCCCAACGCATCCGTCATACATATCGACATCGACCAGGCCGAGATAGACAAGATCAGGGAAACCGATCTAAACCTGATCGGGGACCTGCGTCATTCCATAAAAGAACTGGTTCATCTTGTCGAGGAAAACCGAAGGGAGGACTGGATGGGATATATCGCCTCCATGAAAAAAGAATTCCCATATCCGGAGCCGCAAAGCGATTCTCTCTTTCACCCGGTGAACCTGCTGCGGGCCATACACTCGCGCGCCGACAAAAAGTCGATCGTCACCACCGACGTTGGACAGCACCAGATGTGGACGGCCCAGTACTATCCGTTCAACCATCCCCGCACATTGCTGACTTCGGGCGGTTTGGGCACCATGGGCTTCGGACTGCCGACTGCCATCGGCGCGGCAATAGCGAACCCCGACAGGCGCATCATATGCATCAGCGGCGACGGATCCTTTCTGATGAACATACAGGAGCTTGCGACCCTGAAAGACCTGGAGCCTGATCTTACCGTGTTTATCATGAACAACAACTCCCTCGGGCTGGTGCGGCAGCAGCAGGAGCTGTTTTTCGGTAAAAAATACGTCTCGTCCCTTTTCGGCTCAAACCCCGACTTCGCGGGGATTGCGGAGAAATTCGGCATCAGGGGGATAAATCTGGAACTTGAAAACGATCCCATGCGGGCCATCGAGAGGTCGCTCGGCGAAACAGGCCCCTGTGTCGTCAATGTTCCGGTCAGCCTCGACGATAACGTCTTTCCCATGGTCCCGCCGGGATCGGCAAACAGGGAAATGATAGGATAAAGGAGGATATCATGAACACGATCGTCATAGAATTGCTGGTAAACAACCATCCGGGCGTCATGTCGCACATAACCGGCCTGATCATGCGGCGGGCCTGCAACATCGAGGGCATCCTCTGCGGGACCGTGGGGGACGGCAATACCAGCCGCATATACCTTCTGATGAAGGACGACTGGAGAATCCCCAGGATCGTCAGGCAGCTGAAAAACCTCTACGATGTCATCGAGGTCGTTCCGCGCGACGACTGCGATACCGCCGTGTTCGACAGGATACCGGAGCTGATTGGAACCGGCGTTATATCCCCAGTATGATCTTGGCCACCGAGAAATAGATCACGATGCCGCCCATGTCGACGAGCGTCGCGAGGAGCGGGCTCGACACGACTGCCGGGTCGATCTTCGCGCGGGTGGCAATGATGGGTATGAGCGCGCCGAAGACCGTGGCCCAGATCACCTGCAGCCCCAGGGAAACGGCGATGACCACGGCGATCGTCGCCAGTGTGAAGTCAGCGGGTATGGCCTCCTTGTGTGAAAGGAGGATGACCCTTCCGAAAGTGACCGCTGCCAGGCAGAGCGAAAGCAGCGAGCTCACGACAAGCTCCTTTCGCGCGACCTTTATAATGTCGCGGGGAGTGAGCTCCTTCAGCGTGAGCGAGCGCATGACCACCGTGGCCGACTGCGACCCGGTGTTGCCGCCGGCAGCGTTGAGCAGCGGCATGTAGAAGGCGAGAATGATCAGTGTCTCGAGCGTCTTCTGGAAATACTCGATGATAAGGCCGGTGACCAGGCCGAAAATCCCCAGTATCACGACCCAGAACACCCTTTTCCTGAAATGCACGTACGCAGGCAGATCGAGGTAGGTCTTGTCCTCGACGCCGCCGCTGATGGCCATGAGCTTTTCGAGGTCCTCGGTCTGCTCCTCGCGGATGATGTCGATGGCGTCGTCATAGGTTATGATGCCGGTCAGGCGCTCGCCGGCGTCGACAACGGGCAGCGCGATCAGGTCGTACTCGTCGATCAGGCGCGCGACCGATTCCTGGTCGTCGCCGACACGGGCGTAGATGACGTCGCGCTTCATGATCTCGCCGATTTTCTGGGCGGGCTTCGAGAGTATAATCCTCC
>JAKLIV010000062.1 GCA_022709405.1 Spirochaetota bacterium
TCACAGCCATGTCGAAAACAACGAATCGCTGGCCCCCACGACCTTTGCCGGCCTTTTTTACCGGTTTATCAGGCCCGGTCCCCATTTCACCGCGGCCTTTGCCGTATACCTGGCCGCCTGCGTGTACTTGCTGAAAAAAGGCCGTACGGCCAAGGTGCTGCTGCTCCTGTACTCGTCCTTGTTCTTTTTCTTCGCCCTTACCTTTGCAGTCAAGAGCGTTGACCCGATCACTCCCGTGATCAATTCCCAGATTCGATATTTCGATCCAGTGCTTCCGTTCTTTTTCTGCATCATAATAATTTTTGCGCTTGATATGATCCGCGGGAGCGCCCGAAAAGAGGCCCTGGCCCGGAGGGCTTTTGTTTTTCTGGTCTTGGCGGCCCTTGGGGTTTACGCTTTTCATCATCGCGGCAATTTCAGCAGGCATTCGCTTGCGGTGGTCTGTCAGAACAATGAGCTGGCGGATTTCGCGTTCGCCGGGGGCATTCCCTTTGTCTATTCGTCCTCTGACTCGGCGGATTACCTGCGCGCATCCGAAATGCTCGGCGAAAACAGGGAAAGGCCGTTCAGCCGCGAGATGAGCGACCGCTACGGCGCGACACGCGAGGATTATATCCGCCTGAGAAGCCACCATATCAGGATGAACCGCTCCTTTCGCGTCTTGAAATCGGTCTATTGTAATGATTGCCCGCTGTGCAGTGAAGCCCCGGCTGAAGATTCCCCGCAGCCTGTTACGGTAAGCCGCAACGGCAGGCGCTATCTCGCGATTTTCGGTCCCGGGAAAAAAGTTGATGGCGCGGCGTATTTTTCCAATCCATCGAACAAAGTCGTGCTCGTCGACCGGCTGCCGACAACTCTCCGCGCCTCGACGGCGGGCGGTCTCGAATCCTCCCCCGAATCCGGACCTGCAAAATAAACCTCATCATCAACCGTCAAACAGGCGGAATGCGTGAATCCGCCCATGTCCCGTATTCCTTGATTTTATCTTGACAACACGAAAGATATGTTGTATAAAAAATTATACGTGACTGTATCGCCATGCCAAAATCGCAGCAAAATCAGAAAAAATTATCGAAGACCGAAGTCGGCCTCGTCAGGCGCGTGGGCCAGATCGACAATCCTATCCTGCGTCATTTCATCAAAAAGTTCTCATTGAACGACGGCGATTCCATGATACTGGGGGTGATTCTCGACCTGACCGACCAGATGAAGACCCCGATCAAGACGACATACCGGTCGATCGCAGACAGCGCGGGACTGCAGATCGTGGAGGCGTATCACTCCATACAGTCCCTGCACCGCAACCGGATAATCGAGTATAAGCCGTCGGGCGATTATGTGCACATTTCATTCAAAGAGATCGACGAATCGATAGAGGAGATATCGCTTGCCTACCGGAACGCGAAAAAAATCAAGCTCCTGGAAGAACAGGTGGCGCATATCAACCGGCGGAAATACGTGCCCGCCGACGATCTCTTCGATATCATGTATCCGATGATCGGCAGGCTGGTCGCTGCGAAAATCGCCGAGGCGCTCAGGCTCATGGTCGACTACATCAACGAAAGGCTCGAGTCTTCGCTCAGCTGGCGGATGTGGCTGTACCGTATCGAATCGTTCCGCACGAAGGTGCCGCTCGCCGAGATAATCCTGCGCGAATCGCTTCCGTATTATATCGACGAAATTTTTCTCATCGAGAAGAAGACCTCGCTGCTGCTGGGCCACTCGTCGCGAACCGGGGGTGAAAACATCGACAAAGACCTCGTCGGGGGGATGATGGCCGCGATCAACGATTTCATCAGGACCTCGTTCAAGGCGGGCAAATCGGGATTCAGCGAGCTTCATTTCGAGCAGTCGAAAATCATGATCGCCGAGAGCGTGTATTTTTACGCCGCGTTGGTCGTCAACGGCGCGCCCGACATCGGGTTCATGGAAGCGGTGAGCGAGCTCGTGAGCACGGTACACGTCCTTTACCGCAGGCAGCTGAAAAATTTCAACGGATCGATGGCGGAGCTCGCCGGAATCGAAAAGCCGCTCGCCGAATTCATAGAAAAGACAAACGCGCCGCGGGCCGCGGACTCGGGAAACAGACACTACCAGAAACTCAAGATCGCCGGTGCGATTGTCCTGGCGGCGCTGATCGGCCTCATAACGTGGAAGGGATATTCGTGCTACCGGGATTCGAGGCTGGAAAGCCTGATTGCGGAACGAATCGAAACCGTTCTCGCGCCGTATACCCATGACGTCGAGGTCGATATCGACGGAGACACGGCGATGGTGGCCGGCACGGTCGATTCACGGACCACAGCCGAAAAAATCAGCGGCATTATCAGGGAGAACGGCGGTTTAAAGACCGTGGAGAATAACGCGGTCATCACCGATTACCGCAGCGTGCTGCGGCTTCGCGACGAAATGAAGGCACTCGATGTTAAGCTGCAGATGTTCCAGCTCGTCGCGGTAAGGCAGGACCTCGAAAAGATCGTGATCCAGTTTCCAGCGGGATCTGCAAGGGTGGATGAGGCCCAGAGACTGCAGATACGCAGGATATACGAAATACTCTCTCCATACCCGGCGATCCATGTCGACATCGTGGCCTTCAACGATCCCACCGGCGGGATCGAGGTGAACAGGAGGCTCGCGCAGGGCAGGATGGAGGCGGTCAGCGGATCCCTGAAAGGCATGGGAATAAACGGGGACCGTCTGCATATCATGGATTTCTCGCCGAACATTCTTGAATCCGACCCGCGGTTCGCGGAATTCAGGGACCGCAGGGGCATAATGCTTTTCGCGAAGTTCGAGGACTGACCGGGCCCATCGCGCTCTTTTCCGGGTATGTAATCGATGCCGCGGATGCCTGGATTCGGAAGGACGTTTTTTTGTTGCAATTCAGGGGAGAAAATGTATGCTGCAAATCAAAGCCGGACAGCCGCGAATGCCGTCTCCTTTATCGGCAGCTGCAGCAGGCTGTCCGGGCTGAGAATCCGCATGTTTTCAATGCCGGCGATCAGGACAGGCGATGGGTGATTCCGATTTTAAATACAAGGTGGTAATGCTCGGCGATATCGGGGTCGGCAAGACCAGCCTCGTCAAGCGTTTTGTCCATGACATTTTCGACGATCTTTATCTCACCACCATTGGCGTCAAGGTGTCGAAAAAAAATCTCGTCCTGAACGATGACGGCTCTGCGAAAAAGTGCGACATGCTCTTGTGGGACATCGGCGGCCTCACCGATTTCAATGTCATGATCGACCAGTACCTCCAGGGGGCCAGCGGCGCCGTTGTCGTCGCCGACCTTACGCGGATGGCGACCGTATCGGTCCTGGTGCCCCTGGTCGCGCAGTACCGGTCGGTCAACCCGGACGGTTCGCTCGTCATCGCCTTCAATAAATGCGACCTGGTTTCAAACGATGATTTTTCGGCGTTGGGCGGATCTCTCGAGTCATATATAAGGCCTTTCGAAGCGCGCTTCAATGCCGGGGTTTTCGGCACGAGCGCTAAAACAGGAGAAAATGTCGAATCCATGTTCACCTGTCTGGCGAGGAAAATCTCGGGGTTCGGCCGGCGACCGGCATGAACGTAATGGCGCGAATTTAGCTTTGTACGAAAAAAAATGGGGAAGGTCCCTAAGTGAAGGATGATGTAGGCAGGCTGCTTCTTGACCGCTTCCGGATTTACCACGGCCTGGTAGACCGGGACCTTCGCGTCCGCTTCAGGAACCCCGCGTTCTTTGCGTACATCGGGAGAGATCCGGTCAAAGGGTGGACCGACCTTCTGGACCTCTTCCCCGAGGTCGTGGGCCTCGAAAAGGAGATCGGCCTTGTAATCGAGGGAACACGCAGCGACTACAGCGTGGTGAGCGTCAACCGCGATTCGTCCGAGGAAATATTCTTCAATCTTTATTTTATCAGGAATTCCAACGCCGACGGCACCTGCCTCATCGTGGTCAGGGACCTGACCAAGGAGCTCCTGTACCGGCAGGTGCTCCAGCAGAACAAAAACGAGATCGAAATCCTGCAGCACCGTCTCATCGAAAAAAACGAGGACCTCGACATGACCAACCGGGCCCTGATCAAGAGCCGCGACGAGATGGAGGAGCTGAACCGCAGCCTTGAAAAGAAGGTGCACGAGCGGACCAGACAGCTCGAGGAGAGCACCATGCTGAGCCAGCGCCTCTTCATGCAGACCGTAAAATCGCTGATGTACGCGCTTGAACAGAGGGACGCCTACACGTCAGGGCACCAGCAGCGGGTCTCGAACCTCGCGTGCGCGATAGCAAGGGAGCTCGGCCTTGACGATTTCACCCTCGAAGGAGTGATGGTTGCGGGCAATCTCCATGATATCGGCAAAATCTACGTCCCGAGCGAATTTCTCACCAAGCCGGGGAAGCTCTCTGACGAGGAATTCAGCGTGATCAGGACCCATCCCCGGGTCGGGTTCGAGATTTTGAAGGACATCGAGTTTCCCTGGCCCGTGGCGTCGTATGTGCTCCAGCACCACGAGCTTCTCGACGGGAGCGGCTATCCCTACGGCCTCGAGGGAGACGAGATAAGCTTCGAAACCAGGATACTTACCGTGGCCGACGTGGTCGAGGCCATGGCCACTTCGCGGCCGTACCAGACCTCGCCGGGGCTCGATTATGCGCTCGACGAGATCCGGCGCTACAGCGGGATCAAGTACGACTCGAAGGTTGTCGAGACCTGCATCAGGCTTTTCAAAACAGGCGCTTTCAGCTGGGCTCCGCTGTATTGATCCCGGCCGTTTTCGCTTTCAATGTGCCGGTACTGAACCGCATTCCTGTTTCCATCTGTTACAATACTACGATGTCTGATATGCGACGTTCACAATTCGAAGGGAGGGGTCCCTCCGCATATAGTTGACAGAAGGTCCAGGTCATGACTGATGGCGATGATGCCGGATCCCCGGTTCTTCGCGAATGTAATCACGGTGTCCCATATCTGGGCCTGGGTTATCGGGTCAAGCATGGATGTCATCTCGTCCGCGATGATGCAGCGGGTGGCCGGATTGAGGATGCGCGCGACGGCGATGCGCTGCAGTTCGCCGCCCGAAAGTTCATGCGGGTATCTCTCAAGCCACATGGGATGTATCCCCAGCGACAGAAGCAGCTTTTCATCCGGCATGCCCATCCCCGCCTCACCAAGGACTTTTTTTATCTTCCAGCGAGGGTTCATCGCGGTTTCGGGGTGCTGAAAAACCAGCTGAACCGGACAGTATTCTTTTCCGGGCAGGGGCATCCCGTTTAAGAGGACCGATCCTGTTTCAGGCTCCAGGTATCCGGCGGCGATCCTGGCCAGGGTCGTTTTGCCTTTGCCGCTTTTCCCGGTGATCCCGATCATTGCCCCTTCCTTAAGATCGAGGTTTATTCCATCCAGTATCCGGGGTTGTGATGCCCCGTAGCGGAACGATATGTTTTTCAATTCAAGCATGATGGCACCACACATCTCCGTTATTAATTCTCTTTCTATCGGGTCTGCTTGTTTCACACAGTTCGTTTTTCCGGGAGCATCGCTCTCCGTACACGCACCCGGCGGGGATCATGTCCCCGAACGGGTTCAACCCTGCGACCGGGACAAACCCGTTTTCCGGAAGGCTCGAGTAAAGATCCTTTGTGTAAGGATGTCGCAATTTTTCAGGATGTTTAAAATCTTCAGGTGCGGCTATCTCGAGTGTGGTGCCCCCGTAGAAAACTGCGATGCTATCGGCGTATTTAAGCGCTGCCCTGATGTCGTGAGTGATCAGGAGCACGCCCTTGCCTTCGCTGGTCAATTCTTTGAGGACTCGAAGGGAGTCGTCGATCGCGTTGCGGTCAAGGCCCGTGGTCGGTTCGTCGGCAATGATCAGGTCGGCCCCGGAGACGGTTGCGGCCGCGATCAGCACCCTTCTTGCCATGCCTCCCGAAAGCTGGAAGGGGAGTAATCCCCCGACATTATCCGCCAGGCCGTATTTATCGAAAGCATCATTCATCATGATGCCGGCCTTTGCCGTGCTACCGGTATTCAAAAAAGCGGCCCGTTGAATGTTTTTTTTCACGCTCTCCAGGGGATCGAGAAATGCGACCGACTGGGGGACAAGGGCTATTTCATTGCCCCTGATCCTTTTCTTTCTCGATTCGGTCAGGCGGCTTCCCTTGAACTCGATGTCTCCAGTCAATTTTGCGTTGGATGGCAGTATGCCGAGAATCGCATGGGCAAGCAGGCTCTTCCCGGCCCCGCTTGATCCTATGACCGCGACCATTTCACCGGTATGGACGGCGATGTTGAAATCCGATATGATTTTCAACGGGACCTTGCGAAACGACATTCCGCCGTACCGCGAGAAGCTGAGCGAGAGATTTTTTATATGCAGCATGATTACTCCTGCTTTGTCCTGGGATTCAGCATCCTTGAGGCGTTTTCCCCTATCACGTCGAAAATTTTCACCAGGGCCACGAGCGCGGCGCCGGGGAACAGCGCGAGCCACCAGTAACCGGTCGAAATGTGCCTCATCGATTCCGAGAGAAGCACGCCTATGCAGGGCCGGTCGGGGGTCATTCCGAATCCCAGGAATGAAAGCCCTGCAGCGTGAAGAATCGCGTGGGGAAACATCAGGATGAGGCCTATAAGGAACTGGCTTGAAACATGAGGCAGCATGTGATGGGCCATGATCCATCGCCTTGACCTGCCGAGCCTGTACGACATCATGATGTAATCCGATCCTTTCAGCTGCAATATCTCGGCCCGGATGATCCTTGCGAGCCTCGACCAGTGCGACACGCACACGGCGATGACGATGCCTTTGAACCCGCCGCCGAGGGTGAACGAGACCAGTATGAGAAGCACAATATGCGGAACACTTAAGAAGGCGTCGATGAGCAGCGCGACAATGGCATCGACCTTTTTCCCGAATACGGCCGCCGCGAGCCCCATAATGACAGCGATGAGCGAACTGCCGATGGCCGACATGATCCCGATGTGGAAACTCATGCAAAGACCCTTCGTGATCCGTGTAAACATGTCCCGGCCCAGCCAGTCCGTTCCAAGGATGCTTCCATGTCCGGGCGCCAGATATCTTCTGCCCAGGTCGGTCCCGAGCCCGGTTTCGTCGATCATGGCATTCAGGATGAAAAGCGAGCAGAGCAGTATCAGGCATGCCGTGATTGACGCCGCCGACTTTTGCCTCGGATTTGGCAGGGAGACCAGTCTAATATTCATTGATTTTCTCCATGTGCCTCATTCTGGGGTCGATTACCGTGTAGAGATAGTCGGCTGCGGCGTTACCGAAAAAAATGAAAATCGTGGTGAATATCGTAATGCCCAGGAGCAGCGGCACGTCGCCCCGTATCCCTGCATCCACCGTCGCCTTGCCGAGCCCTGGGTAACCGAAGACCTGTTCAACCAGGACCGAACCGCCGAATATTTCGTTCAACGACGAGAAATGCAGCGATATCGCCGGAAGAAGCGAATTGCGCAGGACGTGCCGGAGTACTATGCCGAAGGCGCTCTCGCCCCTGGCGCGGGCGTACAGGATATAGTCGCTCTGCATGATCTCGACGGTCTTTTTCTTGGTGTGCAGCGCAACCCCGGCGATGCTGATGACCGAAAGGGACGCGCAGGGCAGCAGCATGTGGTGCAGCCTCTGCGCAAGCGTGATTTCTCCGGCCGGTATTCCCGGAGGGGTCGATCCGCTGACCGGGGTCCATTGAAGCATGACCGAAAAGAACACGAGAAGAATGATGGCGATCCAGAACACGGGCGCCGACGCCAGGACGAAGCAGTACAGGTCGATGATTTTCGATACGGCCCTGCGGTGCCAGACGCCCGAGATTATTCCCAGCGCGAAACCGAGAATTCCCGAAAGAACCCATGCAGCAGCCATAAGGCCGAGGGATACGATAAATCGTTTCCCGATCACGCTCGCGACCGGTTCGTTGAATATCATGGATGTTCCGAGATTGCCGCGCACGATCTGGCCGGCCCATCTGATAAAACGCTCCGCAGGCGGACGGTCGAGGCCCCATCGTTCGGCGATGAGCGTTCTCTGCTCCGTGCCGATCTGGTTCGCATCGGCCCCGATGTACGCCCTTACCGGGTCGACCGGCGAATTCTGGACCAGGACGAACGACATGGCGCACACAAGGCACATGACCATCGCCAGTCTGAATGTCTTTTCTCCCAGAAACGCGGCGCTTTTTCTGATGGATGCCGTCTGCCTGGAGATCACTTTGTGAACCTCCATTTTTCTATGTTAGCCGTGATCGGCCATCCGTGCCCGTGCGGCTCGATCATGGACGCGCCCACGTCCAGCGTGTCTGAAATGAAATATACATGCGTGAGGTTGACGAGCCAGGCCCATGCCGCGTCGCCCCTGACCGACATTCCTGTTTTGCCGTCCCACTGGGCGAGCTTCCAGTAACGGTTGGATTCTTCAACGGTCGATGAGCTCATGGCTTTGTCGAGATACCTGTCGACTGTGGGATTACGGTAGAAACCCGCGTTGAGCTGTTCGATTCCCGCGAATTTACCGTGAAAAAGATTGTACATCTCCTCCGGGCTGTGGCTGCCGTATCCGTACAACACGGCGCAGGAATGATTGAGCCTCAGGATTTCGTCCGAGCTTTTCCCGGCAACGTTGATTTTAATGCCGATTTTTTTCCCCATGTCCGCGCATGCGAGCGAAAGGTTCTGGCGCACGCTGTCGTTGGAGTAATAGAGCAGGGTGAATTCGGCCCTGGTCCCGTTTTTTTCGACTATGCCGTCGCCGTCGGTGTCGACCCATCCCCCGTCTTTCAGGATTTTACGCGCCGTGGCCGGATCATTGTCTTTTATCCGTATCGACGGTTCGTCCCATGGGAGATTGTCGACGATGCCCCAGGCCGGCTCGCCGAAACCTTCAAGCACGGTCGCGGCAAGGAGCCTGCGGTCGACCGTGTAGTTGATGGCTTTCCTGATTGCGATGTCAGAGGTGACATTGTTTCCTATAGAATAACCCTCGGGCGTTTTTTTTCCGGTGTCAGGCACGCAGGGAAACATGATGCCCCTGTTGTCCACGCTCCTGACCGGATGAACCGTCATGCCGGGGATTTTCTGCTTGCCGAGTATCGGAGGCAAAGCCACGACGTGGACCCTGCCTGCCTTCGCCGCGGCGAACGAGGTGTCTTCATCCATGAAAAGAAATATCATTCTTTTAATCGAAGGCTTCATTCCGTAATAATACGGATTGGCCTCCACGATGAGCTGCTGGCCCTCGGTCCAGCTCACGAATTTATACGGCCCCGAACCGACGGGGTTCCGCGCGTAGTTCCTGCCGGTCCTGTGGATGTTTGCGGGCACGATGCCCAGGGTTCTAAGCTTGCCGATGAACCCGATATATGGATATTTGAGCGTGAAGCGTATCCTGTTCGGCCCGACCGCGGCCGCTTCCTTGAGCATTGCCAGATCGGCTTTTCCGCCCGATTGGGCCGCGGTATTGTAGGTGTATGCCACGTCGTCGGCGGTAAGTGGGTCGCCGTTCGAGAACAGGACATTGTCCCGTATCCTGACGGTCCAGACGAGCCCTCCGTTGCTCACGGTGTGCGACACCGCGAGATCGTTTATCGTATTCAGGTTTTCGTCGAGCTTGAGCAGCGTGCTGTGAAAGAGCGGGTGGCCGTAACGCCCCCATCCCATGGTCGGGTCGTAGCCTTCGGCGCTCTCTCCGCCGATGGCCAGTACAAGATCGCCCGGCTTTATTGTTTGGGCCGGGCCGCATCCGCATAGTAGAATGAACGATAGAATCAGCATCGATATGAATCGTTTCAGCATTATTTTTTCCTCAGGAAAGTGTGTTCCGCGGGCCGGTAGGGCCCGCGGAATAAGCATATGGAATTCTACCACTTGATGCTGACCAGGCCCCAGAACGAGCGCGGCGCTCCGGTGGACCAAAGCCCGTCACTCATGGTGGCGTAATGGGAGTTTCCAAGGTTCCTTACCTCGAAGGTGAGCGATACTTCTTTCGCTCCCCTGAACCGGTATGCGGCGCCGAGGTCGACAAGGTTGTATCCCTTGTAGGTTTCTTTATTATCTCCGCTGGTATATGATTTGCCGATATGGGTGTAATTGGTGAACACTTCGAAGCCGAGAGGCAGGTTGAACTTGAGGCCCGCCTTGGCCATGGTTTCGGGCACTCCGGTCAGGTGCTTGTGCTCGACCGAATCGTCGCCGTTTTTCAGGATCAGGGTGTAGACATACCCGAATCCACCCGATATCTCGACGTATTTGACCGGCACGACCGTGCAATCGATTTCCATGCCCGCCCTTCTGGTATCGCCGACATTGGCGTATTCACCCGAGCCGGCGGGTTTTTCCTGCACCTCGTTGGTGGTGTCGAGCAGGTAGCCGGCGACATCGAATGTGAGGTATTTTTCGTACATCACGGTCGCGCCGAGCTCGTACTGCCATATCTCGGCAGGCTTGAAATGTTTGCCCGTGTCGTTGTGCAGGGCCTCTGCCGGAGGCAGTATGTATCCGTTGGACACATTCACCCTGAGGTCGAATATGTTTTCAACCACGGTCGAGCGTATGCCCGCCTTGGGGCTTATGTGCCAGTAGTCTTCAGGCGTAAAATCGCTTTCATAATCCGTTATATTGTTCTCCTCGGTGCCCGTGTACATGTCGCAGCGCACGCCGACGAACGGCCTGAAGAACCTCCATGGCTTGACTTCGATTTCGCCGAAGAAGGCGTAGTTGTCGAGCGTGGTGTCGATGGACTGGGTCTTGGCCTGGCGAACGCGGTTGACGGTGTCGTATTTTTTGTAATTGGTCGCGTCCCTGAAGAACTCGAATCCGCCGATGAAGCTGACCAGCTTCGATTTATAGTTGATGTTGGTGCCGGTACCGGCCTTGTAGAAATGGTGGTTCACCTCGGTCTGTCCGGCATACTGTGAATAATCGAAATCGGACCAGCGCTTCCAGTCGGAGTGCAGCATAAAAGCCCATGCGAACAGCTTCAGGTTGTCGGTAAAGGCGTACGAGAGGTCGAGCTTCTCGCTGAACTGCCTGCGCCATCCCCCGTCTTCATCATCGATATTCGGGTCCTGTTTGAAGCAATCATCGCTGTTCCACTGTTTTCTGGTGAGGTATCCGGGCGAGTCCCAGTCCGATACATGGGCGCGGAACGCGAAGCTGACCTCGAAGTTCTTGTAGTCATACGTGAACCGGGTCGACGCGTTGCCGTAGATGTGCTCGGAGTTTTCGGCGAAACCCTTTGTGCGGTATATCTGAAGCGCGGTGTTGTTCCAGAGGCCGTCGGTTATGTTGACGCCCAGGGCCCCCTGCGCATCAACGGTGTCGAACGAGCCCGCTTTGACCGCAGTCTGGCAGTAGTCCTCTTTCTGGCGGGTATAGTAGGCCAGGGTGCCGCCGCGCGAAAAATTGCCGAACAGCGATGACGATGGCCCCTTGAATACCAGGACCCGGTCGAGCTCCATGGGGATGAGCACGTTCGGCTCCGCGTATCCGCCGCCGTGGCCGTAATACTCGTTCAGGGGTATGCCGTCGAGGTACACTCCCATGTCCCCGCCATGTACGCCGCTCTGGAAGCCCCTGATGACGATCGCGTTCTGCACGCCGCCCTGGTTGTATTCGGTGATGTTGACGCCGGGTACCAGTCCGACCAGATCGGCCGATCGGCTGATGCCCTTTTCTTCGATTTTTTTTCGGTCGATGACATTGATGGTGTAGGCGCTCTCTTTTTCGGCAAAGACCTCTCCCTTGACCACGATGGTGTGCACGGTCTGCCTGGCGTCCCTGTCAGCTTCGGCCTGCCGGTTCTGTGGCTCTTCGGTCGTAGCGGCTGTCTTTTCCTGGCCTTTCGCATCCGGGGCCTGGGCCTGCTGTGCAGGCTGTTTTTTATCCCTGGCGGTCTCCTTTTTTGTCTGTTCCGCCGCCTGCTTGTCGTTCGGCTGTGCTGTCTGGGCGTCTGTTTTCTGCGCGAACGCCGGCAGAGCGATAGTCAGCGCGAGGACAAGAATTAAATTTTTTAATGATGAAATGAAAGACATGAAACCCTCCTTAAAAGTGTAAACACTGCTTATCGGTGATCATCTGCTGCTCAATCGACCATCTCTTGGCGGGAAAATAAAATGCCCACTTGCAAATTGCCCCCTGTGAAAGATTTAATTGAACAGCAAATATTACAGAAAAATTAAATGTAATATCAAATGACATGAAAAAAATATTATTGATCTTTGTAAATAATAATATTAATTTTATGAGCAATAATTGAATAATAATATTTAAAACGTGTTATTTAATTGACAGTCTGAGCTATTTTTTTATGTTTGTGCCATGAATCATCGTTTTAATAAGGAATTGCAGACAAAAGGGCGTAATTATTTCATTATCTGCCTCTCGTTTTCGTTCGCAGTGCATTCAATCGCCGGGATCGTGTTTCTTTTCAGCGTATACAGTCCGGGTTTTTCAAGCGAGGCCGAATACCGTGAAGCAGTGCGCGAATTTGATGTAGATATGCTGGACACGCCCCTTGAGATGATGGGCACGGACGGATCGCCTGCAAAAATTGAAAAGAGCGAATGGATCGAGGGCTCTGCGTCAGATAAGGGAGACCCTGCGCCCGGTGACGAGAAAATCAACGCCCTGTCGGGCGACGGCACCGATGAGGACGGATTCCTGTATTCGTTCAAAGGCGACAGTCCGCCGGTGCCGATCATCAATTTTGACGTGAACTATTATTTCCCGGACGAGGCGAGGCTGGCGAAGATCAGGTCCCAGACCGTGATCGTTTTCATCCAGGTGAATGAAAACGGGAAACTGCAGGGCTGTCGTCTTTCCTCGGAGCCGGCCGGTTACGGATTCGATCAGGCCGCATTGAAGATCATGCGACTCGCGCGGTTCAGGCCCGGAATCGTGGGCGGCAGGCCGGTGAAAATGAACAACCTTATAGCGATAGAATTCAAACTGGAGTGACCAATGAACCCGATCATCGATTACGGAGAAGTCGTTATTTTCGCGGTGCTTGCCGGGGCAAGCATCCTCGCCCTGGCGGTCATACTGGAGCGCATCGTGATATTCAGAAAGAGCGCCGGCCGTGATGCAGCGGAGTTCATCGAGGGCCTTTCACTGAAATTGAGGCTGCACGATCTCGAATCCGCCGCAGCCTGCACCCATGACGGCATGGAAAGCGTATACCGGCGTTTCGCCGGGTTTGCGCTCGCGCATTACGCGGCCGGCCATGACGGCCTGCAGGACCTCATGGAGGGGAAGATCGTACAGGAAAAAATCAGACTTGAAGAACGCCTGTCGATATTGAACACGCTCGGCAACAACGCGCCGTTCATCGGACTGCTGGGCACGGTCCTCGGCGTCATCAAGGCTTTTTACGGACTGGGCACGCTGGGGAGCGCCGGTGCCGAAGTGGTCATGCGCAGCATTTCCTCGGCGCTCGTGGCCACTGCCGCAGGCCTCGCGGTCGCGATCCCCGTGGTCATGGCGAACAATTATTTCAGCCGCAATGTCAAGATAATACTGGAAAACCTGCATATCATTTCCAGGGAGTTCATGGCGAGCTATAGTCATACATCATTGCGACGCAAGAAGGAGGCGCAGCATGCAATCGGCCGGTAGTGAAGACACCCAAATCGGCAGCATCAACATAACTCCCATGGTCGACATCATGCTTGTGCTTCTCGTCATTTTCATGGTGACCGCCAATTTCATCAAGAAGGAGTCGATCAACATCAATCTGCCGAAAGCCGCCGCAGCTGACCCGAACGTGGCCCAGTCGGTGCAGGTGGCGCTCACCGTAGACGGCCGGACGCTGCTCGAAGGCGTCGAGGTTGACCGCGACAGGCTCGTCTCGGCCCTGTCAAGGGACGCGAAATGCCGGCCCAACATGCGCGTGACCCTTTCTGCCGACGAGGGGCTGCCCTATGGTTCAATCATGCGGGTCATGGGATTCATCAGAAAAAGCGGGGTGAACCGCATCGCGCTTTCGGTGAAGAAGTAAAGCCGCTCAATGCTTGTGGTCGTGCCTCTCGTTTTCGTGAGCCGGATGCATATGGTCATGCTGTCCGTGCTCGCCGGCATGGTCGTGGTTATGTACCTTCTCGCTCGCGCCGTGCGAATGCGCGTGCTTGTGCTCGTGTTCATGCTCATGCTCGTGTTCATGGGCGTGGGCGTGGGTGTGTTGTTTGCCGTCGTGCTCGTGCTCGTGCTCGTGTTCGTGAGTATGCTTATGGTCATGAAGGTGCTTGTGCTCGTGGTTCCCTTTCATGGTTTTTCTCCTTTATGGTAGCATATCTTGTATACCGTATCTTGCTGTATATAGTATACACGGTTCGCCGGGTTTTCAAGGCCAATTAAAAATATTTTTCGCCGTTATACTAATCGGGCCCGTTTCCGGGATGCGCTTTATGGACCGGAACATCGGGCCCTTGCCGGAAATCTTGAGTCCTAAATCCAGCCCAGAGAACCGAATATTACGGATGCGGCGAGCAGAATCCCCGCCATGGCCCCTACGACTTTGACCTGGGCCTTTGTATCCTCCAGGTCATAGACCAGGAACGATATTTCCCAGAAGGGGAGGTAGCCGACCAGGAACACCAGCCACGGGAATTCGGGCTTCCACCACCAGAAGTTCCACACCAGCGCGCCGCACCAGTTCAGTATGATCTCAACGATCACGCAGAGCCACGCCATGATGAACGCGATGAAGTGCCGGTTGTTGATCTTACCGAACACCATGGCCTCCCTGTCTTCGGGGAGCATCTTGGTGGCGGTGAGGCCCATGATGAGGAACATGAAGATGATTTCGATGTTCCAGCCCATGAGCGGCTGGTACGATGTCGGAAACGAGCACATCCAGACCGCAGCGTAGCCGCCGGTCGCCGTGTAGAACAGGCCGTTCCATATCTCATTGAACGCATCCATGAGGAAAAAGGCGAGGCCCGCGAGTATCCCGCCCCAGTTCTTTTTTTTCGCCTCGTCGATGAATAAGTTCAGTACGACCAGAAAGAAGGTTATGACGTACCACTTGAACTGACCGCAGTCCCGCAGGATCGCCGCGGCCTGCTCCGCGCCCTCTCCTTTGCCGGTGAAGTCGACATATGCCGGGATCGTCCATACGATGATATACGACAGGGCGATGATGATCCAGATAAAGATACTCTGCTTTATTCTGGGGGTCATTTTATTCGTCGTCATGGGTATTCTCCTTGCCGCCGGGGATTCGGTCCCTCAGGAGTGGGCCGGGCCTGCGGGATGGTATTCTTAGAATACCTAATTATAATCCTGAAAAAAAATCTGTCAACACAGGCAATTAACCGGATTAAAAAATATTATGCAAGAATTTGTGATTTTTAGGAGAAATATGGCGGTTGAACGGCAAGGCATCGCCATTAAGTCAGTTGCCCCGCCCGCAGCAGATTGCGGCGCCTGCTGCGAACGTCTGTCGGCTAAAAATTGGCCGCATTGTAGACGAACTCCTCGAGCTGGCGGATACCGTCGAGGATTTCGTCGATTTCGTCGATCGTGTTGCTGATCGAAACCATTGCGTCGTTGAAGAACTGTCGTTCGGCCTGGTTGAGGTTTTTTACCCTGTCGTGATCGATTTCGTCGACGAAATTTTTCAGGTTCCCGGTCAGCTTTTTCAGGTTTCTGTAAAGCGTCTTTATCGTCTGGAACATCTCGTAAATGTAGATGAATTTCATGATTCTCTCGTTATGGCCCGAGAGGCTTTCGATGATGTCCCTTCCTCTCCGGTCTATCTTGGCCTGATAGTAGGTTATCGAGCGGGGATAGTTGATGAGCTCTTTCTGGTAATTTTCGGCTTTTTCGAAGTTTTGAAGCCCGTCGATATCGATGTTCCTGAAAATGTCCTCCAGTTCGGCCGTGGCTGATTTGTTTTCCCTGGGGATCGCGTTTGAGTTCTTGATGTTCATCATGATGCCTTTGAATCGGTCCCTGTGCGTCATCATGTACTCGATCGCCTGGTTTATGAACACGTTCGCATCTGGTAATTCTTTCGTCGTTTCCTCGTCGGTATAGTCGGTATCATTGTCTTCGATTTCATCATGTTCTTCAGGTTCGTGCCTTTTGCGGTCGAGCTTGTTCTGGATCACTTTCCGGTGGAAATATGATGCGTCGTTCACGTGTGTTCTCATTATTTTAATGATTTCCACCTTCTTTTCCTGCTTGTTGTAACGCAGGGTGAACATGTTGCCCTTTCGGTCTATGTATCTGTTGTTGAGGTCATAAACCGATATCCGGGAGGTGTCGATGTTCGTGATGTCGTCTATGCGGATGATTTTGTTCTTCATCTGGGGCTGTCACAATTCGTCTTCATTGAGAGTTTCGAGCGGCTCGGAGAATTCGACCGCCATGTACGAATCCCCCTTGTCGGCGAATTTTTCGAGGCGCACCGCGTCTTCGGAGGGATTATTTCTGAGCAGGCCTATCCTTACGATATGGCCCACAACCGAATATTTGCTCTTTTTCGTGGTAAAGTTGATCCGCACCGGAGAACCGACCGTGACGCGTTCGTTTGTTACGACAAAAGCACCACCCTTGCTGGCATCCATGATGAGTCCCTTGATTTTTTTCGGAACCGAGATGTCGAGGTCGATTTCGTCAGGGTTTCCGGGATAATAATCGATTTTGGCCTTTATTTTACAGGCAAAACGCTGATACTTTCTTTTTTCAGTCATTTAGTCCTCGTCAGACCGCATCGGCGGTTTTGTCTAATAGCTATATTTCAGGCGACTGTTTTCCGGTAGATTATTAATCGATGGGAGGTATAATGTCAAGTCAAGTTTGTTGAAGCCTGCGCCCATCGGGCGGCCCTTGCCGCAGGCGATGATGTTACATCGGTGTAAAATAAATCGATATTGGTATAATAATCATTCCCGGCCGCCGCTTCGGGCTGGAAAAGATATTGACTGAGATGGGACATAAACTATGATATCTGGCAAAACTGAAGGGGTGCATGAAGATGGCTAACAGTAAAACCAGGTTTATTTTCGTGACAGGCGGGGTCTGTTCGTCCCTGGGCAAGGGAATAGCCATAGCCTCGCTGGGCCAGCTCCTTGAAGGCCACGGCTACAGGATTTCGATAATAAAAATGGATCCCTACATCAATATCGATCCCGGCACCATGAGCCCCTTCCAGCACGGCGAGGTGTATGTAACCGAGGATGGCGCCGAGACCGACCTCGATCTCGGATATTACGAACGATTTACCGGCGCCCGGCTCACCAAAAAGAACTCCGTTTCGACCGGTCAGATATATTATTCGGTCATTCAGCGCGAGAGAAGGGGGGACTATCTGGGCAGGACCGTCCAGGTCATTCCCCATATTACCGACGAGATTAAAAAAAGGATATTTGACGTGGCCGATGGCGAGGAGCTCGATTTCGTCATGGTTGAGATCGGAGGCACCGTCGGCGACATTGAATCGATCCCCTTTCTCGAGTCCATCCGCCAGATCAGGCAGGAGCTGGGCAGCCGTCGGGTGTTGAACATTCACCTGACGCTGATACCGTCGATTTCGGTCGCCGGCGAGCAGAAGACCAAGCCGACCCAGCACTCCGTGAAGGAGCTGATGCAGCTGGGCATCATTCCCGACATGCTCCTCTGCCGTACCGCCAGGCCGATGTCGGAAGACATGCGGGCCAAGATCGCCCTTTTCTGCAACGTCAGCGAAAGGAACGTCATTGCCGCCGAGGACATCAACGGATCGATATACGAAATCCCCCGCATGCTCCATAAAAACGGATATGACCGAATAGTGCTGGAGCATTTCGGCCTGCCCGACGGCAGGCTCCGCCTCCCCCAATGGGACAGGTTCCTTAAATCCATGAAATCGCCCAGGGGCAGGACCACTATCGCGGTGGTCGGGAAGTACATTTCGCTTCAGGACGCCTATCGCTCGATTTACGAGGCGCTGGTTCACGGAGCCGCGGCGAACCAGGTCGAGATCGAAATCCTCCGAATCGATTCGGAAGAGATCGAGCAGGAGAAAAAAGGCAACCTGAAAAAGTTTTTCAAAGACGCGGACGGCATCCTCGTCCCGGGCGGTTTCGGCGACAGGGGGATTGAGGGAAAGATAATGGCCATTTCCCACGCCAGAAAGGAAGGAATCCCGTTTTTCGGCATCTGCCTGGGCATGCAGTGCGCGGTGATCGAATTCGGCAGGAATGTCTGCGGACTCAAAAACGCCAACTCGAGCGAGTTCGATCCCGGAACTCCCTATCCGGTGATTTCACTGCTCGAGGACCAGCAGATCGTCGTTGAAAAGGGCGGCACCATGCGCCTCGGCGGATACCTGTGCAAGTTTACCGACAACAGCCGCATAAAAAAGATTTACAGCAAGCCCTCTGAGGTTGAGAGACACAGGCACCGGTATGAGTTCACCATCAGGTTCAGGGAGCTCTATGAGCGGCACGGCATGCTTATCGGTGGGATTCATCCGAGGAACAACCTGGTCGAGACGATCGAGATAAAGGACCATCCCTGGTTCATCGCAACGCAGTTCCATCCCGAATTCAACTCCAGGCCTGTCAGGCCCCACCCCCTTTTCAGGGATTTCATCAGGGCGGCGGCCGACCGTTCCGCCTCCAGGGCAAAATAGCCCGGTCCCGCGTGCGGACATGGCGCTTTGCCGGCGGCAATTGCGCATTGAATTTGGTACAATAATATAGAGCCATCCGGTTTTCTATAAAAATTTTATTTTTTCGCCTTATTTTATGAAAAAGGGTTCAATAGCCGGCCGATTTTTTCTTGTCTTTTTAAACCTTTATTGAAAAACTCAGTCTTATATTCCATTGCGGGCCGTTTCGGTCCGGAAAAAAAGAATCTTGATTTATTTTATATTTCTAGTACATTGAAAATATGGCAGTGGCAATGATCGTACTGCAGGATTTGAGGATAACGGGATAACGGATTTTCTATGGCAGTATCACTGCAGTTAGGCCTTAAACAAAACCAGAGACTCGTGTTGACCCAATCGCTCAAGCAGGCGATTGAATTACTGCAACTGTCCACCCTCGAACTGTCTGAAAGAATCAACGAAGAACTCCTGAACAATCCGGTGCTCGAAGAATCCGATGATTTTTCGGCCCAGCTTGTTCCCGGCGAAGTCGACGATCTGAACAGGATAAGCGAAAACCTCAGTGGAGATGAATCCGCGCTGAACAGGGAAGACGATCAGCTGAGCAAATACGGCGATATCAGCGAATCAGTCTATGCGCCCACGGCAGAAGAAGACCGCAAGAGGGCCTATCTGGAAAGCATCGTGGCCCAGGCCGAATCCCTGCCCGACCACCTGCTGTGGCAGGCACATCTGGTCGCACAGGACGATAAGGAGATGGCGGTTTTCGAGAGCGTCATCACCTCGCTCAACGAGAACGGCTTTCTCTCCGACGACAGATCAGCCATCGCCACCGGGCTTTCGGTTCCGCCGGAGCTTGTCGATTCGGTCGTTTCAAAAATCCAGCTCTTTGACCCCGTAGGGTGCGCCTCTGCCGACACGCGCGAGAGCCTCGTGATACAGGCGCGATATTTTTATCCGGACGAGCTGATCGTTCAGAAGATACTCGCCGAGCATTTCACCGAACTCGAAAACCTGAATTATGAAAAAATCGCCAGGGGAGTCAACAGGTCCGTCGCCGAGGTGATCGAAAAGAGCAGGCTCATCCAGGGGCTTGATCCTTTCCCCGGCAGGCAGTATTCGGTCAGCGAGGCCCGCTACATCACGCCGGATATCGACGTGAAATATGTCGAAGGCGAAATCATCGTGACCATGAACGACGACTGGATTCCTTCCTTGAGGATCAATCCCTATTATCTCGAAATCCTCAGGAAAAAAAGCCTTGAAAAAAAATTAAAGGAATATATTCAGGACAAGCTGCATTCCGCCAGGTATCTGCTCAGGAACATATCGAGCAGGCGGGAGACCATCGTTAAAGTGGTGGCCGCGATCATGGAGGCCCAGAAAGATTTCCTGTCGAAAGGTCCGGGAAATCTCAAGCCTTTGACGCATGTCGAGATCGCCGAAAAGATCGGGATGCATGAATCGACGGTGAGCAGGGCCACGTCGAACAAGTTTGTTCAGACATCATGGGGAGTTTTCGAACTCAAATATTTTTTCGTCTCGAAGCTGAAGTCGACCAACGCGATCGAGCAGTCTTCGGACCAGGTAATGAACCTGATCAAAAACCTTATAGACAACGAGGACCAGCAGAGTCCGATGAGCGACGAGGATATCGTTTTGGTCCTAAGGAAAAACGGGATCAACGTGGCCAGGCGGACCATAAGCAAATACAGGAGCGTTCTTGACATACCTCCATCGAACAAGAGAAAAAAAATTAATATGATCAAGTCAGAGGGTACTTTATGAACATTACGATTACCGGAAGGCACATGCATGTTTCGGACAGGCTCAGGGAATATGCGGAAAAAAAGCTTCAGAAACTCGAGACTTATTTCGACCAGTTGATTGACGCTCATATAATTATGTACGTGGAAAAACTGGAACATGGCGCGGAAGTTGTAATAAACGGTGACGGAATTCAGTTTCACGGAAGGGAAAAGGCCTCGACGCTGTATTCGGCGATAGACCTGCTTTTTGAAAAGATGGAAAAGCAGATAATGAAATACAAGGAAAAGCACTCCCAGCACAAGGGACCAGCGAGGGGGGAAGACCCTTTTTTGAGTTGACCAGCCCCGAGGGGCTGGATCTGCGGCTGACCCAGGTGAGCAACAAGCCGATAGATAAAATTGAAGCTTATCTGCAGATGAAGATCGACAGGAAGGACTTTATTCTTTTTAAAAAGGGCGTTAACAAGATCGACAGCGAAATTGATTACTCGAATAAGAACTATGCGGTTATTTTTAAAAAGAACCATGACCTCCTCATGATAGAAATTCCGTTTGACAATATCAAGGAACACCGGTATGAACATGATGAATTTGTAGAGTATACCCTTCGGGTGATGGATGATTCCAGTGCAAACCCGTCAATCCAGTTCAAGAAAGCGAAGGAGTGCTCTATAAACAAGATGTTCCTGGAGGAGGCGATTCGGGTGCTCGAAGAGAACAATTCATCGTTTCTTCCGTTTTTCAACATAGAATCCCAGTATTTTAATGTCGTGTACAAAAACGGTAGACACTATGAAGTTGCCGTTCCGGCGTTTTAATAACGGTCTCTTCGGGTGATCCATGGGGCAGAAAATCAGAATCAGCGACTTTCTTAAGAATACCGGCAGGGT
>JAKLIV010000063.1 GCA_022709405.1 Spirochaetota bacterium
GTTATGTTCTATATATGTAGAGGAATTATTTTATGAAACTGACTGTTACAAAATTCAGGCAAGATATCTATAGATATCTTGATAAGGTTATAAGTACCGGTATCCCGATTGAATTGGAGAGAGGGGGTCAAATTATAAAAGTTGTAATAGAGAAACCAAAAGAAAAATTAAACAATCTGGAATCTCATAATTATTATGAAGGAGATTATAAAGATATTGATAGAATTGATTGGGATAATGAATGGAAAGGATATAAAAAATTGTGAAAATTTTTATTGATACAAACGTAATCGTTAGACTTTATAATGGCGATCTCGATCTATTGTCAGCTAGTGCGAAAAAAATTATAAATAATAACGATGTTTTCATTTCCCCGATGGTCATTATGGAGCTTGAGTATTTATTTGAAATTCAAAAAGTAAAGGATAATGCCAAAAACGTGATCGATTATCTAACTGAAAAAATCAATTTACAGCTTGATGAATGCGGCTTTACTGAGCTCATAGAATATGCCTTGCACGAAACCTGGACGAGAGACCCTTTCGATAGAATCATCGTGGCTCATGCAAAAATGAGAAATGCCTCTTTAGTTTCTGCCGATAGAGAAATTAAAAAAAGATATAAAAAAGCCATCTGGTAAAAATCAGGAATCAAGGAAATTCCGTCAAAAATCCGCTTCAAGTGACTGAGTGAATCTTATCAGAACAAGTGTATCCAACCCGAATATATGAGTGTTGACAAAAAAGGCCCCGCATGCGGGGCCTTTTAAAATTTCATGAAGCAGTACCTGCGACTAAAATGATCCGGTTTTTTTCAGTTTTATTATGAGCATGTCACCGGACGCGTTGAATGCATTAACCGGGCTTTTGCCGAGCAGCGGATCAATATCCTCCGTGGCGCTTCCTCCGATTACATATCCTTTATCGCCTGTCTGCTGTATAGAGTATGCTGTTTCATTTCCACTGCCGCCAAGGAACGTGTACCATGATACCGAACCGGCAGAATCGAGTTTTGTCACAAGCATGTCATTGCCGCCTGAATATGCATTGAGCGGGCTTTGACCCTGCAGTGTAGCGATATCGGCCTGGGCTATCCCGGCGACTATGCATCCGCCGTCGCCTGTCTTTTTAATCGAATTTGCAGATTCATGTCCAGTACTGCCAAGAAATGTGAACCAAGATAAAGATCCTGCAGAATCAAGCTTTACGATAAGCATGTCTCCAGTGAAACCGGCAGCGGAATATGAATTGATCGGGGTTACACCATGTATGTCACTAACATCAGAAAAAACAGTTGCAGTTCCGGCAAGTATATATCCTCCATCGGCGGCCTGGTCAATTGAATACATCTCTACTGCCATATCTGATGTTGTTCCAAGGAACGTAAACCATGACACGTTTCCCGCAGACGTGAGTTTTACGATAAACATGTCCGTCTCGGTGTTGCCTGTGGTATAAGGAGTCACAGGCGTTATTGTCTGCAGTGCAGCTATGCCTTCACTGGCGGTTCCTGCAATTACATAACCGCCGTCGCCTGCCTGTTTGACTGAATATGCGTAATCGTCTCCATCTGTGCCGAGAAAGGTGCACCAGTCTACGCTCCCGGCGGAGGTGAGCTTTACAACCAGCATGTCCCGTGCGCTGACATATGCATTAATCGGGGTTTTACCCTGCAAGGTTGTTATACCGCCATTGCCGATGCCTGTAATTATATATCCGCTGTCGCTTGTCTGCTGTATTGAATTTGCCTCATCGCTTGATGTACCGCCAAGGAATGTATACCACGAAACGGATCCTGCCGTGTCGAGCTTTACGATGAGCATATCACCGCCGGATGAAAAAGGATTTACGGGAGATATACCCTGTAAACTCGCGATATCTTCAGAGGCTGTTCCCGCGATTATAAAGCCCCCGTCGCCTGTCTGCTGCACCGACTCGGCTACATCGCTTCCCGCTGAACTGCCAAGATAGGTATGCCACGATACCGATCCTGCCGAGTCAAGTTTTGCGACAAATATGTCGCTGCTGCCCACATAGGGATTAACTGGGGTCTGGCCAAGAAGAGCAGAAATATCGTATCCGGCATATCCTGTTATTATATATCCGCCGTCGCGTGTCTGCCTGGCATCCATTCCGTTCCCGTTTGCGCCAAGAAACGAGTACCAGGAGGTTTGCGGCACCGATTTTTTGCCGCTTCCGCCTTCGTCGCAGCCGGGAAAAACAGCCATCAGACAGAACATGCACAGAGCCTGTAAAACAACCGTCAACCTGATCTTTTTACTTTTCATAATCTCTCCATAAATAATATTTAGAAACTCAGGAATTCCCACGACGAAGACTTTTATACATTATACAACAGCTAACTCAATAATAAAATCACGCATAGCTTTCAATTTTCATCTTTTTTTCCCGAAATCCCTGTACCAAAATCCCCTTTTTTCGGACTACCTTATGATCCCTCAATCACACGCACAGGAGGACCCTTATGGCTACAGCGACCTTGAACCCGGTAATCAACTCGATCAGCGGCGGCGTGGGACATCTCGTGTTCTACGAGCGGTACGGTAAAACGATCATGCGCGCCTTCATCATCCCGCCCAATCCGCGCACGCCGGCGCAGCAGGCAAACCGTTCACGGTTCAGGGACGCCATGGGCTCGTGGCGGCAATTGCCGGATGAGGAGAAGGATTCATTCAATCGCACGGCGCGCAGGCTGGGGATGACGGGCCACAATTTATATATCTCGCGGTACATGAAAAGAAACCGGGATAATGATGCAGATTCATGCCGCAGCGACGCCAAACGCATTCATGAGGATGGAGACATACAGACATGCAGACCGGTGCACTCTTGCCCCTCCTTCTCCCCCGGGGAGAAGGAGGCCGGGAGGATGAGGGCATTTCCGCTTCACCCGGCCTGTACCGCTCCGTCACCGCTCCGTCTGCGCCGGCGGAAAACCGGTATTCAACCGCGGGCGCGGGTCGTAACCCGGCCTAATGCCTGAGCCTCGCGCTTTTTCGCAGCGGAACGGTCAGCTGCATGAACGCCTTGATGATGGAATGGTAGATGAGCTTGACCATGTTCTTCGCGTCGAACGCGGGGCTGCTGATCCTGAACCGCCACAGAAGGAACAGCATCAGGTCCTTCACCTTGACCGGGCAGCCCTTGATATGGATGACCCTGCCGGCCTCGAGCCTGCCCGAGACCCCGGCGCAGGTCCCGATCAGGGCCACGGTCTCTCCCGGATGGATGACGTCGCCCTTGTAGTATCCCATCACGATCGCGCCCGGCTTCGCGTTCTTCAGCGTGCCCGGCCGCCTCTTGTCCGCGGTCCCAAGCACTCCCTTGATCGAGCATATGCATCCGCCGAAGCAGACGTTGCCGCTCTCCTTGTTGATGCCCTCGTAGAACTTTACGCGGGTGTCGAGCTTCTGCAGATCCTGGAACGGCGAGACGATGTCTTTCGTCTTCGCCGCCAGCTCCGCGATCGAAACGTCACCGGTCACCTTTATGTCCTTGAGGTCGATCGAGCCGTAGCCCCTGTCATGCGCCTCGACCAGGTGTCCCACTTTTTTCGGCTCGTAGCCCAGGATCTTCGCCGCTACCACGTCGATCGCCACCGGGTCGTTCGACATGATGATCGCCCCCAGGTGGAACGGCGTGGGGCTGGATTCGAAACCCATGCCGCAGGTGATCGCGTCGGTCACGATGAGGTCGGGATATCCGATCTCGAGCATATCGACTATCTTCTCGAGAAGGCGGTCGTCATGATACAGGAAGCGCTCCTTGTGCGTGAGGATGCCTATGTTGAGCTTGAGTGCGTTGGTGATGTCGGTCACGATGTGGTACTTGAGCTTGGGCATCCAGATCTTGAACTCGGCCTCATGGAGCGATTTGGCCACGAGCATCGTCTTGTGCCACTTCGCTTTCTTCAAAGCCATCTTCACGGTCTGCTCCTCGTTGAAATCGACCAGGGGCACGTTGATCCGGTCCGCCATCTTCCTGAATCCCGAATCAGAGAAGAAGAGCCGTGTCGGCATGCCGATGCCCCCGGATTCGCCGACGGTGACCGTATCGCAGCCGTACGAGCTTCTGAGCACCGAAACCATGCTCTCAACCATGCGCGGCTCGGTGTAGGAATGATGGATGTACTCCGTGTTCGCGGTGACCACGTTCGGCTTGATGAGGACCCTTCCCTTCGGCTCGAGGCCGAGCTCCCTGATCCCCTCACCGATTATTTTAGCGATCCTTGCCGGATCGTATTCGTCGCATCTGCGGATTATGACCTGCCTTTTCTTCATGTGATACTCCTGTATAATTTATTTTGACAGCGCCCGGCCGATCAGAAGACCGTTGATGCTCGCCTGAACGAGCCCCCTGGTGATGCCGGCCCCGTCGCCGGCGACATAGAGTCCCTTTATTCCGGTCTCGAAATCCGGGCCCACGCTGATTATGTTCGAATAGAACTTCACCTCCACGCCGTACAGAAGCGTCTCCTCGCTGCCGATGCCGGGAAACACCGCGTCGAGGGCCCCGATCATCTCCTTGATGTCGAGCATGATCCTGTAGGGAAGCACGAGCGAGAGGTCTCCGGGCACCGCGTCGTCCAGGGTCGGCACCACGTTGTTCCTCTTGAGTCGGGCCTGCGTGGTGCGCCTGCCGCGCCTGAAATCCCCGAGCCTCTGGATGATGATCCTGTTGCCAGAAAGCATGTTCGCCAGCCTCGCGATGTACCTGCCGTACTCGATGGGCTCCCTGAACGGGTCGGTGAAGTAGTTCGACACCAGCACCGCGAAGTTGGTGTTGCCGCTCCAGTACTCCGGCGACTTGTAGCTGTGGCCGTTCACGACAGCGAGGTCACGGTCGTAGAACTCTGCCGCGACGTATCCCGAGGGATTGTGGCAGAAGGTCCTCACCCTGTCGTCGAACGTCGGCGTGTAGTAGATCAGCTTGCTCTCGTATATGGTCCTGTTGACCTCCTCCATGATCTCGTTGCGCACCTCGATCCTCACGCCGATGTCGACGCCGCCGACGCGGGTCTTCAGGTCGTGCTTCCTGCTCATCTCGTTCATCCATCCTGCGCCGTCCCTTCCCGCGGCGAGCACCACGCTACCGGCCCGGTACTCCCTGTCGGCCACGACCCCGGCGACGCGCCCGTTTTCCACGATGATGTCCTTCACCGGGTTCCTGAAAAGAATCTCGACGCCGCTGCTTACAAGCTCTTTCTGGATGATCATGTACAGGTCGCGGCATTTCTCGGTGCCGATGTGCCTGATGGGGGATTCGACCAGCCGCAGGTTGTTCTGTATGACCCGCTGGCGGAGGGACCGGACGGTATCGTTCTCGCCGAGGCCGTAGACCTTCTCGTCGGCCCCGTATGACAGGTAGACCGAATCCACGTGGTCCACGAGCGCCCTGAGCTCGTCGTCGTCGACGTATTCATTGAGAAACCCGCCTATCTCGGACGACAGTATCAGCTTGCCGTCGCTGTAGGCGCCTGCGCCAGAAAAGCCCGTGGTGATGTTGCAGGGACGGCACTTCTTGCACGCTCCGGTCTCGCGCTTCAGGCAGTGCCGGTCCTCGATCGGCCTCCCCTTTTCGAGCATCAGGATTTTCTTTTCCGGACGTTTTTTCACGAGCTCCAGGGCCGCGAATATGCCCGCCGGCCCGGCGCCGACTATTATCACGTCATACTGCATTGCGCTCATCCTCCCTGGCCTGATCGCGGCGTGTAAAACCGGCGTTTTCGCATTGGATACCCCTGTTACAATCTATTAACAAACCGCTTTTATTTCCATAACATTATTTTGTTTTTTATCTTGACTGATCCATGGCGGCTCTTTCAAATTTCTAACGTCCTGATTCTATTACTCGAAATTATGGGGGAAAATGATGAAAATCCAAGAAATGTTCAACCTGAAAGGCAAAGTGGCGATCGTTACCGGCGGCGGAAGGGGCATAGGCAAATTCATTGCCACGGGACTCGCCGAAGCCGGCGCGAACCTCGTCATAGCGTCGCGCAAGATGGAGAAACTCGACACTACCGCGGCCGAAATAAGCAAGCTCGGAGTCAAGTGCATTCCGGTCAAATGCGACATGGGGAACAAGGACGATATTATGAACCTCGTCCAGACAACCATGAATGAGTTCGGCACTATAGACATTCTCGTCAACAACGCCGGGGTCACCTGGGGAGCGCCCACGCTCGATTTCCCTCTTGAACAGTGGGACAAGATCTTCGCGGTGAACGTGCGCGGGGTCTGGATCCTCACCCAGCAGGTGGCGAAGATAATGAAGGAAAAAGGCGGCGGCAAGGTCATCAACCTCTCCTCGGTCATGGGTTTCAGGGGCTCCATCGAGGAGATGCACCCTGCGGTTCCCTACAACTCGTCGAAGGCCGCCATCAACCTGCTCACCATGAACCTCGCGATCAAGCTCGCGCGGTACAAAATAAACGTAAACGCCATCGCCCCCGGTTTCTTCAAGACCGACATGATGGGCTATCTCGAAAAGCCCGAGGCGAAGCCTTTCCGCGACGCTTTCGTCATGTCAATACCCCTGCCCAAGATGGGCGAAGAGGACGACATCAAGGGCCTCGCGGTGTTCCTCGCGTCAAGGGCTTCTGATTACATTACCGGAGCGATAATACCGGTCGACGGCGGAATGCTGGCCAAGTAATTATTTTTAACGCCGCGATGCGGCCCGACCGGCTGCATCGCGGCATCTTCAGCACTCAACCCGCCCTGATAATAAAAAAAGTGATATCGTCGTGCTGCGGCACCCTGCCCGTGAACGCGTCGACCGACCTGACGACATGGTTCACTATCTCCTGCGGGTCTTTGCCGAAGCCGTCGAGGAGAGCGCGGTGGAACCGCTCCAGGCCGTATTCCTCGTTCGCGGCGTTGAAGGATTCGTACACACCGTCGGTGTACTGGATGAAGTAGTCGCCCTTCTGCAGCTGCAGCGTCTTTGACTCGATGAGGCGGGAAATGGAATCGGTCGCTACGGCCCCAAGCGCGATGCCCCCGGCCGGGACCTCCTGTATCCTGCCGTTCCTCATCACCAGCGCGTGGCAGTGGCCTGCGCTCGAAAACCTGAGCTGCAGGGATTTCACGTCAAGCACGCCGAAGAACATGGTCACGAAATAGTTGCTCGCCGTGTTCGCGTAGAGATAGTCGTTGATCATCTCGAGGATTTTTTTCGTGTCGCCGTTCTTTTCGCAGTGAATATGGAGCAGGGTCCTGGTCATGGCCATGACGAGCCCCGAGGCCACGCCGTGTCCCGAAACGTCCGCCATGGCGAGCCCCAGCCTCCCCTCTCCCATGGGAATGAAATCGTAGTAATCGCCGCCCGACTCGGTCTGCGCCATGTAATACGCCCCGAAGGAAAGCCCCCTTATGTCGGGGAACCCGTCCGGCAGCAGCGCCGACTGTATCTGCTGCGCCGTATTGAGCTCGGCCTTCATGCGCTGCTTTTCGAGCATCTCTTTCTGGGCCTTCTCCAGGTTGGCGCTCATGAGGTTTATGATGTCAGCGAGCCTTCCCAGTTCGTCCGACCCCTTCATCTCGATCCGGCGTGACAGGTTGCCCTTGCCTATGTCAAGCGCCGCCTCCTCGAGCGAAGCGACGTTCCTGATTATGAAAGTCGGGAAGAAAAGCGCGATTATGGTCGCCCTGAGGAATATGCTCAGAATGAGATTGAGGATGTCCTTCCTGTTCTTTTCCATCTCGGCGTAGAATGAGTCCCTGAGAAGGAAAATCCCGAGGACGCCCGAAAGGTCCATCCTGAACGACATCAGGGCCAGATCGTCGACGCCGTAAAGGGTCTCGACCGAAACGGAATTGCGCCGCGCGTGTCTGTACACGTTCTTCCAGAGGTCCTCACCGGCGAGCGGTTCTTTCAGCGCCAGCCCGTAATCCTTCATCATTGAAGCGAGCAGAATCTTGAGCCTGAAAAGCGGCACCCTTCCGCCCTCGACGCTTTCGTTGAACATGTCGCTGAAGCCCTTTCTGAAATCGGCGAGCTTTTCGTAAGACAGCGGCTTCATATCTACCGCGCCGATCAGATTGTCGAGGACGAGCCTTTTTTTCCTGTCGGTGTCCACGACAAGATCATACTCGACGCCCGAACCCCTCTCGACGATCCTCCCGAGGAAAAGGTCCCGGTACTCCTGCCTCCTGGCCTTGAACTTTTTCAGATCCTCGCCCGACATCACTCTTGTCCGCCTGAAATCCCGGTAGCCGTCGTAAATCGCCGCGTCTTTCCTGTCCGAGAAAAGAGGGATGCCGACTATCACGAACTTCTTGCCGTCGTTCTTTCTGCTTTCCGAGAAAGCGAGGTATGACGAAGTGTCCATGTTCTGCATGTAATACGAAAAGACCGTGGGCTTGAGCTGGGCGTCGTCCCGGCCCCTGCTTCCCCTGATGGGACGCCCGTCCGAGGTGTAAAGGTCGAGCTCGAAGAATGAACCGTTCTGCCTGCTGAAATACCGGTATCGCGCACGATCCCTGCGGTTCCAGTTGACATTCACGTCCCTCCAGTCGACATCCACGAGAAAGGCGATGTCGAGGATTTCCTCTTTTTTTATGATGGATGAAAAATAACCGGCCATGCTCTTCTGGGATTCGCCGATGGCCTTGACCACCGCGGCCCGCTGCCTCGGCTTGAGGTCTTTCGCCTTGTCCAGGTACTGCGTGAGCCTGAGATACTGCTCGGCGTCCTCGGCCGCCCCCTTGAGTATGGTGCCGCTCAGCCTCAGAATCGTGTCCTTGATCTTGCTCTCATGCTGGTTGTACACCGCAAGCCCGATCAGCGCCGAGGCGAAAGCGATACCGAGGATCATGATGATCGATATTTTCAGGCGGATTCCGAAGCGGACTTTCCTTATTGCAACTTTTCTGGCCATTCGGCCTCCCGTTATTTCGTCAGTTTTGAGACGAACAGGTTATACAGCGAAGAAAAAGAGAAACCGGCGATGAAAGTGTCCACGGCCATATAACAGGTGTTGATTATGATCCCGGGCACCCTATTCAATACGGGCTTGTCCATGTTTTCCAGGATAGAAAAGCCTCCGCTGGGATATACTGATTCGAAAAGACGCACGATTTCGGCGCCGAAACCGTTCATCGCGCACCAGGTAAAAAGGACCGCGGCCGGGACGGTCCCGATAATCAGCGCGGTGACCGAAAACCATTTTATACTTAACTTCATGGGCACCTCCCCGAGGATTGATCTGCCTCCAGATTGGATTCCCGTATGCGGGAATAGTCAATAAGTTTTTCTGAGCCTTAAAACCCCTCCCTTGATGGGAGGGGCAGGGGGAGGGTGACCTGATTATTATTCTTGACTAAAATCCCCGGAACTATATGACTCTTCAACTGCAAGGTACCATGCAATGAACATTCTTCTGACCAACGATGACGGCATCAGGGCCGAGGGGCTCGACTCGCTCTACAGGGTCCTCTCCGAAAGGCACAGGGTATATGCGATCGCCCCGGACAGCGAAAAGAGCGCCTGCTCGAACGCCATAACCGTGCGCACCGAAATCCACCTCGAGAACCTCGACGAATTCAGGTATTCGGTGAACGCCTACCCGGCCGACTGCGTAAATATCGGCCTGAACGGCACCATCATACCGGAAATAGACCTGGTCATCTCCGGGATCAATCACGGACCCAACGTGGGCGACGACATTTTCTTTTCGGGTACGGTCGCCGGGGCGCGAACCGCGTACATTTTCGGCAAAACCGGAATCGCCGTTTCGGTGGACAGCTATCACCGGCCCTCGGTCCATTTCGACGACGCGTCCCGTTTTGTCATGGATTTCATCGACGAAATATCCGGCGAAATGGCCCACAAGCCGCTGTTCTTCAACATCAATTATCCGGACCTGCCGCGCGACAGGATCAAGGGCGTGCGGTACACGTTCAGCGGAAAAAGAATATACAACGATTCGTTCATGAAAACGAAAGTCGAGAGCGGAGCCATGAAGCTCGAAGTGAGCGGGGTGATCAACTCCGTCGACATCGACGGATCTGACGCCAAGGCGCTTCACCAGGGCTATATATCGATCACTCCCATGACGCTTGAATGCACCGATATGTCATATCTTAAAAAAAGGTTTACAGGCATCATTGACAGTTCAAAAAAATGAATGTATAATGTGGGGATTAAAAAAAGAAACCGTATGGTCAGCTTTTGGTTTCTGTGCCAGTGCTAATATTTTCAAAACCGTCCCTGAATTAATATCTTGACACATTAACAGTGTCTACGATAATTCTAATTATAATATGGCATGTAATTTTATCGATGAAATACCAATTTAAAATCTCCTCTGGAGCAATCGAAAGCATTCCGGTAATCATTATCGAAGGGGACCTCACATCGGACGCTGACAGTGAGGTAAAGAACGTTTATTCCCGCCTTAAAGAATCCTTCAAAATGGACAGGCTTATCATCAATTTTGAAAAGACAAAGTATATCAATTCGTCTGGCATAGCGACGCTCATAAATATCATCCAGGACTCCAATGAGCGCAAGGGTAAAATACACTTTGTTGGCATGTCGGAGCATCTTCACAAGGTAATGGACATTGTCGGAATTTCCGATTTCGTCCAGGTACACAAAACAAATCAGGAAGCCGCAGCGTCTCTATAATCCGGGATTGATCATCCCGGCGAGTTCCGAACCTGCCGTCGCGTTCTCAGTACAGAGGCTGCGCAAAGAGGACAATCAATGGGAGTATTTCAGTATTCATCATCCAAACACGGCAAAGTGACTCTGATAAATGTCGGCGGCAGCCTCGATTCTGAAACCGCCCCGCGCTTCGACGAGAAGCTCAGAGGCGAAATCGGCAAAGGCGCGTCGCGGCTGGTATGCAACATGTCAAAACTCGATTATATCGCCAGCGCGGGGCTCGGGGTTCTGATAGGGGTGAACGACACCCTCAGGAAAAAGGGCGGAGAAATAAAAATTTCCGAAATGAACGAGAAAATCACGAAAATCTTCAAATTACTGGGTTTTATAAACCTCTTTAAAATATACAAAACTGACGATGAGGCCCTGGACTCCTTTTAATGGATCCCCGCTCTGATCAGACATTCACCGTCTCCGCCGGCCGCAACCACGGAGACATCGAGTCGTCCACAAAAAAAATTGCTTCATACTTGACTAAACAGGGTATACATACTGACCTTGTCTCGTCCATGGAGCTTTCGGTTTACGAGGCGCTGGTCAATATATACGACCACGAACCGGAGAACTTCCGCGACAGCCCGATACAGGTCGAATGCTCACTCTCGGGCGGGCTGGTCACGGTCACGATTCGATACGAGGGCGACTACTTCGACATGACGAGCACGAAGCTTCCGGACATAGTGGAGCACTTTAAAAAAGGAAAAACGAGGGGCCTCGGGATATACTTCATCAGGACTCTCATGGACTCGGTGGAATACTCCCACGATCACGGCGAAAACACGCTGATTTTAACAAAAAAAGAAGAATAGAACAAATCCATGCACCAAGAGAAAAAAAATCACACGATCATTATCATTCTCCTTGCGGCGTTCCTGGCATCGGCTTGCGGCTGTTCGTCGCTTTTTTCTTATCTGAAGGAAAAGAGGGACAGAAATTATCAGGAAGGGATATCCCTCTATGAAAACAAGGAGTACGGGAAGGCAAAGAAAAAATTCGAGACAGTCGTTTCGATCGACCCGGAATACAAAAAAGCCAGGACCTATCTGAACAGGACGACCGCATACCTGAACCGGCTTGAAAAACGGCAGAAGCTCGAAGAGCAGAAAAAGTTAAGGGAAATAAAACGCCGGTACGACGCCGCCGTCGTCATGACAAAGCGCAGCAAATACGAGGAGGCGCTGGCGATCTTTCTCGAAATATACAAAGAGGAGCCGTATTACGAAGACATACAGGACTTGATGGACATATGCAGGGAAAAGCTCGCCTGGAAATACGAGAAGATGATGAAAAAGGCCGAAGACCTGGCCCGCAAAAAGGAGCACCTCGCCGCATACAGCACGGCGCAAAACGCCAGGAAGTACAATCCCGAGGGAAGGGAGGCCGAATCCTTGATGAACGAGATCGAGAGGGAGCTCGATAAAAAGATCAAACCGATGAAATCAAACGCGGAGAAGCTCTATGCCCGGAAAAACTTCGAAGCAGCCAAGAGTGTATTGAAAAAAGCGCTCGCGGTCAAGCCCTGGGACGACGAAATCCCCGCAATGATCGCCCGATGCGACAGGATGATCGGGATAAACGACCAGTTCAACGACGCCATGAACTACTACCGGAAAAAAGACTATTACACCGCCTACCTGAAAATGCAGTCCGTGAACAGGCAGGAGCCCGGTTACCGGAACTGCGAGGCGCATATCGAAGCGTTGAAAAACCTGCTCGGCAGAAACATCAACACGTATTATTCAAGCGGGCTGAAGCATTACGAGCAGAACAATTTCCAGGCGGCAATCGGCGAATGGAACAAGGTCCTTACCATCGACCCGAACCACGAAAAGGCGCGCTACTACAGGGAACGGGCCGCGGCAAAGCTTGACATGCAGAAATCGCTGGCGCAATGATTACGCACGGCCGGCCTCAACTGTTCAGATGGTCCTTCCTGCCCTTCATCAGATAGCGGACGCCCTCGTCGAGTCCGTCAAGGGTCAGTTCGAACATGGGAAAAAGCTGGTGAATCATCATGATCGACTGCACGTAGTTCCATGACCTTCTGGGAAGCGGGTTCATCCATATGATGTCCTTGAACTTGTCGCGCAGCCTCTGCAGCCACACAATACCGGGCGTATCGTTGTAATACCAGTAATCCACCGAACCGTTCTTCCAGGTCAGCTCGGAAGGAGCCATTTCGGCGTCGCCCACGATGAGCACTTTATAGTCGGGGTCCTCGCTCTTGAGAAGGTCGAGCGTCGAGGCCGACTCGTTTCTTTCCATATCGGTCCAGAGGTCCTGGTACAGGCAGTTGTGAAAATAAAAATGCCTGAACTTGCTTATCTGCGACGACGCCGCCGAAAACAATCGCTCGACAAGGGCGGAATAGGGAGTCATCGAGCCGCCCACGTCCATGAGCAGCAGCACCTTCGAGGATTTCTTCTCCTTGTTCTCCCACACGAACTCGATCTCGCCGGCGTTCTTGCACGTCGCGTCGATTGTCTGCTCGACATCGAGCCTCTCTCCCTGGCCGATGGGAAGAAGCGAGCGCAGATGGGAAAGCGCGACCTTCATCTGCCTGGTGTCCAGGGTTATCGAGCTCGAATAGTTCCTGAAGGAGCGCTTTTCGGCGATCTGGACCGCGCTCCTGTGCCGGGACTCTCCCTGGCCGATGCGTATGCCGGCAGGGTTGTAACCCCAGGCGCCCTGCGTCGACCGGCCTCCCGTCCCTATGGCCTTGTTGCCCCCCACATGGTTCTTGTAGTGGCCCTGGCGGAGCTGCTCCTCGAAGTTGCGCAGCACCTCGTCGAGGTCGAGCTGCTGGATCTGCTTTTTCTCCTCTTCGGTCAGGTGCAGCTCCTTCACCTTCTTGAGGCCCTCGAGGATTTTCTCCAGCATCTCGTCGGTCGTCTCGACGTCCTTGAAAGTGTCGAGAAAGGCCATGTCGTATTTGTCGAAATAAAGCTCGTTTTTCACCAGTACGGCGCGCGCGATATGATAAAATTTCGTCAGGCTGCAATCGTTGAGGTTTGACGCGAGCGCCTGGTGAAGGGTGATCCACTCGTGCATGGTGACCGGGACACCCTTCGATTTCAGGTTGAAGAAAAAATTAATAAACATCCCTGGTTCTCGTGCTGGTGTTGTATGCGTAGTGGCTTTTGCCGGATTTCTCCACCAGGTCTATGTCTTCTTTCTTCTTGAGGAGCGTGCCGATAAACGGGATTTCCTCCTCGATCTTCTTGTGGGAAATCCCCCCGACCGTAAGGGCCTGGAGCCAGTCGATGAGCTCGCTTGTCGAGGGCTTCTTCCTGAGCATATCGAACTCCCTGATCCAGTAGAATTTCTTGAGCGCCTCCCTGAGCAGTTTCTTTTCGATGTCGGGATAATGCACCTTCACGATCTCTTCCATCAGGTCCGTTCCGGGAAAATCAATGAAATGAAAAACACACCTTCTCAAAAAGGGGTCGGGGAGCTCTTTTTCGCTGTTTGACGTGATGATCACAATCGGCCTCTGCATGGCCTTTATGGTTTCCCCGGTCTCGGGGATATAAAAGCTCATCTCGTCGAGCTCGTTGAGCAGGTCATTGGGAAACTCTATCTCGGCCTTGTCTATCTCGTCGATGAGAAGAACGACCTGCTCGTCGGCGGAGAAAGACTCGCCCAGCTTCCCAAGCTTGATATATTGCTTGATGTCGGAAATATCGTTGTCCCCGAATCGGGCGTCATTGAGCCTCTGGACCGTATCATATACGTAAAGCCCTTCCCTGGCCTTTGTGGTCGACTTGACGTTCCAGATATTAATCTTTTTCCCGAGTCCCTTTGCTATGGAATGGGCCAGGAGAGTCTTGCCGGTCCCGGGTTCTCCCTTGACCAGTAGCGGCCTGCCGAGCGCTATTGCGACATTTACATTGTCGCGCAGATCAGGCGAGATTACATAATCATCCGTTCCTTTGAAATAGTTCATTGTGTTCAAACCTCTATCTTATGCTTCTTGATCCTTCCCGGTTTTTAGATTGTCAATGATTATTGCGCCTCCCCAAGTGGCAAGAACTTTTACCTAAAATATTATTTGACTATTAATAATATTGACATAAGCGGATAATTTCTTTACATTACGACACGAATTCAGTGGTATATCCAATGAAGCCGCCCCCGGGAGGGCATGGTATCGCAAATAAGACTATCAATAGAAATATAACATTATAATCGCCGTTTCATCAATACAGGCCAATGAAAAAAATCGTTTCAGCCATATTCATCGCACTGCTCATGGCCTCGCTTGCGTGGGCGTCGAAATTCGACGAGCTCGACAAGCCCCCCGAAGGGGCCCATAAGGGGCAGATGCTTTTGGGCGCTTTTTTCGCCATGGGAGGCGTATTCGGCGAGATCATCGAAGCCGAAAACGATTTCGTCAAGGGCAGCACCAATGAATTCAAGAGCAACGAGATTATTAAGAAACTCTGGATCGACCATCTCGGTTTCTCGATCGGCGTCTGCTTCGAATACATGTACATAGACCACATGGGGGTCAAGGCCAAGCTCAAAAAGACGCTCGTCATGCAGAGGACCCTTTTCGGCTCACAGTATAAAAACTGGAACGAGTTCCTCTACGACGATTACACGATATGCGTGGGACCGACCTTTCACGCAACAAACCGCAAGCAGTGGGACTTTACCTTCACGCCGGTCATAGGGGTGTCTTTCGGCAAACTCAACGCAACCCCCATTGCAGACAAACTGGTAAAAAACGACGATGCCGCCACTCCCTACAACTACAAGGGACCGGGCGAGAAGGACGTGATCAATTTCACCTGCGGCGGGGAGTTCAACTTCACGGTCTATTTCAGCGGCGGTTTGTTCCTCTCGATCGGATTCGACTACACCATGAATCTCATCCAGCTTGACAGGGCGTACGAACTGACCAACCCTGAGACAGGCAATGAATATTTCAAGGGACAAGACTCAAGCTATCTACATTCGCTGTCGTTCATCCTCTCTGCCGGATACGCTTTTTCAAACTGAACCCTGACATTAAAACGCCGGAGCATATCAGATAAAGCCGGGCGCGGCAGGCGTCTCTTCGGCGAGCTTGAGAAGCCTGAACACGTTGAGAGTAACCCATTTGCTTTTTCTGCCGGGCCACTGCCTTCCCCTTTGCGCCATCATGCCGGCCTGGTTTGATTCACTGTCCCATGTGCCGTCCCTGTTCTGTCTCGCCATTATGCCGTTGAACGCGGCCGAAGCCCGGGGGTCGTTGAACCTGCCGGCGCCAGCCAGGAAAACGAGCCCTGAAAGCGAATCGTACTGTCCCAGAACCGGATATCCCGGAACGCTGAAATTCTGGCGGTATATCAATCGGGAATTGAAAAGACCGGATGCGTTGAAATCATGCATTCGTGCGCGCAGAAAATACTCAGCAGCTCTGCCGACAGCCCGTGCGGTTTTTTCCGAGGGACGCAGGCGGTTATAAATAAGAAGAGCGGATGCGCAGGCGATCGTAGCGTAAGGACAGCTCATGACCGCAGGGTCGGTCTCCCTCGCAAGCCCGCGACCCGGTCGGTTCAGCAGGAGAAAAGAAGCCAGATCGGTCCATCCCCCTACCTGCCAGTGCAGCCATCCCCCGTCATGCCTCTGCCGCTCGAGAACCCAGGCGATCCCGGATTCGGTTCTGTCATCCATAACGCCCGCCGAAAGCAGCAGCCGCACCATCTCGCCGGTATACAGCGCAGACTCCGCTGCGGGCTTCCAGGGAAGCGAGAATCCGCCCGACTCGCCTATCCCGGCCCTTGAAAGAAACTCTGCGGTTTTCACGACAAGCCCTGTTCGACGATCGAGACCCCTCCCGACCATTTCGGCGAAGGCCCACAGCGTCCCGGTGGAGTACAGGTCGTAGCGCTTCGGGTTCCCCGGAACACCGTCTTTTCCGGGCTTCAAACCCGGCGCGCCCGCGATGAAGGACTCGGCTGCGCGATAGTCGTCCTCTCCGGCGCGACAGAGCACGTCCCTGAGCGTCAGATAACGGACATCGGGATCGGAGGTTTCGAGCAGCCAGCCCAGGGAATCGCCGGAGATATATTTTTTCAGCAGGTTCATGATCGCGACCATGTCCGGATTTACGAAATTCAATCGCAGTATGATTTAATGCACGATTGTGTCAAATCTTATTGGGGATTACAGCCTCGCCTTTGACGAACTGCAAACGGGTTTTGCATTCTCCAGTAAATGAAAATCGCCGTTTACGAGGCGCCCATAAAAAACATGACATACCATGGCATCTGTTGTATTATGTATATAGTCAAATACCCTGAACTAACCTTTATAAGGGAACCTCTAAAAATTACATTATGGATGTTCCCTTGTGGGCATATTCATTGGTAAAATCAGGTTTCATCATTTTTTAAATAATGAAAAACCTGATTTTTAGGGGTGCCCATAAAAAAGTTTAACGTATAAATCATCGAAAAATTATAAATAAATTGACCTGAGAGGCCGTTAATAGCATATATATAGGTATATGAAAACCAAAGGGTTCATCTCATGAAAAATTACATACCTGAAAACAACCTGGTGGTATTGTTGTTACTCTTTATCCTGACCGGAGGATTGTATTATTTCTGGTGGCTGGCCCGGGCAAGCAGGGTTTTCAACGACGACCCGGTAATCAATATCGTTCTGACTGTATTCTCGGCAGGCATATGGAGCCTGTACATCAACCTCAGATACATGCAGAAATCGGAATCGCTCAACGGACGGGACATGAAATGGTTCATGGCCCTTTTCTTCTTCATTTCGCCGATAATCATCCAGCATAATTTAAACGAAAAATACTTTCCAGGCAGATAGTTCCAGGAGAACGCAATGATCGTCAGGTGCACAAACTGTAATTCAGCATTCGCGGTTAAAGATGAAAAAGTAGCCAATAAAAAATTCGCCTTTAACTGCCCGAAATGCTCAGCTGAGAACATCATTGACAACAAGGATTCCGGCCATGACATGTTGGGCGGCGGCGAATTCGCCGGTACTGAAGAATTTGAAGCGCCGAAGGCCGGCGTAGGCACCGCGATGGCTGTTGATGATGATTTTGGCGGTCTCCCCGAATTCGACCGCGAGCCGACGGCAAAACCGCAGCCGAAAAAACCCGTTCCCGAAGATGACCTGGACCTGGGGGATTTCGACCTGGGAGAGGAAAAACCGTCATCCGGCAAATCAGCCGCTCCGGAAGATGACATCTTTTTCGATGAGACTATTGAATCCGGAAAAAAATCCGACAGGAAGGCCCCCGAAGACGAATTCGATCTTGATCTCGATATCGACGACTCTTCGGCGAGAAAAAAATCCGCTGGAACACCCGATGAACTGGAGATCGACGTCGCCGGAGACCTGGACCTGGAAGACATAGAGATAGCAGCCGGAAAACAGAGGCCCGTTGCTGCAGGCAAGAAAAAAGACGAAGACTACGATATCGGCGCCGAAATCGGCAGTCTCGATGAACTCGACGACATACCGGTTTACGACGAGAAAAACGATATAAGCCCGGCAAAGGGAGCAGCGGGCAGGCCCGCCGAAGAAGACCTTCTGGCCGATTTCGAGCCCCTGGAGCTGGACGCCGAAAAAACCCCTTCGAAAAAGGCCCCCGGCGGAGAGACCGGCGACCTCGACGATTTTTTCATACAACCTTCTTCAAAGGAAAAAATCAAGACCGAAGAAGTCTATTCAAAGGACGAGGCCGACGAAGATGAAAGCATCACCATAGACCTCGATTCACTCGAAATAGACCTGGACGAGGGGGACAATGCCCCGAAAGGCAGTCAGGCGGCAAAGGCCCGCACGTCAGAGCCTGACGACGATATAACCCTTGACCTCGACACGCTCGACATCGATCTCAAGGAAGGCGAAACGATATCCGAGGGCGAAAAACCTGACGATATCGAAGCCGTCGAATTCTTCGAGGAGCCTGCCAGGCCCGCTTCCCGGGCCAGGCATAAAGAAGAGGAGGACATCACCCTTGACCTCGACAGTCTCGACATCCAGCTGGACGAAACGAGCGAAATCAAAAAAGGCGAAGTCCCCGACGACGACGAAAAAATAACCCTCGAGGATGCAGGACTGACGATCGAGGAACTCACCGCCGAGGAGCTCTCCTCCGCGACCGCATCAAAGGCGGCGCCGGAAGACGAGGAAGACATCAAGCTCTCGATCGACGATATTGACCCCTCGCTCAGCGTGGACAACATAGAAAAAAAACTGAAGGAAGCCGACGACATCCTCGGCGAAGAGACCCTCACCGACAGAATGGACCTCCTCGAATCCGGCGAGCTCGAATCCGACGAGGACGTCCCGGACATCGACTTCGAATCGTTTGAAGGGGAAGCGCCGTCAACCGCGTCGGCGAAGAAGCGCGTAGACATGCTCGAAGACGACCTCATCGACATCGAGTCAAATATTGCGCCGGTCGACGCCGGCGGAAAGAAAAAAGGCCGGATTACCGACACCGTACCGGGCGGATCGGTTAACCTGTCTGCTGATTACTCAATCAAGTACTCCCGCTCGGGCGCGCTTATCCGGCTCGCACAGCTGTTCCTTCTGGCGATGGTTCCGCATTTCATCGTCCTGACCCTGTACACGGTCCTCTCGATAATTCTGGGATTCATAAACAATCTGGTCGTGCTTTCAACGAAGCAGGCCATCGAGGACTTTTCCGAGATACAGGAGAACACCATCAGGTACTTCCTCTCGATATCCGCCTCGCTGCTGGGGTTTGTCGAAGAGGCCCCGATTTTCGCCGGAAGGGAAAGGATCGATTACGCCCTGCAGATGAACGTTACGAGCCCCTACCGCCGATCGAGGCTCCTGTCGGCGCTCAGACTGTCAGTGGTCGGCATCCTCGCCGCTGCGGCGCCCCATCTGCTGATACTCGGCATTCTTGCGGTCGTTATCCCGCTGATTTACATAATAGGACTGTTTTCGGTAATTTTCACAGGCAGATGGCCGTTCTTCCTGTTTGATTTTCTGACCAGGTATTACCGCTATACGGCACGGGTCCTGGCGTATATCGCCGGGCTTGTCGACCGGTACCCGACATTCAGGTTCGACTGATGCCGGTCTTCAGTGCTGCGCCCGAAAATTCAAAACCGAAGAGCGGATCATGAACGTCAAGCCGAAAGAGATCAAATAATCTTCACGTAAACCTTTCTGGTCCGCGGCCCGTCGAATTCGCAGAAGTAGATTCCCTGCCAGGTTCCCAGCGCCAGGGACCCGTCGTTCACGATTATCGTTTCGGAACACCCGACAAGGCTCGACTTGACGTGCGAGGGAGAGTTCCCTTCCGCATGATCGAACGACACGTTCTCCAGGCCGAGGTGGCGCAACCCCTTCAGCAGATCTCTGCGGACATCGGGGTCAGCATTTTCATTGATCGTTATCGCGGCCGTTGTATGCGGCGTGTACACGCAGCATATGCCGTCCATTATCCCGCTTTCCCTGACAGCGGCCTCGACCCGGGAGGTGATGTCGAGGAGCTCCTCGTGCGCGCTCGTTTTCACCGAAAAAACATGCATGAAACAACCTCCACTATCCTTCGACAAAGGCGCCGACGACCGCAGCGACGCTGTTGCTCAGCGCGTCAAGATTGTATCCCCCTTCAAGCACGGCGATGATTCTGCCGTCGCAGCATTTCGACGCTGTTTGCATCAGTTTTTTCGTAAACCCGGCATAGGCATCGGTCGAAAGCCTGATGGATGAAAGCTGGTCGGCGCGGTGCGCGTCGAACCCGGCCGACACGAGAATTATCTGCGGAGAGAATTTCTCGATCGCCGGACAGATCCGTTCTTCGAAAGCGGTTTCGTATTCCCTGTCGCCGCTGCCCGCGGCCATCGGCACATTCAAGGTGTATCCCTGGCCCATGCCCCTTCCCC
>JAKLIV010000064.1 GCA_022709405.1 Spirochaetota bacterium
GCCGCGGTTGACGTTGAACCACTGGTAATCGGCATAGAAGTCGGCCGTCAGCGAGATGACGATGTAGGCCGCGATGATGATGGTCAGCGGGACGATGATTTTTTTGTTTTTCATTGCATTAAATCCTCGGTGGGGAATGTATCCAGCATATCCGCCCCGTGCCGGCCGTGCAAGGTTTTTTTGTTTGCCGTCAGGGTTTGAATTCGAGGATGAACCTGGTCCTGGCGCTGCGGTCGATCGTGATCACGCCGTCGATCTGCTTTGCGAGGATGCCCACGATCTGCAGGCCGAGACCCGGCGATGTCTCGAAATTGACCGATTCAGGCAGGCCGGATCCGTTGTCTTCGAAAACGACGCGCACGGTATCGCTGTTTCGCGCTACGGAGAGCGAAATCAGGCCGTCCTGCTTTTCTTTGAATGCGTGCTTCATTGAGTTGGTCAGCAGCTCGTTGATCATGATTCCGAGCACCGGCAGGTGCTTGATGCCGAGAACGAAATCCCCGATGTTCTTTTCTGTCGATATGACGCCCCTGTGGGGATACAGCCTTACTATTTCATCGACCAGCGGCGAGAGGTAGTCCCTGACCGACATCTCGCTCAGGTTTTCAGAATGATAGAGCCTGTCGTACAGCACCATCATGCTCTGTATGCGGCTGTTGGCGTCGCAGAGGATCGGGAACGCGGGCGTGTCCCGGACCGCTTCGGACTGCAGCGAGATCAGGCTCATTATGGTGTTCATGTTGTTTTTTATGCGGTGGTGCACCTCCTTGAGAAGGAGCTCTTTTTCGGTCAGCAGTTTCTGTATTTTTTGCTCGGCGAGCCTCGCATTCGTGATGTCGTGGTAGTTGGCCAGCACTCCCCTGATGTCCGGATCGCCGACCAGGTTCATGGCCGTCAGGTGTATCGTGCGGTAGCCGCCGTCTTTCATCTTGTACCGGTATTCCACGGTAGTCGAGGCGTTCTCCTGCTTCAGGAGGGCGGTGAAACCGCTCCTGATCCGTTCGACATCGTCCGGGTGGGCCGTTTCGGCGTAGTTCAATCCGACAAGTTCGGCCGGTTTCCAGCCGAAGATTTTTTCTATGTTGTCGCTCTTGTACACGATCGTGCCGTCGGCGTCGATGATCGCTATGACGTCGCTTATGTTGGTGACCATGGCGCGGAGCCTGGCCTCGCTCGATCGCAGGTCGCGGTCGACGCGCTGGAGCCTGAGCGTGGTCTGTATGAATTCTTCGTTGGCGGCCTCGAACACGTTGTTAATGGCGGTCAGTTTCTCGTTTGCATCCTCGAGCTTCTCGACGGTCGAGCCGAGCTCCAGGTTGAGCCTGACCAGCTCATCGTTTTTTTTCCGGATCTCGTCCTCGGCGTTCATGCGGTCGGTGATGTCTTCCATCATGCCGAGCTGGCGCACGGCCTTTCCCGATGAGCCGGGGATGAAGAACCCCCTGTCGCGCACCCAGACATAACCGCCGTTTTTATGTCTGAGCCGGTATCGCGTGTCCCAGTAGGCGCAGTTCGCCTCGGCCTCTCCCAGGCTTTTCAGGGTTTGATCCCTGTCATCGGGATGCAGCCAGCCTTCCCACTGATGAATGCCGCCTCTGCACTCGTCGGGTCCGTATCCGAGGATTTTTTCCAGCGACGAGGCCCAGAGGATTTCGCCGGTCCCGGTGCCGTAATCGTACGCAACCTGGCCCGAGGCCTCGACGATGAGCTTGTACCGGTCTTTCCAGTCGCGGACCAGCTCTTCGCTTTTCGTGCGCTCGGTGATGTCGATGCCCACTCCGACGAAAAAGTTGTCTTCCGGGCTCTCGCTTTTAACGGTTCTGCCGTGCCATTCGACCAGGCGCGTGTTTCCGGACCTGCTGACGATGCGGTTTTGATTGACCGTGTGAGTATGTTGAAAGGTGATTGCGTTGAAAATCCCGGCTACGCTTTGACGGTCATCCGGGTGAACGAACGTGGACAGATAGTCGGTGTCCCGGACTTCCTTGGGTGAATATTCGAGTATGTCGAGCAGGGCCTTGTTCATCATCAGGGTCTTGCCTGAAAAGTCGATGGCCACGATATATGCCGGCGATGTGTCGAAAAGGAGCCTGTTGAATCTCTGCTCCACCTGAAGTCTGCGGTTGACCTCCTCGGCCTTGTGTTCGGCGTTTCTGCGGTCGGTGATGTCGTTGAAAAATGTCATGACCGCGTTTTTTCCCATGACCCCCGACTGGATGGCGGAGACTTCGGCAAACCTGGTCCCGCCGTCTGTGCGAAGCAGTTTTTCTTCGGTAGCCGGGGCGTCATGTCCGTCGGCGAGTTGTTTTTGCATCCTCTCTATGACCAGCGGGCGGGAGTCGGGGTGCACCCGATCGAGAAGATGCTCGCCGATCGCATCATCGATTTTTCTATAACCGATGATATTCATGCCTGCGGGATTGATGTATGAAATGACGCCATGGGAATGCACTGCGATCCCGAATGGCGCGGCCTCGACCATTTTCCGGTACTGTTCCTCCTTTTCCAGTATCCGCTGATGGGCGTCGAACAGTTCGAAGGCCATTTCGATCGACGACTGGAGCACGAAATTGCCCGAGTTTTTGATGATGTAGCCGTATCTCGTGATTTCCCTGACCCTGTCGACGTATTCTTTTTCCGAATGCGAGGTCAGGAACACGATCGGGAGATTGCGCGCAGCCATTATCCGCCTCGCGGCCTCGGTACCGTCGATTCCCTCGCCGAGGTTGATGTCCATGAGCACAAGGCGGATTTCATCGTCTTCAAGGGAGATTTTTACCGCGTCCTCACCGCTGAAGGCCGGGATGACTTCGTATCCGAATCCGGCAATTATCTTCGTTTCGGCCGTCGAGGTGACGGTTTCATCCTCGACGAGCAGTATCTTTTTATGTGTATTCCCGGTTTGGCCCATTTAAACTAACGTTAACCATTATTGGAGTCCGGATGCGGCGCAACAGCTTTACAGATGGTATTATAGCATCATTTTGTTATTATGTATATCATTTTTCGGCGGGATTTTTTTATGCGTTATCGACTCTGCCTGGGGGATTAAAAATAGTATTGACCGGCGGCGGATATTTTGCTCAGAGTAATCCATGTTCACGCTCGATATGGTTCAGACGACCGCCCTCGCCGGGCTTGTCATTTTTCTGGGATACGGCTTGCGCAGAATAATACCTCCGCTGTCGCGCTACAACCTGCCGGCCCCGGTAGTCGGAGGCCTGGTGGTCGCGATCACCATGCTTGCGTTCAGAAATACGGGCGTGGACCCGGTGCGCTTCGATACGTCCCTGCAGGTTCCCCTGATGACGGCTTTTTTCACCACCATAGGGTTCGGGAGCAGCCTGACCCTGTTCAGAAAGGGAGGCTCGATGATCCTGGTATTTCTGGCGATATCGGTCGGATTCACCCTTGTCCAGAACGCGGTCGGGATAGCGCTTGCCGCGCCTCTGGGCCAGCATCCGCTGTTCGGCGTGCTCAACTCCTCGGCAACGCTTGTGGGCGGGCCCGCTACAGGCCTTGCCTTCGCGCCCCTGTTTGAAAAGGCCGGGGTGCAGGGAGCCGCGACCGTTGCCGTCGCCTCGGCAATGACCGGAATCATGTGCGGAGGCCTCATCGGCGCGCCGATCGGGACCTGGCTGATCGAACGGTTTCACCCCGGAAGGGCGGCAGCCGATACGAAGCATCAAGCCCCGCCGGTCGCGGCGGAGGTGCTCGAGGGCCAACTGCATGATCCTCCGCCTGCCGCGCCCGAAGGGGAGGCGATCGAGTCCTTCGCGCTCCTGAAAAACCTCGTGGCGATCCTTACCGCGATGTGGGCGGGGTTCTGGATCAGCAAAGGATTTGAGAGCGCGGGCATAACGCTGCCGGCCTACATAGGGGCCATGTTCGCCGGGGCCGTAATCCGCAATGTTTCGGACATGACCGGTGCGCTTTCCCTGTCCCAGAGGTACATCGACGATATCGGAACCGTGTCCCTCTCCCTTTTCGTTTCGATGGCCATGATGACCCTGAAGCTCTGGGAGCTTACCGCGGTCGCGGTGCCGATGCTCGTGATAATACTGGCGCAGGTGGTGCTGGTGGCGGCGGCGTGCGTGTGGCCGCTGTACCGGCTTTTCGGCCGCGACTACGACGCCGCGGTGACGTGCGCCGGGTTCTGCGGTTTCATGCTCGGCACCACGGCCAACGCGATGGCGAACATGGAATCCCTGGCCGAGCGCTACGGCCCGGCGCGGCGCGCCTTCCTCGTGGTTCCGGTCGTCGGCGCGTTCTTCATCGACCTGGTCAACGCGGTGATTATCACGACGTTCATAAATATTTTCAGGTGACGATGGTCATAGTCTTCTTAATCCCCCCCACACACCACCATTGGGGGGCTTGAAATACATGTATTATTAGAAAACAGTTTAAAGTCCCCCTCTGGGGGATTTAGGGGGCTCTTCCCAACATTCCGGAGAGAGCCATAAAATTAAAAGCCTTGCATGCAGGGCTTTTTTATGGTAAGAATTAATTATGAACAACCTTAAAAAATCACGTTTCTTAACTGCTTCAGGAGGAATAAATGATACGAATAGCAATCAACGGATTCGGGCGGATAGGAAGGCTCGCGTTCCGCCAGCTTTTTGAAGGCAGCGATGTCGAGATCGCTGCCATAAACGACCTGGCGAAACCCGAAATGCTCGCCTACTTGCTGAAATACGACAGCGTCCAGGGAAACTATACCCATCATACGATCGCCAGCGATGGAGATTCACTCCTCGTTGACGGAAAGAAGATCAGGATCTACAAGGAGCCGGACCCGGTGAAGCTGCCCTGGAAGGACCTGAAAATCGACATCGTGGTCGAGTGCACCGGTTTCTTCACGTCAAAGAAAAAATCGCAGGTTCATCTCGACGCCGGCGCGAAAAAAGTGCTGATTTCGGCGCCTGCGGGCGACGACCTGCCGACGATCGTGTACGGAGTCAACCACAATATATTGAAAAAGGAGGACACGATCGTATCGGGCGCATCATGCACCACCAACTGCCTGGCTCCCATGGCGAAGGCCCTGAACAATTACAGGGAAATCAGGACCGGTTTCATGACCACGATTCATGCGTATACCGGGGACCAGATGATCCTCGATGGGCCCCATAGAAAGAACGACTTCAGGAGAGCGCGGGCGGGCGCCATGAACATCGTGCCGAACACTACGGGCGCGGCAAAGGCCATCGGGCTGGTCATACCCGAGCTGGACGGCAAGCTTTCGGGGTCGGCCCAGAGGGTTCCGGTGCCGAGCGGCTCAATTACGATACTGGACGCCGTATTGAAGGATTCGACCGAGACCGTGACGCTCGAAGGTATTCATGAAGCAATGAAGGCCGCCTCTGACGAATCGTTCGGATACACGGAAGAAGAGATCGTATCGAGCGACGTCATCGGGATGCATTATGGCTCGCTGTTCGACTCCACGCAGACATATGTCGCGCGCAGCGGAACCGGAGTGTTCGAGGTCAGGGTCGTCGCGTGGTATGACAACGAGATGAGCTATGTGAGCCAGCTCGTGAGAACGCTGAAGCACATGGGAAAACTGATTTAGCGCCTTTTCCGGTCAGGAGCGTTCCGCCCGGTTCATGCGAGGCGGCAGCGTACCGGCAGGCAGGAAGAGCGCATCCGTCGACGGAGCGGTGACGGAGCGGAAGGCCGGGTGAAGGGAAGGTGACCTCACCCCCCGGCCCCCTCTCCTGAAAGGAGAGGGGGAGGAAGAATCAAGAAACAATCCGTCGTCATTATCCCCCTTGTACGCCAGAACAGTCACAGTTTGCACGCGTTCCGCACCGGCTGTTCCCTTCATGTACCGCGAGATATAGAGGTTGTGGCCGGTAAGCCCGAGATTTTTTGCCCTGCGGTTGTAGGAATCTTTCTCGTAATCCGGCAATTGCCGCCATGAGGCCATGGCGTCCCTGAACCGCGAGCGGTTGGCCTGCTGGGCCGCGGTGCGGGGATTGGGCGGGATGATATACGCGCGCATGACCGTTTTGCCGTACCGCTCGTAGAACACGAGCTTCCCCACGCTGCCGCTGATCGATTCGAGTACCGGGTTCAAGTGTGCTATCGCCATGTGCCGCCTCCTGTATGCCTGAATGGGAATCATATAGTAGTCAGAAAAAGGGATGATTTGATGCAAAAATTTTAAAAAACCTGCATCCGGGGCTTTTTTGTCAATAGATAATCGGTTAGATGTTTATGAAAGGTTGCCGACATTCCACGGAGGCGTTTCAGAGAAATGGCTTTGTGGAATGTAGTGTATGAAAAGACCCGGTGCAGGGGCCGGGTCTTTTTGAAGAGTGCGATCATTAATGATTACTGTTTTACATATGGGCCTGTAGCAGGTTGACCATAAGCGTCAGAAAAGCTTGAGGTCGAGATCTGCCACATCATCTCCTGCATGTCATCTCCATCCGCCCAGTAATAAACTATCCAGCGTGCCCCAGTAAACGCGGTATAATAGAAACTTTTCTCGGTTATTACAGCGTAGATTTGATCCAGCTCCTCGTCGTAGTTTACTATTTCCATGGTGTAAAAGCCTGCATTGCCCGGCCTGGTTGATCTGAACGTGAAGGTCTTGCCATTTGATTCAAGACTCTCAACACCATCCGCAACTTCATGTTCCCATATTCCGGCGAATTCTGGTTTATCTTCAGAAGAACTTTCATCATCACAGGCCGGTAGGCCAAGTATCAGTAAAAATGCAGCACTTGTGAGTATTAGACTGAATTTTTTGATCATAAAACCCCTCTCATGCAAAATTGAAAGTCACTTTAATCCACGATAACATGTCATTATAGAATATCAATAATAATATATACACCCGATTAATATCATCATTAAAAAATATTAATTTTCGGCGCGCGAAATTTAAAAAAACCCTGCATCCGGGTTTTTTAAAATAGTTACTCATTCGGGTTAGGTGAACAGTCTTTCGCGGGGTCCAGGGGCGAAGCCCCTGGTTACATCCTCTCCTTGTTGTGTCCCGCACAACGGGTTTCCGCCGGGTACCTGTATCACTTCGTGTTGATGTACTCCGGCTCCAGTTTTCGTGCCAGTTTGTAAAAACATGTGGGACACCAGTCATGGATCAGGATGGCCATGCGTTCGGGGAAACCTCCCACGAAAATCAAGGGTGATTTTTTCTCAAGTCGCGTAACCACGTATATTGCCATTTTTTCCGGCGGCATACCTTTCAGCGAAGCCTCGGAAAGCTGCCCGAAAGTGCGGCCCCTGCCGTTAAGACTGTTAACCGTGATACTGGTACGGATGTATCCCGGAGTTATCAGGGAAACGGTAATGCCCTCGGGGCTTTCGGCGCGGAGAGCATCATAGAACCCGTGCAACCCGTGTTTTGCCGCTGAATAGGCCGAGCTGCATTTGTCACTCAATACGCCATTCACGCTGCTGACGCAGGCAATATGCCCGGTCCCGGTTTTTTCCATCAGGGGCAACACTTTAAGCGTGAGGGCAATATTTCCGAAGAAATTTACCTCCATCACCTTCCGGTATATCGATAGAGGTGTATTTCTCACCCAGTCTTTGTAATCTATGCCTGCATTATTGATCAACACATCTATCCTGCCGCACCGGGCCATGACCTTCTCGACCTTTTCATCAATGGCATCATACTTGGTTATATCCAGGGGGAGCACCATGGCGTGCTCCGGGTGCTTCAATTCACTTTTAACTTTATTCAGGAGCTCTTCCCTTCGTGCAGACAGCACAACGAAAGCGCCCCGGGCATTGTATTCCCTTGCCAGGGCTTCGCCGATGCCGGAAGAAGAGCCTGTGATCCAGACGACTTTTTTATCTTTTATAGCCGGTCCCTTCCCATACGTCATAATTAAGCTCCCCGTCACATATTATTATTTATAATGCAATTCGTGATAATTCGGGATTCTCCCGATTTTAAATCTCCTGTCGGCGGTCACCAGCACTGCAGCAATACCAGCAAAGGACAGGTCGATCAACAGCACATTAATGGCAAGCTGGCCCGACCCCGGTTTTTCAACTACCAGGAATGGGCAGGGATAGCCGAAACCGAGTGCTCCCCTGGTGAGCGCAAGCGCTAATTTAAAAAAACCTTGCACACATGACAATTCCTGTCAATAGTTAATCTTCCGGGTTGCCTGCACTTCGGCTTCGCTCAGAGCCCGGGTCGAACCGTGGTTGCTTCTATGTTCTTTACGGCACAAACTGATACGAAACCGGGGTGAAGGGGCGGAACCCCTTCTGATAACCAAAACCTCTTGTGTCCTGTGCAACTGGTTTTGGGCCACTGAACTTCCTGTATGCTTTTCCGCATGGCAGCATCTGCCTGGTTCATGTACGAAAAACAGAACTCATAAAATAGTATTGATGAGCGCGTTAAAACGTGATATCATCCTGTCATGGTTTGCCTTGTGTGGTTTCAGGGTCATGAAATCCAATGGATAAAGTTTTGATTTTTGATGTCTGTGATCGGTTCGGCATCGCACCGGAATCCTGGATTAATTATGAACCACAATGCTTTTAAAACCGTCCTCCTGGTCGAGGACGAAGCAGTGACATCGGCGATCGAGTCCCGCATGCTCGAAAAGCATGGATACACCGTGCTCAGTGCAGATACCGGAGAGCGGGCTGTCGAGATGGCGCTGAATAATCAGGATATCGACGTCATTCTTATGGATATCGACCTGGGAACGGGCATTGACGGCACCCAGGCCGCGGAAAATATTTTAAGGCTTAAAAACATACCGATACTCTTCCTTTCAAGCCACACCGAACAGGCAATTGTGGATAAAACCGAAAAGATCACGTCATTCGGCTACGTGGTAAAAAACAGCGGCGAAACGGTCCTGATGGCCTCAATCAGGATGGCCTTTAGATTATACGATGCCAACCTGGTGAATGAGTCAAAATCCATAGAGCTGCAATCGACAAATGAACAGCTCGAAGCCACAAACGAAGAGCTTCAGGCGAGCATGGAAGAGCTGATAAGAACCAATGACGAGCTTGAAAAACTGTTAATCAAGCATAATCTCTCCGAAAAGGCGCTCAGGGACAGCGAAAAGGAATTCCGCAGCATGTTCGACGCGAGCCCGGCCGGTATCTGCGTGATGAAAGACCGCCATTTCCACAAGGTTAACGCACTCTTTTGTAAAATGATCGGTTATTCATCCGAGGAGCTGATTGGCAGGTCAGCCCATATCTGTTACACTGACGAGGAAGAATATTTACGGGTGGGCAGGGACGTGTACGGCATGATGGAGCGGGAGGGCAGGGGAATCGGCGAGGCGCGCATCCGTCATAAAAGCGGCAGCCTGATCGATGTTTTGATAACCGCCTGCCCCATAGATCCGCACGATCAATCGGCGGGGGCGGTGCTGACGCTGCTCGAGGTTACCGACATCAAGCAGGCCGAGGAAGCCTTGAGATCCAGGGAAGCGATCCTGAACAGCATCTTCCAGGCAAGCACCGCCGGCATCGCGCTGCTTATCGACAGGATACTCATAAAGATAAACCAATCCCTGTGTAATATAACCGGATATTCACAGGAAGAGCTGCTGGGGAAAACGACCCGGCAGCTTTATTTCAATGACGAGGAGTACAATCTGATCGGCAACCTGTATGGAATTCTCGAACGCGGTGAAATCGGGGTATCCGAATCGCGTCTCAGGCATAAGGACGGGAAGACGGTAAACGTCTTAATAAACCTGAGTCCCCTGAACCCGGGCAATCTCCAGGCCGGCGTTATCGCGACGGTTCTCGATATCACCGAACGAAAAAAGATGGAAGAGGCCCGAAAAAAAAGCGAGAACGAATTCAGGAGCCTTTTTGAGTCCGTTCCTGTCGGGGTGGGGCTGCTTCAGAACCGGAGATTTATAAACGTGAATCCGGCCCTTTCAAATATTTCCGGTTATACCAGGGAAGAAATGTTGAACAACATGACGCGTATTCTCTATCCTGACGATGAGGAGTTTCAGCGTATCGGGAAATTTCTTTACGAACAAATGGAGCGTAAGGGGCTGGGGATTATCGACGCCCGGCTAAGACATAAAAACGGGACGCTCATTGACGTCATGCTGTATTTATGCCCTGTAGACCCGAATGACAAGTCCGGCGCCATCGCAGCCATCGTCCTTGACATCACAGACAGAAAGAAAACCGAAAATACCCTTGAAAAAATGGTTCAAGAGAAACAGTCTCTGCTCCGGGAGCTCCAGCATCGCATCAAGAACAATCTCGCGATGATCACGAACATCATCAGCCTTGAAATGGAGAACCCGGCGCCCCGTGACGCCAATACGGTCCTTGAAAGCCTGCAAGGAAGAATCGCCTCGCTGACCAGCCTCTACAACCACCTGTTCCAGACCGACGCAGTCAGCGAGGTCCGAATCGACCAATACCTGCATTCCGTGATCGGCTCGTTCATGAACACCTATTCAACCGAAATGGGAAATATCCGGTTCATGCAAAAATACGGCGCTGCAAGGGTCAGGACCAGAGACGCGACCGCCATAGGCCTCATCGTAAACGAACTGGTCACCAACGCGTTCAAGCACGCTTTTCCCGATAAGAAAAATGGCGAAATATGGATAGAATTCCTGAAAGATCAAAACGGCATTGTAATCAGCGTATCGGACGACGGACTCGGCCCCGGTGAGGATTTCAGCGTCGATCATCCCGAGGGATTCGGCATGCTGCTGATTAAAACTCTCGCCGCGGAGCTCGGCGGAAATTTCTCATATATCAGGCAGGATAATAAAAACATGTTCTCCATCCATATTGAAAACCCGTCTTAAGCAGCGTTTGCAGCCCGCATTAAAAAAGCCTTGCACGCAGCGTCATACCGGTCAATTATGAGTCATCCGGGCCGAAGATCGGGATGCCCGGTCGATGAATACGATTGATTGTAATCGATCGTCATTGAATGAATTGAAAATCTTTCAACGGGATAATTATGAAAGGTGACACGGTGCAGATTTTCATCGCCATGAGCGCATACATGCTCGTGGTGATGGGGATAGGGCTCCATTTCGCCAGGCGCGCAAATGAGAGCTCTGAGAACTATTTTCTCGGCGGACGGACGCTCGGCCCGTGGATCGCCGCGATGAGCGCCGAGGCTTCGGACATGAGCGGATGGCTTCTCATGGGGCTGCCCGGCGTGGCGTACTGGTGCGGGCTCGCGGACGCGGCCTGGACATCGATTGGGCTGGCGATCGGCACATACCTGAACTGGCTGCTGGTCTCAAAACGGCTCAGACGGTATTCGGCCGTCACGGACAATGCAATAACGATCCCCGATTATTTCAGCAACAGGTTCCATGATGAAAGAAAAATACTCATGAACATCGCCGCAATATTCATTCTCGTGTTTTTTACCGTGTACGCGGCCAGCTGCTTCGTGACATGCGGGAAGCTCTTCAATGCGCTGTTCGGCTTTTCGTACCACAGCATGATGATCGCCGGGGCGGTATTCGTGATCATGTACACCTTTCTCGGGGGATTCCTCGCCGAGAGCGCATCGGATTTCATGCAGGGCGTGGTGATGATTGCGGCGCTTGGGGCGGTGCTAACCGTTTCCGCCGCCGCCGCGGGCGGTCCGGCCGGGATTATCGAAAATGTCAGGAACATACCCGGTTTCTGGGAGTTCTTCGGGATCGCGCAGCCCGTACTGGTAAACGGCGCGCAGCCGGTCGAGGGCGGCAGGCCGGTTTTCGGGCCCGCGGGGGATTACGGTCTGCTGACGATCGTATCGACCCTTTCATGGGGCCTCGGCTATTTCGGCATGCCGCAGGTGCTTCTGCGTTTCATGGCGATCGGCAAAGTCGACGATCTGAAGAAATCAAGGCGCCTTGCCGTGACCTGGGCCGTCATCTGCATGTTCGCCGCGGTCATGATCGGCATTATCGGGAGGGGTCTGTATCCGGGTTCGCTCGCCACTTCCGGTGCGGCGGAGAATGTTTTTATCCTCATGTCTTCGAAGCTGCTGCCTCCGCTTCTGGCGGGCCTTGCGATGGCGGGGATTCTCGCTGCAACGATAAGCTCATCTGACTCGTATCTGCTCATAGCCGCTTCGGCGTTTTCAAAGAACATATTCCAGGGCCTGCTGAAGAAGGACGCGGCCGACAGGCAGGTCATGATGGTGTCTCGTGTAACGCTCCTGGCGATAACCGTAACAGGCGTGATCATCGCCATGGACGAGACCAGCGTCATTTTCAGGGTGGTTTCATTCGCGTGGGCCGGTTTCGGGGCCACGTTCGGCCCCATAATGCTCTTCTCGCTTTTCTGGAAGCGCACCACGATCCAGGGTGCGGTCGCGGGCATGCTTTCAGGCGGCATAAGCGTATTCATATGGAAGCTCGTGCTCAGGCCCCTCGGAGGCGTATTCGGCCTTTACGAGCTGGGCCCTTCATTCCTAATTTCATGCGTATTCATAGTCGCGGCCTCACTGCTTTCAGGCAGGCCCTCGGAGCGGATGCAGCGGGAATTCGACTCGGCGAGATCCGGGAAGGCTGTTCCTGTATGACAGACGACTATATGCGCGTGAGGGATGCGCAGGGCCTGGCCCGCCCCTCGACAAAGCTCGGGGAACGGGCCCGCGGTATTTTTAAGGGGAGGGCCGGAGCGAAGCGAAGCCCGGAGCAGCCCGACCCTGAGCGGGGCTCACTGCAGAGATCGTGCGTGAACCGCCGGTGACATGAGCGAAGGGGCACGCCCGAAAAAATATTGTACGATCAATGAAAACCTGTTGAAATAAATGCCGGATTCGAATACCGGTGGCAGGGTATCCTTTATCATTTTCATGGGAATGCGGGTGGAGCGATGATTTCACACAAGGTGCGGGACGTAAAATCATTCATGGTCATGGACGTCATGGCCCGCTCGGCCGAGCTCGAGCGTGAGGGGCGGAACATCATCCACCTCGAGGTGGGCGAGCCCGATTTCGACACGCCCGAAGTCATCCGCAGCGCAGCGGTCGAGGCGATCCGGAGCGGCAAGACCCACTATACGCACGCCATGGGCATGATCGAGCTGCGCGAGGAGATCTGCTCGTACTATAAAAACGAATACGGCGTGACCATCGGGCCCGACCAGGTGCTGGTCACCTCGGGCACCTCGCCCGGAATGCTCCTCATGATGCTCGCCATACTGGACCCCGATGACGAGGTGATCGTATCGAATCCCCGCTACGCCTGTTATTCCAATTTCATTCAGGCCGTGGGCGGCAAGATGACCGAGGTGCAGACCGATCCGGCCGACGGGTTCCAGTACCGGGTCGAGGCCATCAGGGCTGCGGTGAACCCGAGAACGCGCGGCATCCTGATCAATTCGCCGTCGAACCCGACAGGAATAGTCATGGGTGAGAAGAACCTGGCCGAGATCGCCCGGTTCGGCGACCAGTACGTCCTTTCAGACGAGATATATCACGGCCTGGTGTACGAGGGCCGGGCGCGGTCGATCCTGGAATTCACCGACAGGGCGTTCGTCATAAACGGCTTCTCGAAGCTTTACGCCATGACCGGGTGGAGGCTCGGGTACCTGATCTTCCCCAGGGAATTCTCCTCGGTCATGGAGCGGATGCACCAGAGCTTCATGATATCGGCGAACAACTTCGTGCAGTACGCCGGGATCGCGGCCCTCAGGAACGCCCGCCCGGACATAGAGAGGATGAAGGCCACCTACAACGAAAGGCGCATGTACATGATCCGCCGCCTCAGGGAAATGGGATTCGTCATCCATGTGGAGCCGACCGGGGCCTTCTACGTGTACGCAGACGCGGGCGCTTTTTTCACCGATACCTATGCCGCGGCCTTCGATATCCTCGAAAAGGCCGGGGTCGGGGTCACCCCGGGGGTGGATTTCGGGTCTGGCCAGGAGCGGTTCATACGCTTTTCATACGCCAACTCGATCGGGAACATCGGGGAGGGCCTGGACCGCATCCAGGAATACCTGCGCCGGAAATGATTTTTCGGTCCGCCACTAAAAATACTTTACAAAAATCCCTGTAATTGTACCTTTTCGTTTCACAGGCTATTCTGTATTGAGTCGGGAACACTTCGGCTTTGCAGGCAGTCCGGCAGAGCGACAATCCGCGCCAAGAAAGAACCTGTTCAAGAGCCTTACGCTAACGGTCCTGAAAACGTTCATCTTTTACAGAACAGTCATGTTGAGATGATAAAAACTGGGATTCAATGGAGGTCATGATGGCAAAGGAATATAAAACGAGGGACATCAGGAATGTAGCCCTGATAGGCCACGGCGGCACCGGGAAATCGACGCTTCTGGACGCCATGCTCCTCGCTGGAGGGCAGATCGACAAGATGGGAAGCGCGGCCGCCGGAACCCTCGTTTCGGATTTCGACGACGATGAGAAAGCGCGCAAGATGTCCCTCAAGTGCGCCATGGGCTTCGTTGAGTTCGAGGGAGTCAAGATAAACATCATCGACACGCCGGGCACCGCCGAGTTCGTGGGCGAGACCCGCGCCGCTCTCCAGGCCGCAGACTGCGCCATCATGGTGGTTGATTCGGTCGACGGGGTCCAGATCGAGACCGAGAAAGCCTGGCGGTACCTCACCGAGAAGAAAATTCCGTGCATATTTTTCGTCAACAAGATGGACAAGGAACGGGCCAATTTCAATTCGGTCGTGGATTCGATCAAGGGCCTGGGAGCCAAAGTCGCGCCTCTCGCGATACCCAGCGGCGAGGGCGACAGGTTCAGCGGCGTCATCGACCTCATAGACATGAAGCTCCTGACTCCGAAACCAGACGGCAAGGACGTCGCTGTCGCCGCCGTTCCCGACAACGCCAAGGCCGCGGCAGAGGCGGCGAAGAATTCTGTTGTCGAGCTCGCGGCCGAGGCCGACGACGCCCTCATAGAGAAGTTTCTCGATGGAGGCGAGCTCACTCCCGAGGAGATCGCGAGCGGCATCGGCGTGATGCTGTCGCAGGCCAAGCTTTCGCCAGTGGCGTGCGGCGCCTCTGAAAAGGCCAACGGGGTCAAGGCCCTGCTGAAAATAATCCGCAATTTCGCACCCGCACCGCCTGTCGGCAGGGAATACAAGGGCTATAACCCGAACAACAACGAGGAAAAGATCGTCGCACTGAATCCCGAGGGAAGCCTGGTTGCAGTGGTATGGAAAACATACATCGACCAGTATGCGGGACGTTTCAACTACCTGAAGGTCGTTTCGGGCGAGCTCAACCATGACATCGAGGTGTTCAACCCCGCCAAGCGCGACAAGGAGCGCATCACCAAGCTCTTCTCCATGGTGGGCAACAAGCAGGTCGAGGTGAGCAAGCTCAGCGCCGGCGACATCGGGGTCGTGGTCAAGCTGGTCAAGACCAGCACGCGCGACACGCTGTGCGACGCAAAGGCCGATCCCGTGGTGCTGCCGATAATCGAGCTCCCGGACCCGGTATTCTCGTTCGCGGTGGTCGCCGCCAACAAGGGCGACGAGGACAAGATCGGCCAGTTCTTCGCCAGGGTGTCCGACGAGAACCCTACGGTCACCTACAAGTTCAACGCCGAGACAAGGGAGTCGGTCCTTTCCGGAATGGGCGAGCTCCAGCTTTCGATCATACTGAACCAGCTCAAGGAGAAGAACAAGATCGAGGTCATCACGAAAGAGCCCAGGGTCGCCTACCGCGAGACCATCACCAAGATGGCCGAGACGGCCTACAAGCACAAGAAGCAGACCGGCGGCCACGGCCAGTACGGGGACGTTTCGATCAGGATCAGGCCCAGGGGAAGGGGCGAGGGCTACGAGTTCATCGACAGCATCGTCGGCGGCGTGGTTCCCAAGCAGTACATCCCGGGCGTGCAGAAGGGCATCATCGAGTCGCTCGAGGAAGGGATTCTCGGCAAGTTCCCGGTCGTGGACATGTCGGCCGAGCTTTACTTCGGTTCGTACCACGACGTCGACTCCTCCGAGATGTCGTTCAAGATCGCTGCCCGCAACTGCATCAAGAAGGCCATGGAGATGGCCGGCCCGCAGCTTCTGGAGCCGATCATGGAAGTCAGCGTGTTCGTCGACAAGGAGTTCATGGGAGACATTTTAAGCGACATCACCAGCCGCAGGGGCCGTGTGCTCGGCATGGACAGCGCCGAGGGCAGCTCCAACATATCGGTCGTCAAGGCGACGGTGCCCCTGGCCGAAATGCTGCGCTATACCATCGACCTGCGCGCCATGACCAGCGGCAAGGCGACCTTCGAGATGAAGTTCTCGCACTACGACCCGATCTCGGGCAGGGACGCGGACAAGATCCTCGAGGAGCGCAGAAAACAGTTCGAGGAAGAAGCGAACAAGTAACATATACCGCAAAAAACCGCTCGAAAGAGCGGTTTTTTTTGTTGATTTATACGGATTAATATACCATACAAGTGATGTCATTTTTTCAATCAGGGGATATTCATGGAACGGCTCAAGATTCACGCAAAAGTAAATGCCGATGGTCATTTGAAAATCGATGTTCCAACCACATTAAGGGGGGGGGATGTTGATGTTGTTTTATTGATTGAAAGCAGGAATAAACCCCGAAAAAAATATGATTTTTCCGACCTTACGGGAAGACTGTCATGGAACGGCAATGGGCTGCAAACCCAAAGGGCGTTAAGGGATGAATGGGAATAGATACATTCTTGATACAAATGCAATTGTCGCCCTTCTCAAAGGAAATAAATTTCTTCAATTATTCATAGACCTTAATTATAATTTATATTTTTATTGAATGCCCTCATCCCCTAACCCCTTCTCCCGAAGGGCGAAGGGGGAATTGCTGGAATATATGCGTTTTAATAAAAAAATATTCGCACAGCAGCTTAGAAAACAATCAACACCTGAAGAAATTAAGGTATGGAAACTTTTAAGAAACAGAAAATATAAGGGTTTGAAATTCAGAAGACAGCATGTAATTGATGGATTTATTGTGGATTTTTATTGTCATGAATTAAGACTGGCAATTGAAATTGACGGAAAGGTGCATTTGAAGCAAAAGGAATATGATGAATTTCGACAATACCTGATTGAACAAAATAATATCAAATTCATACGAATAACCAATGAAGAAATTATTAACAATGTAAATATATTATTACATCAAATAGAAAAATATCTTACTCCCCCTCTCCCTTCATCTCAATAAAACATGGGAGAGGGGGCGGGGGGGTGAGGGCATGAGTGTTACATTTGCCTTCAACTGCGATGTTGTGTACCATTGTAACATACGGACAGGCTTTCAGTCCCATGAAGTATCTTCAATATATTTATAACTGATTAAAATGCAGCACATCCTGAAAAACATCCGCGTGCAGACATCGCTGACGATCGTAATGTCGCTTTTTCTGCACATGGTCCTGCTCACCGCAATGCTGCTGCCCGATCTCAGGGGCCTGCTCAACATGGACGAGTTTTTGCGGAGGGACGACTCAATAGACAGGGACATCATCGTGAACATCAACCAGGACGACCGCAGGCAGATCACCCGCAAGACCCTTCTCTCTGACCGGGACTCGACCGCGCAGGGATACCTTACCGCAAAGAAAGGCGACCGCTGGCTGAATAACTCGCTTGATTTCAGGATTATCCAGTCGCAGGGCTCCGCTTCCAAAACGAGGACGAGGCCAGGCGCCATAACCCGGGACGGGAAAAACCTCCTCGTCGGCGAAGAATCCGATATGACGGTCAGGGAAAGGGTCCGCTCCAATCCGGAAAAGGCGGCCGCTTCGGGCAATGACGCCATGATAAAAATTCCGGATAAAAACGACGTGACCATGGAGAACGCGGTTTTTTATTCGAACAAGGGCCTGTTTTCGTTCAATACGGCGAAGTTCAAGAACTTCCAGTATTTCAAGGACATGAAGGACAAGATCGCCGGCAACTGGTACCCTCCGCTTATGGCGAACGCGGTCATGGGAGGGTCCAATCCCATCACCGGGACCTATGCGCCGGGAAGAACCAGGATTATGGCCATCCCGAGCCAGGAGGTCAAGATCGCGTTTACCCTGAACCGCGACGGCAATATCCTGGATGTGATCGTGCTCGATTCGTACGGGAACAAGCCGCTTGACGGCTCCTGCGTGGACGCGATCAGGATGTCGAAAACTTTCGGCAGGGTCCCCGACGACATCAAGGGGGATGTCGTGGTGATCCCGTTCATCTTCGGCTATTACGCCTATTGATGCGCGATGACGTCCGCAATGGTCGTCTCGCCGACGATTTTCTTCTGTTCCGCCCGGATTTTATCGAAGAGCCCGCCCATAAATTTCCTGATGCCGCTTCTTCTCTCTCCGCCCGGGATGGCGTACGGCGCCGCGTTCAGCGAATCCATGACGTCCATTATCCGTATGTTGCGCGACGAGTTCGACGGCAGGTAGCCGCCGTTTTCGGCCGGAATGAGAAATCCGGCCTCCCCGAACCTCTCAAGAAGCCGCGCAGCGAGCCCGTCGTTCCCTCCTGCGGCCTTCGCGAGCTCCCTGAAATCCGACGGTCCGCCGCCGGATTCGAATTTTCCGTATAGGGCCGCGAGCAGCGCGACGCCGTCGTATATCCCGATATCGCCGCCGTCTTCGGCCGCTCCGGGTGAAAGGTATTCTGCCGGGTGCATCAGGACATAGGAGACCTCCGCGCCCAGAAGCACGATGAGCACCGAGGTGTACACGAGCAGCAGGAAGAACGGGATCGACACCAGCGCCCCGTATATGGCGAAGGTGCCCGAGGCGAAAGCCTTGATGTACACGATGAAGAAGAGGATGAACGCGACCCACACCGCGGCGGTGAACGTCGCGCCGAGAGCGCCGTACCTGAACGGCACCTTCGTGTTCGGGAGCACGATGTAGATGAACAGAAACAGCGTCCATATGAACAGGAACGGCGCGAAGAAGTTGAGCAGTATGGCAAGGAAAGGCTTGCCCGCCATCCCGTCCCAGGTCGCCCCGTTGTCCCTCGAGACCATGATCAGGCCGTTCTTGCCGGCGGCCAGGATGTGCCCCTTGGAGAAGTGAAGCGCGTTCACCATATCGGTCGGGATCCGGAATTTTTTCCAGCTCTCGCCGCCGTTCTCGGTTCTCAGGACCATGCCGCCGCTCCCGGCGACGAAACCTTCTTTTTCAGACGTGAAGTGCACGACCGAATAGTTCTCCTGCATGAAAGACCGTGACTCCCAGCTGCTTCCTCCGTCGGGGCTTTTCAGGATCACTCCCTTTTCGCCGGTCATCCAGAGGACGCCTCCGCCGGTGAATTGGGCGCATTTCAGGTCGGTGAGGATGTTGCCCCTGCGCGCGACCGATATCTGGCGAAGCTCCCACGTCGCGCCGCCGTCCCGGGTCAGGAGCGCCGTGCCCCGGTTTCCGGCCGCGATCCCCGTCTGGCCGCTGAACGCCAGCGAGTTGAAGTTGGACGTCGCGCCATCGATGGCCCTGGCCTGCCATGTGGAGCCGCCGTCCGATGTGCCGTATATGACCCCGCTGTCGGCCGCGACGAATCCCCTGTCCCGGTCAAGCATCAGGATATCGTTCAGGTTGAAGTCGCCGATCTTGCGCAGGTGCCACGTTTCTCCCCCGTTTCCCGTGATGAGCACGATGCCCCTGTCGCCGATGATCCATCCGTCGCTGCCCGCGAACTGGATGTCGAGGAACCGGTGTTTTTTGAACTGAATGGCGTCGATGCGCTCCTCGGTGAGGACGAGGCTCCTGGATGCGGTATCGTATCGGTACACTTTCTGGTTGTCGAAATCGACGGTTTCGAGGGGGATGTCTTCCAGAGCCAGGGTCGTGATATCCCCCTTCATGATTTTGTTCTTGTTGCCCGCGACCCACACGTCTTTGCCGGTCATGGCGACCGCCTCGTAGTTGGGCGACGAGAATGCCTGCTGCACCGTGGTGGCCGCCGTTGCGCCCGCGATGATGAGGATGGGGCCCAGGGTGAGAGCCGACCAGTAATAGATCACTTTCAGGAATATGGGGCGCTGCGCCCTGATCTTCCAGACGTCGTTGATGGATTTCTCGAGCGACCTGAGCATCGCCGTGGCCGAGAAGATCATGATCACCGAGCCGATGACCCCTATCTTGCCGGCATTGTCGATGAGGCCCGATATCGCGGCGAACACCGGGTCGATGTTGATCCTGATATTGTGGTCGAGCATGAACAGGGATATCTTGCTGAAGAACTCCTCCTTCTGGTCGCCAACGCCGGAGAAGACCGAGTATACGGTGAGTATGACCGTGAGCGTCGGGACCAGTGAAACGATCGAGGTGTAGGCTATGGACGAGGCCTTGGTCATGCAGTCGTCGTCCATGAATTTTTTTCCCGTGACGAAACAGAATCTCGCCAGAACGAGCCAGCGGGGCAGCCTGCCCGGGGCCTTGTGCGCCCGGCCGGGAACGATCATGCGGCTCAGTTTCACGAT
>JAKLIV010000065.1 GCA_022709405.1 Spirochaetota bacterium
GATGCCGGAATCAATATTTATCCCTGGAAGTACTTGAAGATTTCGCTTCTTTATATTTTTTCCTATAACAAAGATCTTGATCCGGATGTGATTAATAACACCGCATTTTCTTCGCCTGATGAATCATATGATGAGCACAGGTTTCTTGTCGGGATATCCTTTGTTGTACGGTAGAATATTGACTTAATCGGAATTTTTTATATGATGTATTGTGAGGCCAGGGATCAAAATGAAATGGTTTGGTTCCTGAATTAACAGGGCAGGGAATCTGCCAAATTGTTAATATGCACTGAATTTTTATTGGAAGCTTCGTTGGATTAAAACTGGCGGTTGGTATTTTTCAAGACTAGTTCTTGAGAAAATATTCGCAATTGCATTACTATTGATATCCCTGAAATGATATTTTCAAAATAATTTTTTTAATGTATAAATAATTGACAAAAAAGATTTGACAATCCGTAACCGGGCTTGTATGATCTGTCCCTAATTTCTACAACCCTTATTTTATTATGGTGTACTTGAGCGCACATTTGGCATCTATCGCAGCTGTCTCATTGTCGGCGCGGTAACAGCGGTGTTAATCGCTGGCGATGCAGGCGTGCGCTTGAGAGCCTGAAGTAAACAAAGCCATAGCAACCGGAAAAAGCCCCTGAGGCGTCAGCCATCAGGGGCTTTTTCTTTATTGACAAATATATTTTATCGTGTAGTTTTGATGACTTGGCCATCAGGCCGAAACAGGCGGTGACGGTGAACACTTGTCCGGCGTCATGCGCCATGCGGGAGATTATTTACGATGCTCGGTAAATTGCTCTACTCCCTGATCGATTCCAGCAACAATTTCATCGTGAACCGATACAGGGCCGTTCTCGCCGTTTTTTTGATGCTCACCATCCCCATGGTCTATTTTTATTTGCAGCAGCGCCATGAAAACCACATCGGCATATACTTCGATAAGGACAACGAGGATCTCGCCTACTACCGGGAGTTCCAGAACAAGTACGGCAACGAAGAATTCGTCATGATCGCGTTCAAGGAGCCTGATATCTTCACTGCGAAATCCATGGATATCGTGCGAGATATCACGGGAGTTTTGAAGAATATCGACGGTGTCCAGAGGGTGCTGAGCCTGACATCGGTCAAGGAGGCGCGCGGTGAGGGCGATACGATACTTTTCAGAAAGATCATCGGCGATGAGTATAGCGACGAGTCCCTGGCTGCGGTTAAAAAAAGGGTTCTCGCCGACAGGAACCTGGTAAACGGGGTGATTTCATCGGACGGAACCACTGCGGCAATCGTCGTTCAGCTGAAGCCCTTCAAGGACGAGGAAAAGCGGAAGCTTGTCCGTAATATCATGAGTGCGGTGGAAAGGGCCGCGGCCGGCAGGACGGAGCTGCACATGGCCGGAGTTCCCGTGGTCGAGGCGAGAATGAACATGCTGTCCGCAAGGGACTTCAGGGTGTTCACTCCCGTAATCCTGCTCGTCATTTTCGTTATTGTCGCGATGAGTCTGCGCAACTGGATGCTGTCTCTGCTGACCCAGTTGAACATGATTCTGATTCTCGTCTGGGGCATCGGAATGTACTGCATGGCCGGGGAGACGTTCAACATGCTCACCGTCATCCTGGCGCCCATGCTCCTCACAACGGCGGTGGAGCACTCGATCCACGTGCTTTCGCAGTTCGAGGAGGACTATGCCGCCTCTGACGGCAAAAATAAATACGCGGCCCTGGTCAGCCGGACTGTTCGGCAGGTGTGGATCCCCTGCTTTCTCACCAGCGCCACGACGGCGATGGGATTTCTGTCCTTCGGGAAGGCGACGGTACAGCCGGTTCAGACGATCGGTATTTACACGTCGATTATGGTTCTCATGGGATTCATGATAACCATGATATTCCTTCCGGCGATGCTCATGGTCTTGCAGAACAGGCTGCATGTGAAAATCAGCGGCAAGGCCCTGGCAAAGACGAGCACCGATGAATCGGGACTCATAATGAGCTGGCTGATGAAACTTGTCCGTTTCGATATCCGTCATTACAGGCCGATCGCGTTTATCACGGTGAGCCTGCTGGCGGTTTCAGCCGCCGTCGGCATTTACAAGCTTCATTTCGAGACAAACACCATGAAGTATCTCGCAGACGGGGACAAAACGAAGGAGGATATTTACTTCATGGAGGAAAACCTCGGCGGCTCGATCCCCTTCGCCATAACCATACGGGCGAAATCGCCCGAATACGATTTCAACGATCCCGGGAGCCTGAAGCTTGTCGACCGGATACAGAAGGACCTCGTGAACATGAGCAGGGGCAGGTATACCTATTCATTCTCCGTTGCCAACTATCTTCCTGAAATAAACCGGGCCTTCCATGATAATGACGAGAGGTTCTTTACTATTCCCGAATCAAGGTCGGACATTCTTGATTTCTATGAGATCGCGGACGGGGACGTAATCAGCCGGGTGGTTACGCTTGACCGCATGGAGGCAAGCATTCAGCTGCAGACTATATGGGGGTCCAATACCCAGGCCCTGAACACTTTCAACAGCATGAAGCCATACCTGGACCGGATTACGGGCGAACACTACACCTGGAAGATTACCGGGCTCTCGACCCTGTATCTCACAATGGAGGACAACCTGACGGATACCCAGATATCCAGCTTCATTCTGTCTTTTATCCTCATCTTCGGGATGATGTTTTTCGTGTGCAGAAACGTCACCCTGGCGTTCATCAGCATGATCCCGAACATCTTTCCCATATTCATAACGCTGGGCGTCATGGGACTGTTCGATATCCCGTTTGATGTGGCCACTGTCATGATCGGGAGCGTCACGCTCGGCATCGTGGTTGACGACACGACCCACTACATGATCTGGTTCAGGCGCAACATGGTCAAGGGGATGAACCACCGTGACGCCATCGAACAGACATTCAGGGACGTGGGCAAGCCGACATTCATAACTTCGATCGTGCTCTGCATAGGTTTTGGCGTGCTTGTTCTGGGGAGCATAAGGCCGACACAGTATTTCGGCATACTGTCGGCCTTTGCCATGATGATCGCGCCTTTCGGGGATTACCTTATGCTTCCGGCTCTCATACTAATTTTCAAGCCTAAAGTAAGGCGATGAAGTTGGGCGTTGCTTTCGGCGGGTTTACCTGCCTTCGCACCCGAAATTTTTCTGCATTTTCCGGATTTTTTCGATCACCTTTCCCTTCTGCCTGTCGTCGAGGATCGCGTAAAATTTCATGAGGCCGTCGATCGCCTGCCTGTAGGCCTCTTCCCTGATGGGAGGATTCTCCTTCATTATAAGGGCGATCTTGTTCATGTCGGGATTTTCTTTGGCAAGCTCCGCTGAAATCTGGCCCGAAACTTTCTTTCTCTCTTCAAGGTATTTCTCGATATTCGCCCGCGTCTCGGCCTTCATCTCGTCGTACTTTTTCTTCTGCTCCGGCGTCAGAGCGAGGTCCCTTACCGACCTGTCGGCCATTTTGAGTATGCGGTCCGGGAGGTTCCTGCCGCAGAAACCGGGCTCCCTTTTGCATCCGCTTGCAAAGACGAGCGATGCGGCAAGCAATAGAACGGGAAAAATCAAAATCGATTTTCGTTTCATGGTTTTCTCCAGATGAATGATTTTTGTTACGTGAGAATATGTAGATTTTGTAAATGCGTTGAAAGGGATGTTACAGGATATTTTTATTGCATGCCGCGGTGAACACTCCGGAACCGGCGTTTTCACCGCAGCTCGAATTCACCTTGCTATAATGTCATCGAAAAATTTCTTTTCGATATTAACGGGAACAATGTAATCGATCCTGGTGTTGTATGCGTCATAGATTTCCATTATGGGAACTTCGGCATATTTCTTTTCATCAAGATAATCCCCCAGCTTCGGATATACCTTGAATACGCCGATGATTATCGACAGAGGCGTGCGGTACGGGAAGGCCGTCGTCACGCACCATGACGAGGGTATCTCCTCGACGCGGTATTTTTGCGCGAGCTCTTCCTTTCTGTCAAGGTCCTCGCTGTCGAGGACGCAGCCGACGATACTCCTGAGCTTCTCCTTTTCGACCGTTTCAGGATTGTCGAAGTAAAGGCCGAATCCCCTGCGGGGGATGATTTTTTCTTTGCTGCGCAGCGACTCGTATATGCGGTCCATGATCTCGCCCGTGTTTTTGTAATCGCCCGTATATTTTTCACACACCAGAACGTACGGCCCGCGGTTGTCCTCGGTGATTTTTACTGAAACGAAAATCCCATGGTATATGAGATAGGTGGCGAGAAATATTATCAGGATCGTGGATATTGCGCTCATGACTCTTCGAAACATGGACGGCCTCCGTCGATGATTTTGCTTCAGTTTAGCACCGGCCGCCGATTTTACAATAATAATTCATCCAGCGTAATTTTTTCCGCCAGGCGGGCGAATGCCGCAAAGTGCTTGATCGCATAGGCATTCGCGTGCATCATGAACATGTGGCGTGGGTAAATATCCCCATAGCCTGTCAGGAGGATGGTATGTCGCTTTATCTCGTACAGCACGGCAGAACTTTGCCCGAAGAGGTCGATCCCGGCAAGGGTCTGAGCCCGGAGGGCAGGGCCGACGTCGAAAGGATCGCAGGCACCGCGAAGCACTACGGGGTCCACGTGTCGGAGATATGGCAGAGCGGCAAAAAAAGGGCGCGCGAGACCGCCGAAATAATGCATTCAGTCGTCGGCAGCGACAGGGGGATTGTCGAGAAATCCGGAATGGACCCTAAGGATGACGTTGTCCTGTTTTCGGGGATGGTGCCGGATGACGACATCATGCTCGTGGGACACATGCCGTTCATGAGCAGGCTTGCTTCGTTTCTGGTCACGGGGAGCGTTGACCGGCCGATAATGAAGTTTCAGAACGCCGGCATCGTGTGCCTCGGCAGGGAGCCGGATTCGAAGATATGGATCATCAGGTGGACCCTGATGCCGGCAATCCGGTGATGGGCGCGCCATGAAGAGGAAAACGACGTTGCCCGGGGATATTGCCCTGAATATTCTTCATGACATCTATCATGAGACTTCATCGGGGGGATTCATCACCATGGATTCGCTCGAGACCCTGCACGGGAGAAGCGGATCTCAACTGCGGCCCGGGCTTGAGGACCTGAAGGAAGCGGGACTCATCGTGGAGCACGAGGAGGGATTTCAGGTCTCCCTTCAGGGAAAGGCTTTCTGCCGTTCGAGGTGGGCCTGAATCAGAAGTCGAGCGATTTCGGCGCTCGCGGGAAGGGAATGACGTCCCTGATGTTCTGCATCCCGGTCACGAACTGAATGAGTCGCTCGAACCCGAGCCCGAATCCCGCGTGGGGAACCGTGCCGAATTTCCTGAGCTCCAGGTACCACCAGTAGTCCTTGGGCTCGAGGCCTGAATCGATTATCCTTTTTTCGAGCTTGCCGTAGTCAGATTCACGCTCGCTTCCGCCTATGATCTCGCCGAGCCTGGGAACCAGCACGTCCATCGCGCGCACGGTCTTCCCGTCGTCGTTTAGTTTCATGTAGAAGGCCTTTATCTCCTTCGGATAGTCGGTGACGATGATCGGCTTTTTGAATATCTCCTCGGTGAGGAATTTTTCATGCTCGCTCTGTAAATCCGTGCCCCATGATACGGGAAACTCGAATTTCGCGCCGGATTTTTCGATCTCCTCGACGGCCCTGGTGTAGGTCACGTGCTCGAAGCTGCTCTTTACGATGCTTTGCAGATTTTCGACCACGCCCTTGCTTATGTGCTGGTCGAAAAAGTCCATGTCGTCTGCGCAGTTCTCGAGAACGTGCGCGAATATGTACTTGATGAACTCCTCGGCGACTTTCATGTTCCGGTTCAGGTCGCAGAAAGCCATTTCGGGCTCGATCATCCAGAACTCCGACAGGTGCCGGGACGTGTTGGAGTTTTCGGCCCTGAACGTGGGGCCGAAGGTGTAGATGTTCTTGAGCGCGCAGGCGTATGTCTCTCCTTCGAGCTGCCCGCTTACGGTAAGAGACGCTTTCTTGCCGAAAAAGTCCTCGGCGTAGTCGATGCCCCCCGTGCGGCCCTTTATCTCCTCGAGAGGCAGGGTCGTCACCTGGAACATCTCCCCCGCGCCCTCGCAGTCGCTCCCGGTGATGATCGGCGTGTGCACGTACACGAAGTCCCTTTCCTGGAAGAACTTGTGGATGGCGAAGCTCATCGAGCTGCGGATGCGGGCCACGGCTCCGAAGGTATTGGTGCGCGGCCGCAGGTGGGCGATCTCCCTGAGGAACTCGAAGGAGTGCCTTTTCTTCTGGAGCACATAGTTTTCAGGCGTCTCGCCGATAACCTCGATCGCCGAGGCCGTGAGCTCGACCGCCTGCCCTTTACCCTGCGAGGGGATGAGCTTTCCGGTTATCACGACGCTGCATCCGGTATTGATTCTTTTCATCAGTGAATCGTATCCGTCAAGCGTCCCCTCTGCAACCACCTGAAGGTTTTTAATTGTTGAGCCGTCGTTGATTTCGAGAAACGTTATTCCCTTTGACTCGCGTTTGGTGCGCACCCATCCTTCGACGCAAAGCTCCCTTTTGTCGCCTTCATATGTGAGAATTATTTTTATCAGCTGTCTTTCCATGGACGGTCTCCGATTCTAATACAGGAATAATGGATGCGAGTCCGGGTTCTTTCCGAAAAAGGTCACGTCGTCGATCTTGGACACGCTCTTGCCACGGAGTATGGAATACAGAGTCCTTTCTACGCCGATGCCGCCGCCCATCGTGTCCGGGAAAATGGACACGCCCTTCTTGTCCTTCATGGAGGCGAAGTACAGGAAGGGGCCGTATCCGCCAAGCTCGTCCAGGTTCTCGATGTTGCCGTCCCTGATGACAGGGCGCTTCGGCAGCACCCGGTTGTCAAGTATCCGCTCGACAATGGGCTCAAAGAGCCATTCGCGTATCGCGCCCGAGAGAATTTCCCTTGCCGGAGTGTGTTTCCCGGTTTTCGCGTCGATGCTCTTGACCAGGATGTCGTAGTTGTATATGTTTTCCGAGCGCACTTTAGACTGGTCGATTTTTGAACCGTCTGCGGCGAGGTAGGGGTATACCAGGTCGTAGTTTTCACGCATGAGGCCGGTGATCCAGAAGAACTGCCCCTTCGCCTCCTCGCCGATCTTTTCCTCGAAGGTGCGCGCGCCGTATTTGGCGACCGCAGCGTCCTTCATGAAGCTCGGGAACGGCGTCCTGGGCACCTCGATCACCACGCCAAGGTCCTTCAGGTTCTGCGAATTGAGCCTGTTCATCTCCTCGCAGGAGAAGACGAGCATCCTTTCGAAGAAGCTTTTCACGATATTCATGTCCTCGTTGAGTATTTCGGTTACCCTTGCCGGGTTGTGGAAATAATCTTCCAGGCTGACGCCCCTGTTTCTTTTCAGCTCGATGTCCATCTGCGAGAAATCGGCGAGGTACCTGCCGCGCTGAACGTTGTTGGGGCTTTCGAGCTCCAGGCGGATATTCGGCGAGTCGACGAATATCCCCTTCATTTTCGGGTTCGAGCACGAGAGAAACTTGCTGTATATCATGCTGTGCGTGGTCAGGTATGTGTGGCCCTTGTATTTGATCGAGGGTGTGTGCTCGATGTCATGCGCCAGGGGGTCGGTAATGATGCTGAGCATGACCTTTTCGAGGTTGAAGAGGCCCTCTCTGACCAGAAACTGGTTCATCGAATTGACGAACGTGGTGCGCACCGCCATCACGTTATAGAGATCGTCAGATATCCACTTTGACGTGTAGTTCTCGCGGATGAAGTCCTCGAGCGACATGCCGCTCTCGTTTATCGCGGCCTGGAACCGGTACAGGCTCTCGCCGATGATTTTGCTGTTGTCTTCCATGGTCGTTCCCCCGGGGATATTTTCGTAACCATTTTGCCCAAAAACCGTCCCTGTCAAGACAATTATCATGCGGTGTGCCGCTGAATTATGGAGCAGCATTTTTTATTGACGTGCGGGTTGTTTTACGCCACTATTTGCAGACGATTCCGGAAAAATCTCGAAAAGGTGAATGGGGTGCGGCCATGAAAGTAAAGATCGTCCTGTCTGTTTTCATTGCGGTGATAGTCCTGCTTCTGATTCTCGGAGATAAAAAGATATCCACGGAGATTGTCATCAACGCGCCGGTGGAGCGGGTGTGGAACGAATTGACCGCTTTCGGGAAATATCCCGACTGGAACCCGTTTATCCGAAAGCTGACCGGGGATATCAGGGAGGGAGGCGCCATAGAAGTCACCTTCCAGATACGTGACAGCAGTCCTGTCGTTTTTACTCCTGAAATCAAACGATTGATTCAAAATGAAACGTTTCAGTGGGAGGGGAGGCTGCTCATGCCCGGCATATTCACCGGCAGGCACACCTTTCGGCTGGTGGAAGTTGAAAATAACAAAACCAGGCTGATCCAGAGAGAGAAATTCAACGGCCTGCTCGTTCCATTTTTTAATTTTGATTCGACCGTTGAAGGCTTTGAACTGATGAACAAAGCGTTGAAAGAAAGGATCGAAAAACAATAAATCGCCCTTTTCAGAACCGGGCAAAATCCCGCGCCCGTTTCTGATTGCCGGCATAACTCCCGTTGATGCGGCCGCGCATTGAGCCGGTCTGTGACAATTTTGTAATTTAACATCCGGGTAATATTCTGTCAGAAAAATTACTTTGAAATATCGGCTTTGGTTATCATCATGTTCCCTATACAGGAAAGGTAAGCATGACCGACATTTGCACGAAAAAAACCGCGACGATAATATCCCTTCTCGAAAAAAGGGAGATCAGCTCGGAAGACCTCGTCAGGGCGCACCTGGACCGTATCATGAAATACGATTCGGTGCTCAGGTGCTACATATCCCTCGCCGATCCCGACGATATAATCGCCGAGGCCAGGGAGTCAGACAACAGGCGGATTTCGGGAAGATCGCTCGGCCCGCTCGACGGCGTTCCCATTGCCGTGAAGGACAATATCCACTGCGCAGGACTTGCCACGACCTGCGGATCGCAGATACTGGCAGGGTACAATCCGCCGTTCGAGGCGACCGCCGTTTCCCGCATCAGGAGCCGCGGCGGCATTGTGCTCGGCAAGACGAACCTGGACGAGTTCGCAATGGGGTCGACATGCGAGTACTCCTCGATGCAGGTGACGCGCAATCCATGGGACATGTCGCGCGTTCCGGGGGGATCATCGGGCGGTTCGGCCGCCGCGGTCTCTGCCGGGCTCGCGCCGCTCGCGCTCGGGAGCGACACCGGGGGCTCGATACGCCAGCCGGCGTCTTTCTGCGGCATCGTCGGGCTCAAGCCCACGTACGGGGCGGTCTCGAGGTACGGGCTCGCAGCCTACGCATCGTCCCTTGACCAGATCGGGCCCATGGCGCGCGACGTTTACGGGTGCGCGCTGCTCCTCGGCCTCATGTCCGGGTTCGACGAGCGCGACTCGACATCGCTTGATTTTCCGCAGCTCGACATCAAATCCGCCGGCATGAAAGGCCTTGCCGGGGCCAGGATCGCCTGTTTCACAGAGCTGCTTTCCGGCGAGCTTCCCGAAAAAACACGCGGGCATTTCATTAAAACGCTCGACCGCCTGTGGGACATGGGCGCGTCGGTCGCCGAGGTCCCGTTCCCGGCGATAAAATTCGCCACCGCGGCCTACTACTTCATCGCGACCGCGGAGGCGAGCTCGAACCTGTCGCGCTACGACGGCGTGAAATACGGGTTCAGGAGCGGCAGGCAGGGGAGCTACCAGGAAATGCTTTTCTCGACGAGGTCGGCCGGTTTCGGCAAGGAGGTCAAGAAAAGGATACTCCTCGGGAACTTCGTGCTTTCATCGGGATACTACGACGAGTACTACCGCAAGGCCCAGAAGGTGCGCGCCTGGCTGCGCGACGAGATGGTCAGGCTTCTGGGAGAATACGACTTCATCGCGATGCCCACGTCCCCGGACACGGCATATCCGCTGGGGCAGAGCGCGTCCGACCCGCTCAAAATGTATCTTGCGGACATAACGACCGTGCTGCCGAACCTGGCCGGGCTACCGGCGATATCGGTGCCGTCCGGGCTCATCGACGGCCTGCCCATGGGGCTCCAGCTCATCGGAAGGCCGCTTGACGAGGAGGGACTGCTCGGCGCTGCGTGTGAATTCGAATCCGGCCTGGGGCTCGAACTCGTGCCGCCGATGTCGGTCGGCTCGGTTTCCGGGGCTGTGCCTGAAGCTTCAGGCAGTTCGCGCGGGGCGGATGAGGGACCGCGGCCGGCAATGTATACCATGGACTCGATACGGGAGCTCTCCCGGTCGTATTCGGTGAAGCATGAAATCAGCGCTGATCGCACCCTGTGCATAGACCTGGGCTCCATGATCGGCCGCGAGGCTGTGGTGTGCGGATGGGTCCACCGCATCAGGAGCCTGGGCGGAATCGAGTTCTACGAGCTGCGCGACCGCAGCGGGTTCACGCAGCTCGTACTCGAGGGGGTGAAGGGCGGCCGGCGCGTCAACCTCGAGACCGTGATCGAGGCGCGCGGCACCGTGGCCCGCGAGGAGCGCAGTCCGTTCGGCGGGATCGAGGTGCGGGTCGAATCGATGAGAGTTCTCGGCAGCTCCGAGGGCGACATGCCGGTGAGCGTGAACGCGCCGCCGCAGGCCGCGGGACTGCCCGCGACCCTGGATAACCGCGTGATCTCGGTCAGGAACCCGGGCATACGGCCGGTGTTCGCCGTGCAGTCCGAGATAATCCGCCTGTTCCAGGAGTATCTGAGATCGCATGGATTCACCGAGATCAAGTCCCCGAAAATAATATCTTCGGGCACCGAGGGCGGCACCAATATTTTCGAGGTGAAATATTTCGACCGCACGGCGTTCCTGGCCCAGTCGCCGCAGTTCTACAAGCAGATCATGGTCGGCAGCGGGTTCGAGCGCGTGTTCGAAGTCGGGCCCGTTTTTAGGGCCGAGCTGCACGACACCGTACGCCATCTCAACGAGTACACGAGCATGGATTTCGAGATGGGCTTCATAACCGACGAGCGCGACGTTATCGGCATGCAGGAGGAGATGCTTCGCCACATGGTCGCAGGCCTCAATTCGACGTGCGCAGGAATCCTGGCCGAGTTCGGAATCCCCCTGGAGTTTCCCGAAAGGATACCGCGCATACACTTCCTCGAAGCGCTCGACATCATCGGCTCGCGCGGCGTTCGGGACGCCGAAGAAGGGGACATTTCTCCCGAGGGAGAGAAAGCGCTGTGCGCGTACTGCGAGGAGAAACTCGGGTCTCAGTTCGTGTACGTGTTCGGTTACCCGGTCGGGAAGCGGCCCATGTACGCGATGCCCGACGAGAGGCTCCCGGGATACACGCGAAGCTTCGACCTGCTGTTCAGGGGGATCGAGATCACGACCGGCGGGCAGAGGATCAACGACTACAACATGCTGAAGGAGAACATCAGGGCCTTCGGCCAGAACCCGGCCGACTTCAGGGAATACCTCGACGCGTTCAAATACGGCATGCCGCCCCACGGCGGCCTGGGTATGGGCCTGGAGCGGATGACCATGAAGATACTGGGGCTGAAGAACATCCGGGAGGCGGCGCTTTTCCCGCGGGACATGAACAGGATAACTCCATAGGCGAGGAACCAGATGAGCGGATCGGTAAAAATCAACATAGCGAATCTCGTCGAGCTCGGCTCGTTCGAAGTCGATGAAAGGGAACGGGCCGTGATCGAGAACGAACTGGCTGAATTTCTCGAGTACGCGCGCGTGCTCGACGGCGCACCCTGCGGGAATGTCGCCCCTGCGAGCCATGCGGTTGAAAAAAAGGCGTACCTGCGAGAGGACCTCGCATCTTCCGTCGGCGATCCGGGGGCGCTTCTCCGCGGCGCGCCGTTGACCGCCGGCACGAGTTACCTTGTGCCGCCGCAGAAGTCAGGGGCCGGGCCGGGCGACGAGGAGAAAGCTTCCTCGGCAGAAGCGGCGGCTGGCGACTACGAGGCGGTGATCGGGCTCGAGGTGCACGCCCAGCTGAAGACCAGGACCAAGCTGTTCTGCTCGTGCTCGGCCGAATTCGGACATGAGCCCAACGAAAATACATGCCCGGTGTGTTCCGGCCATCCCGGCGTGCTGCCGGTTCTGAACCGCGAGGCCGTATCCATGGCAATCAAGGCCGGGGTCGTGATGGGCTGCACGATAAACCGCAGGTCGGTTTTCGAGCGCAAGAATTATTTCTATCCCGACCTTCCCAAGGCATACCAGATTTCGCAGTACGAGGAGCCGCTGTGCAGCGGCGGCCATGTCGAGATAGACGTCGACGGCGCGCGCCGCAGGGTTCGGCTCAACAGGATACACATGGAGGAGGACGCGGGCAAGCTCGTGCATGTCGGCGCGCCGGGGATCTGGGGCGCCAAGGCGAGCGCGGTGGATTTCAACCGCTGCAGCGTTCCGCTCATCGAAATCGTCTCAGAGCCCGACATGTCAACCCCGCAGGAGGCCCGCGAATACGTGACCATGCTGAGGTCGATCCTGGTCTCGCTCGGCATCTGCGACGGCAACATGGAGGAGGGAAGCCTCAGGTGCGACGCCAACATCTCGCTGCGGCCGCGCGGAACCGAAACTCTCGGGACCAAGACTGAGATCAAGAACATGAACTCTTTCAAGGCCATCGAGAAGGCGGTCGGATTCGAGATCGAGCGGCAGAAAAAGCTGCTTGCCAGGGGGATCGCCGTTTCGCAGGAAACCCGGCTGTGGGACGAGAGCTCGCAGAAGACCTATCTCATGCGCTCGAAGGAGGAATCCCACGACTACCGTTATTTCCCGGACCCCGACCTGCTTCCTCTGGAGGTGGATGACGGATGGGTCGATTCATTGAAACGGTCGCTGCCCGAGATGCCGCTTGAAATATTCGACCGCTGCATGAACGATTACGGGTTCGACCGCAAAGAGGCGCGGCTGTTCATGACCAATCCCTCGTACGCCCGGTTCTTCGGGGAGCTCGTTTCGCGTTACGGCAATGCGCGCAACGCCGCCAACTGGTTTTTCAACGAGGTCCTTTCTCTGCTGAACGGACCAATCGAGTCGATGCCCCTGACCCCCGCCGACATGGCCGCCTTTCTGGAAAAGATCGACAGCGGAGAGATCAGCGGGAAGATGGGCAAGTCGGTCCTGAGGGAAGCCTTCGAGAGCGGAAATCCGATTTCATCGATACTGGCGGACAGGGGGCAGAGGCAGATCACCGACGAGGCGGAAATCGCCGGGATTGTCGACAGGGTCCTCGGCGCGAATCCCGAACGGGTGCGCGAATACCGTGAAGGCAAAACACAGGTATTCGGTTTTCTGGTCGGGCTCGTGATGAAGGAATCGGCCGGCAGGGCGAATCCCGCGCTGGTGAACAACATCATGAAAAATAAATTAGATTGAAAAAATCGACAGAAGTGTTCCTGCGCGGTACACCGCGCAGGAACACTTCTGTCGAATAAAAAAATGCTTTACAGTATCCCCAATATTTATGAGGTTACACCATCCGGCCATTTCCCCGCTTATCGCTGACAGACTTCCAATGATCACGCGTTTCGCAGAACCAGGACGGCCGAGAATAATAAAGGAGCCAGACATGGTAAAAAACGATGACTTTATAATCATACACTACACCGGCAAATTCGACGACGGCGAGGTCTTCGATTCAAGCACGGGCAGGGACCCGCTCGAATTCCAGGTGGGGGCCGGCATGGTCATACCGGGACTCGAAAAGCAGGTGCTCGGCATGAAAATCAACGAAGAGAAAAATATCGTCATTGAGCCCGAAGACGCCTACGGCGAGTACAATGAAAACCTGCTGCACGCGTTTCCCCGGGCCGAGGCCGGTTCTTTCCAGCCTCAGGTCGGCATGCGGCTTTCGGTCCAGCTTGGAGACGGAAGCTATCGTCCGGCGATGGTCAAGGAATTCAACGACGATCAGATCGTGCTCGACCTGAACCACCCGCTCGCCGGTAAAAGGCTGAATTTCCACATAACCCTGCTCGAAATCAACGACGAGCCCAAGTACAATCACGGAGGATGCGGCTGCGACTGCTCAGATACCGAATGCGGTGGAGGCGGATGCGGAGACGGAGGATGCGGCTGCTGAGGTCCCGACTGAACGGCCGATTATTATTGCTCAAAGGTGAATCCGATGCCCGAAAAAAAAGACAAAAAGACGGCGAACCAGAAAATTGAGGAAAAGCTTTTCCTGAAACGAAAAAGCTCGTGGCTTGGATACACTCCGGCTCAGGAAAAGGCCGTATTCGATTTTTGCGATGGATACAAGAAGTTCATGGCCGAATGCAAGACCGAGCGGCTGTGCGTTCGTTTCATCGAGGATTCGCTGAAAAAAGCAGGCTTCGTCGACATCGGCCGCGCGGTTAAAATCAGGAAGAACGACCGGGTATACAAGAAGATCAAAAACAAGGTCATCATCGCCTGCATCGCCGGGAGCGACCCGGCGTCTTTCAGGCTCGTCGGCAGTCATGTCGATTCGCCCAGGCTCGACCTGAAGCCGTCGCCCCTGTACGAGAGCTCGGAGCTCGCGCTTATGCAGTCGCATTACTACGGCGGCATCAAGAAGTACCACTGGGTCAACGTGCCCCTTTCGGTACACGGGGTCGTGTTCACGAAAAGCGGCAGGCAGGTCGACGTGCATATCGGCGAAAAGGACGCTGATCCGAAGTTCATCATACCCGACCTTCTGCCCCACCTTGCGCAGGAGCAGATGAAAAAGGAGGCCCCGAAGGTGATCGAGGGCGAGGACCTGAACATCGTCGCGGGGCATATTCCGGTGAAGGATGACGACATCAAGGAAAAGGTGAAGTTCAGCCTGCTCAAATACCTTAACGACGCCTATGGCATCATCGAGGAGGATTTCAACTGCGCCGAACTTGAGTTCGTTCCCGCGGTGAAGCCGGCGGATATCGGTTTTGACCGGGGACTGGTCGGAGCCTATGGCCAGGACGACCGCGTGTGTGTGTATACGTCTCTGCGAGCGCTGCTCGCGGTAAAGAACCCGGCGCATGCGGGCCTGGCCCTGTTCGTCGACAAGGAGGAGACCGGTTCGTACGGCGATACCGGCGCCGAAAGCTTCATGCTCTACAACTTTGCCGGGGAATTCGCGGCGAAGAGCGGCCTCCAGGTTGATCCGGCCGCAATGCTTGAAAAGTCGAAGTCGGTTTCGGCTGACGTCACAGGCGCGATGGACCCGACGTTCCAGTCGGTGAACGATCCCCAGAACGTCTCGTACCTGGGCAGGGGGGTTTCGATCGAGAAGTACGGCGGAGCAAGGGGAAAATCGGGAACGCACGACGCCCACGCCGAGTACATGCAGTACCTGAGGGCCATGGCCGACCGCAACGGAATCCCGTGGCAGACGGGTGAAAACGGAAAGATAGACCTGGGCGGCGGGGGCACCATCGCCATGCTTCTTTCCCGTTATGGAATGGATTGCGTGGATGCCGGCCCATGTCTTCTGGGCATGCACTCGACCTGCGAGGTGGCATCCAAGGCCGACATATATTCCGCGTATCTGCTCTACCGGGCCTTTTTCGAGGACTGAGTTCCGACCGCTACTGCAATATTCTCTTCTTTAGCATTCTGATCGCCAGGGCCCCGAAAACCGCCGTGAACAGCGCCATGTACGCCAGGTCGAACGCGAGGCGGACGGGAAACCTGCCGAAGCACAGCGACCTCATGAGGCTCGCCGAGTGGGTCAGCGGCAGAAATTCGGCCGCGATCCGCAGGGGCGCGGGCAGGTCTTTGAGCGGAAAAATGATCCCCGAGAAAAAAAACATCGGCGTGAGCAGGCCCGTGAAATAGAAATTGAAATGGTTTATGTTCTTCACGAACGAGGTGATAAAGAGCGAAAGCGCGGCGAACATGAGACCGGTCATGAATCCGACGAGTGGGCACAGCACTGCGACGGGCGAGGGGATGAGCCCGAAAGCGCTGACGACGGTCAGGACCGCGAACGAGAAGAAAAGGCTTTTCGTTCCCGCAAACAGCATCTCGCCGATAAGAAGATCGTAGATGGTTATCGACGCGGAAATCATTCCGTCATATACCTTGTCGAATTCCAGTCGTATGAACGTGCCGAAGGTGCACTCGTACGCCGATGTGAACATGGCGGGAGGCACGATCACCCCCGCAGCCAGGAAGTTGATGTACTCCGCGCCGTCGATGAGCCCCACGTAATTGCCCAGGCCGAGCCCCACCCCCGCGAGAAAAAACAGCGGCTCTATGAACGGCGGGAGCCCGTTGCTGACGAGGTTTTTCGTGTACACCCTGAAATGACGGTACCAGACGCTGAAAAGCCTGCTGTAAACAGGCGGCGGGGTAACGGCTATCGTCCCGTTTTTTGCTTCATCATTCATTGAGGTCCCTTCCTGTGGCTTTCATGAAAACATCCTCGAGGTTCGACTGTCTCAGGTAAAACCCGCCGCTGCAGAATTTTTCAGTGAGCTTTTCCAAGACCGCAATCCTGTCGGAGTACAGGAGGGTCCTGCTGCCGCCGCTTTTTTCGATCCGATAATTTTTTGATACCGCGATTTCACCGCAGTTTGAATCGTAAATCTCAAGCACGAAGCGCTCGATGTTGTCCCTGACCAGGTCCGCCGGCGCGCCTTCCATGATGGTCTGGCCCAGGTGCATGATCATGAGCCTGTCGCACAGCTGGAAGGCCTCCTCCATGTAATGGGTGGTCAGGAGAATGGTGACGCCGTCGCTGCGCAGCTTTCTCAGCTTGTCCCAGATGAGGTGCCGCACCTGCGGATCGAGGCCGGTTGTCGGCTCGTCGAGCACGAGAAGCATGGGATTGTTTATGAGCGCCCTGGCTATAATAAGCCGCCTGCGCATCCCCCCCGACAGTTCCCTGATGCGCGACCTTGACTTTTCGGTAAGCTCCATGAATTCGAGCAGGTAATCTATTCTTTCGCCGGCATCGCTCTTTTTTATTCCGTAAAATCTTGCGTAGATCATCAGGTTCTGGATTACGCTGAGCTCCACGTCGAGGTTGTCGTCCTGAGGAACTATGCCGGAGACCTGCTTTATCTCGAGCTCGTTGTCGAGCGGGTCGTATCCGAATACCCGTATCTGGCCGGGCTCCGGATTGTCCCGAGGGCTTTTCCCGTACAGCATTTTCATCATGGTCGTTTTGCCGGCCCCGTTCGGTCCGAGAAGTCCGAAGCATGCGCCCCGGGGCACGGAGAAACTCACGTTTTTGACTGCGCGCAGTTCTTTGAAGGATTTCGATACGGAGTTGACGGCTATCGCCGTTTCGCCGATACCCGGTCGGTGATCATCCGTGAAAGAATTTTTCTTCCGGGATTGAGAGAAGTTTGAGCCTGTCATGTTTCTGCTTCAGCTCCTTTTCCAGTTCTGAAAGGGCTGTGAATATTTGATTGAAGTTCTCGATATCATCAACAATTTTTTCCGCCAGAATCCCGAGTTTTTGGGTGTTTTTTATTATGGCTTCCCTGTTGCTGTTGAGAAGGGCTTCTCTTTCGAGGCATTCTTCGATTATTTCTTCGTGCAGCCGTTTTTCATCTTCGGTGAGACAGGAAAGAATATCGGAAATAGTTTTCATGGAACCGGATCCTGCGAACATGATAACTCTGAAGACAATTATCGAAATAGGGCGTATTTAGTCTATGTAAAATAATTATTTTATGAAAAAAGATGGTCTTTTTTAGGGTTTTACGGATTAAAAGGATATACAAAGGAAATTTGTGCACTATTTTTTGTTTCAATGATGATGCCGGAACACGGTACGGTATCGTCGCAGATAGCAATATCATGTGAGGGTTTGCGGTATGATCCTGAGTGTTGGGAAAAGAGAACTGATTGTGGAGTGCGAAGATTATTTCATCGCGGAAAACGCGACCATTGTCGGATCGGTCATCGTCAAACAGGGAGTCAGCGTATGGTTCGGCGCGGTGATACGCGCCGATAACGATGTCATTTCTATCGGCCGGGGGACTAATATTCAGGATTGCTGCGTCCTTCATGCCGACGAAGGCAGCCCGCTTGAAATCGGGGAATGCGTGACTGTGGGCCACGGCGCCGTTCTTCATGGGTGCACGATAGGGAGCAACTCCCTCATTGGAATCAACTCCACTGTGCTGAACAATTCAGTCATCGGCGAAAACTGTATTGTCGGCGCCGGCGCGGTTGTTCCCGAGAGAACAGTTGTGCCTGCCGGATCGGTTGTCCTCGGCATGCCCGGCAAAATTGCAAGGAAAACGACTCCCGAGGAGATTGCAGAAATCAGAAAAGGCGCCCGGCACTACATTGAAAAAATCCGGCAGTACAAACGATAAAATTTTTTTTGACCGCGGAAATCGATGTATATTTCAAATAAGCGGCAAATAGAGCCGCGGCCTTCAACTTTCATTCGAGGAGGAATTTTATGCTTGGAGAACGAATAAAAAGATTTCTCGATGAAAACCATGTCACTTATGAGTTTATCTCTCATCCGCGCGAATTCTCGTCGACGAGGACCTGTCAAGCGGCGCATGTCCACGGAAATGAATTCGCGAAAACCGTAATTCTCAAAATGGACGGCAGGCTGGTTATGTGTGTGGTCACCGCGAACCAGATGGTTTTCCCGGGATACATGAAGAATTTTTTTAATGCAAAAAACATTGAAATCGCATCGGAGTCGGACTTTAAAAACGCATTCCCCGACTGCGAGGTGGGCGCTATGCCGCCTTTCGGCAATCTTTACGGGGTTGACGAGTTCATTTCAATGGATCTCACTCGTGATGAATACATAGCCTTCAATGCCGGCAGCCATACTGAATTGATCAGGATGAAGTTTTCCGACTTTGAAAAGCTGGTGCATCCGCGAATAGTAAATCTGCATTACAATTGGCGATGAATCACGTGGTGATGCTGATATAGCCGTCGGGTCCCTGCTCGAAGATTATTATGCGGTTTCTTCTGTTTTTCGCCTTGTAGAGGGCGGCATCGGCGCGGTTGATGAGATGGTAAATGTTGCGGTCGTATTTGCTGATTCGTGTCAGTCCGATTGACACGGTGACATTTCTTTCCCTGTCCTTGTAATTGACCGCGAGGTTTTCCTGGCAGTCGAGCCTGATGCTTTCAAGAATGCTGATGATTTTCTGCTGGGAAAGGGCCCGGGGAAACACGATGACGAACTCCTCCCCGCCGTAGCGGATCGGAATATCGGTTGTTCGTATGTATTTTTTCAGTATCTTCGCGAAATCTCCAAGCACCCTGTCTCCGGCGGCATGACCTCCCCAGTTGTCGTTGACATCCTTGAAATAATCGAGGTCAAAAAAGGCGATAAAGAGATTATAGTCGACTTTCGAGCTTACGAAGTAAACGAACTCCTCCGATGCCCCGAGGTATTTGTCGCCTTCAAGCGAAACCATGTTTTTCTGTTGAAGCTCGCCCAGCACGCTGTTGAACAAATCCTCGTCTTTCTTGTTCCAGTCGTGGTAAAACTTGTTTTTGATTATTTTTTTCGGTTTTCCGTCGGATTCGATGACTGTCTGCATCAGGGCGGATTGGTCCTGATCAAGCTTTATGAAAAGATCAAGGCTGTTGAATTCCTCGGTCAATTTCTCTTCAAGGAACTTTCTCGTGTATAGCCCGGTAAGCGCATCCTTGACCGCGAGATCTTTGTTTTGTATCTCGGTAATGCCGTTTTCGAGTATCCGTTTCGTGATTTCGATTTCATAAATGATTCGCTTGTTGTAAACATTCTCCTTTTTCTTGTTCTTATAAGGATATCGGCCGACAATTATCCGGCCGATTTTCCTTTCCGGCATGTCAATGTCCTCAAGCTCAACATTATAGATTACGCATCTGTCGGTCGTAAATTCGGCCTGAAGATAGTGCGATTTGGACGAGTTCAGCTTGAGCATCTTTTTGATCGATTCGTTGATGCCGCTGTAGCTGATATTGATGTATGCGCAGTTCAGGTCCTCAAGAAAAAATTTTCTTATTATTTTGCAGTACTTGTTGATTTTCTCGGAGCCTGGAACCGATTTGATGTCGATGTCGACGAAACTCGACTTGTATTTGTTGTATTCGAGATCGGAGAGAAGGTCGACCGACAGTTCGACGGATTCCATGTGACGCTGATTGATGATTTCGAGATTTTTGG
>JAKLIV010000066.1 GCA_022709405.1 Spirochaetota bacterium
GCGATCAGGTCGTACTCGTCGATCAGGCGCGCGACCGATTCCTGGTCGTCGCCGACACGGGCGTAGATGACGTCGCGCTTCATGATCTCGCCGATTTTCTGGGCGGGCTTCGAGAGTATAATCCTCCTCAGGGACACGAAACCGATGAGCCTCCTGGCGTCGTCGGTCACGTACACGTAGTAGACCGTCTCCTTCGACGGGGCCTCCCTGCGTATCTTCCTGATTGCTTTCTCTACCGTGTCCTTTTCGTTCAGCGTGATGAAGTCCGTGGTCATTATGGCCCCGGCCGTCTCCTCGCTGTAGGAGGTGAGCTTGATGATGTCGGCCCGCTCGGAAACCGGCAGGAGCACGAGGAGCCTGCCGGCGATCTCCGGGGCAAGGTGCTGGAAAAGGTCGGCCCTGTCGTCGGGCGACATCTCCATGAGGACCTGGGTGACGCTTCTCCTGGTGCTTCCGGAGGCCATCTCGACCTGAACGTCCATATCCAGATAGGAGAAAATCTCGACCATCCGGCTCTTGTCGACCAGGTTCAGGATCTTCCAGATCTCCGCGGGGTCGAGCATGGTGAGGTACTCGGCGATTTCCCTGGCGTGCCCCTCCATCAGGAAAGACTGAAGGACCGCGTAACGCTTTCTTTTCAGAAGCTCACGCAGTTCCGGCACCAGGATCGGATTTTTCACTTCATGCTCCGGGACCTGTTAATTACGCTGCACCCTTCCGATGCAGTAGTATTCGAATCCGTTCTCCTTCATCGAGGCAGGGTCGTAGAGATTGCGGCCGTCGAATATGATCGGGTTCTTCAGCAGGGACTTCATCTTGTCGAAATCGGGCTTCCTGAAATGGTGCCATTCGGTGACGATGAACAGCGCGTCGGCGCCCTCGAGAACGTCGTAGTTCTTTTTTTCGTAGCTTATCGCCTCATCGCCGATGATCGCCCTGGCGGTCTCGACGGCGATCGGGTCATAGGCCCTGAAGCGCGCGCCTTTTTTCCTGAGCTCGTCGATAATGTCGACCGAAGGGGCCTCCCGCATGTCGTCGGTGTTCGGCTTGAACGCAAGACCCCAGACCGCGAAAGTCATACCCTTGACATTGTTCCCGAAACGTTCGACCACTTTTTCGACGAACCGCTCCCTCTGCCAGCGATTGACATCCTCGACCGCGGTGAGGATCTTGAGGCCGTGCCCGAGCTGCTTCGAGGTGTGTATCAGGGCCTTGACGTCCTTGGGAAAGCACGAGCCGCCGTAACCGACTCCGGCGTACAGGAACGCCCTGCCGATCCTGGAATCGGACCCGATGCCCATCCTCACGCTCTCGATATCAGCGCCGGTCTTTTCGCACAGGTAAGACAGCTCGTTCATGAAGCTGATTCTGGTCGCGAGCATGGCGTTCGCGGCGTATTTGGTCATCTCGGCCGACGGGATGTCCATGACGATGACCCTGTCGCCCTGGCGCACGAATGCGGAATAGAGCTCGCGCATGAGCTCCGCGGTCCGCACATTGTCGGTGCCGATAATAATCCTGTCGGGCCTCAGGAAATCCTCGATGGCATCGCCCTCCTTGAGGAATTCCGGATTCGAAACGATGTCGAATTCAAGGTCGGTCCTTCCTCTCTTCACGAGCTCGGCCTTGACCGCGGCCCTTACCTTTTCTGCGGTCCCGACCGGAACCGTGGACTTGTCTATGACGATCAGGTATTTTTCCATTATCCTGCCGATCTCGCCCGCAACCTTGAGCACGTGCTGAAGGTCGGCTGAGCCGTCCTCCTCGGGAGGGGTGCCGACTGCGATAAAGGCGAAGAGGGCCTCGCTTATGCCCTCCTTCAGGTCGGTGGTGAACCTGAGTCTGCCGTCCGCATAATTTTTCTTGACCATTTCGTCAAGGCCTGGCTCGTATATGGGGACAATCCCTTTTTTCAGGTCATCGATCTTCTTTTTGTCTATGTCGATGCACCATACGTCGTTTCCCATGTCGGCGAAGCATGCGCCTGTAACCAGGCCGACATACCCCGAACCCACAACCGCTATTTTCATCTGAACCTCCTCGATATTCCAGGCGCCGGGACATAAACGACCCAGGCTCGTCAAATAATCATGAACAAACCGCATCGGGTTTATTACAAAGCACTATAAACAATTACATTATCGCACGATGTCAACACTTTTCTTTTAATTCTACTGTCGATTTATGCATATCGGTGATTTCGGGAAATGATGTCATTATTGAACGAAGCGGACACTTCGGGGCGCAGGACATCGACAGGGAAGCTGTCGCCCGCCTGATCCGCAGCCGCCCGGGAATGACGTTTCATGCCAGCCCGGGCGGTCCGTTCGGCGAGGCTCCATTCCCTCGCTGTATCAATATTTCGTGGACTTCTTTAAAAATTCGTTCATCATGTGCTCCCTGTCCTTGGACGACTTTGCATAGGATTCGCAGATGAACAGCAAAGAATCATAAAAGAAAGAAAGCGTGGGAACGATGAAATCCCTCTTTATCTCGTTTCGCACCGGGAACGCGGTCGAGTTCTTGACTTCTCCCAGCTTCCTGTTTTCAAGTATCTTCTTTTTGTTTGCCTCATGGGTGAAAACCATATCGTCGGTGCCCATGCCCTCGGGCGAGGGGTCGTTTACAAAGACCTGGGTCACCATGCCGTTGAGATGGTTGTTTTCATAGATCGTGTAATCGATTTTGGATACTCCCTGCCCGCCGCCATAGATCTTCATCTGTTTCATCTCGATGCCGACGATGTCACGGTTGTAAATCTCGTCTTTCAGGAACGTATACCGCTCCATTTCAATGTATCCGTCTCCCTGGGAATAAGAGAAACGGTACGGGAGGATCCTTATGCCCTTGTTGTTCAGAAGATCATATTTCTTCACCAGGCCGGTAATTTTTACATTCAGGTCATTGATCAGCGAATCCAGGTTTTTACCGTCATTATCGACATCCTGGGACTGCATCTTGTCTTCAACGGCCTTTTTTTCCTGCCCGTATCCCATGACAAGAGGCACGAGACAGCAGAGAAATATGTAGAATAGTCTTTTCATGGGTTCCTCCATTCACGCATTCGTGTTCCCGTTTGACCGGTACCCGGGAGCCGGGCTCCACTCCGACCCGGAAACAGGGGCTCTTTCCGGCAACGGAACATACTATAATCCCGCATTTAATAATTCAATTATTTTTTATCCGTCAGCCGGCTTTCCTGGAGATGAACAACGTCGGCGCATCCATGATAATTTGTTTGCATGTTGACTGATTCGGACCGATACTATTCATGTAAATCAAGGATTCAAGAACGCGCGCTGAAGGCGACCAGTCAATGAGGAACATACTCGTAGTCGACTTTTCATCCTACAAGGAAGCGATCGCCTCTCTGCTGAGGGAAAACGGTTACGCCGTCGACCTGTGCGGATCGGCTTATGACGCAATGGCGAAAATGAAAGTCGCGGATTACGACCTCATCGTATCCGAAGTCGAGCTTCCCGGCGACAACGCCTTCGACCTATACTACTACGTGAACAAGAATTATCCCTACATCCCCATGATCATGACGACAGACAGGGACATCGACACTTTTTTCAGCCGGATATTCGAGCAGGGGATCGGAAACGTGCTGTGCAAGCCCCTGAAAAAAAACGAGTTCCTGAACCTCGCCGAAAAGCTGATCACCAAGGAGAACATCTTCGGGCTCGAGAACTACCTTCCCGGCCTCATCGAGCAGAACAAGATCATCGTAACGGCCTCCATGCAGATCCAGAAGGCCATCCGCGCCATCATCGAATCCATTGAAGCATGGGGATTCACGCTCAAGAACAAAGTGCCGCTCAACCTCGTGCTGAACGAAATGGCCATAAACGCGGTGTACCACTCGCACGGCCTGACCCGCGAAAAGGAGGCCCGCATACAGGTCCGCCTCAAGGAGGGTGAGCATGTCGACATTTTCTTCGGCAGGTCCGGGAGCAAATACGGCATCGCCATCGTCGATTACAACGGGATCCTCACCAAGATGAGGATTCTCGAAAGCATAAACAGGGTCGTCGAGCAGTCGATGCTGCTGGAAAAGGCGTTCGAAACCGGCGACGACGTTTCAGACCTGATATCGGAGACCGGGCGGGGGTTCGACCTCGTTCGGAAGCTCTCGGGCGAGTACTACTTCATCATCAAGGAAGGCGAGCGCACCGAGGTAATTCTCATCTTCGACGGCTCGGGAAAGGGCTTCGAAGAAAGCCGTTCATCGCTCAAGATAATCGAAGCCGGCTCCTGAGCCCCGACCGGAATCCCCCCGGGGAAGCTCATGCCTTCTTCAGCCGGCTCATCACCCCGTCGATCACGACCCCTGAGATAAAAGAAACGCAGAACCCGATCGGCACGTACCAGGGCCAGAAAATCTCGCAGCAAAGGGTAAGCGCAATGATCGCGGCTATACTCAGAATAACGCCGGCGAGCGCGGCCCTGTCGCTGAATTGCCTGAAAAGCGCGCCCTGGAGAAAGATGCCGAGCATGCCGCCGTAGGTGATCGACGCGATCGAAAGGCCGAGCTCGACGAGCGGGCTCGACGTATCCTTGAGCATCGAGGCGAGTGCGATCATCACCGCGGTCCAGCACAGGGCGGTCGCCCTGGAGATCAGGACGTTCTTTCTCTCGGAATAGCCCCGGGCCGGGATGTCAAGGATGTCCATCACGGTCGACGACGACAGCGAGTTGATGGACGAGGCAATGGTCGACATGGCCGCCGCGAAGATCCCGGCGAGCATGAGCCCCTTGATTCCGGCCGGCAGGTGGTTCAGGATGAAAAACGGCATGATCTCGTCGGGCCGGTCGAAGGCCCTTCCTTCGAGGAGAACGCTGATGAAAAGGCCCAGCCCCATGAAAAGCATGAACTGGATGAACACGACCACGCCGCTCGCGACCATGGCCTTTTTCGCGTCGGATTCGTTCCTGCATGAAAGCACGCGCTGCACCATGAGGTGGTCCGTGCCGTGCGATGCGAAAGAGAGAAACGCACCGCCGATAAGGCCCGAGACGACGTTATAGCCGCTGAAAATGCTCTCGCCAGGCCCCATGCCGCTGTGGAAAATCCTCGTAGACCCGTCCGGAATCATTCCCGCCAGGGAGAAGATGTCGGTATGCATAATGTCCGCGACGAGAAAGATTCCCAGGACTGCGCAGAAAAGATACAGGACCAGCTGCACCACGTCGACGACCACGACCGAACGTATGCCGCCGTAGAGCGTGTACAGGAACGTGGCCCCTCCGATAATGAGGATCGCGGGAAGGTAGTTTCCGTCAAGGCCCATGAGCATCGCCAGCGGGATCGCAGTGGCAAAAAGCCTTATGCCATCGGCCAGAAGGCGCGTGACCAGGAAAATCACGGCCATGAAACGGCGCGCGCCGGCCCCGAACCGCTGCTGCAGAAAATGGTACGTGGTCTCGATGTTTCCCCTGAAATAGCGAGGGATGAGCACCGCCGCGACGAGGACCCTGCCCAGCATATAGCCCATCGCCACCTGGAGAAAGCCCAGGTCGCTGATGTAGGCCAGGCCCGGGATTGAAATGAAGGTGAGCGAGCTCGTTTCGGTAGCGACGATCGAAAAGCACAGGGCGAGCCAGTGCATCGACCCCCTTCCCTGGAAGTAGTCGGCCATGGTTTTAACCCGGGACGACCTGAACCCGATTAAGTTGATCAAGACTATATAGGCCGCGATGACTGTGTAATCAAGCATGTGCCGGTCTCCTGAAATCAGTGATAGAGATTCCCATGATCATTCTTTGATGCGCACACGGCGCTTTCGGTAGTATTCCCTAATTTTCGCCAGCGCCGTGATCGCCTGCTCCGGACTCGAATACGCCATGATCCCCAGCCGGTCCAGGTGCGCGACGATATTGCCCTCGCCCGGATCGTCGAAGCCGACAAGGTCGATGACCGGAATGATCGGCTTGCCGAACTCCTTTATCTGCCTGACCACGAGGTCCAGGAGCTCCATCTCACCGTCGATCATCCTGCGGGCTGGCCCTTCAAGAGCGCCCCCGGGTATAACGGGAGAATTCAGCCAGCGCCGCGCGCGGACGGTCATGTATCCCAGACCCAGGAGAAGGATCGCGTCCATGTCGGCGTGCTCCATGAGCGCGGCGATCGAATCGGTTATCATCGAAACCCTGCCCGGGGCCACCAGGTCTACCGGGTTGCGCCTGCTCCAGAACGGCGGCAGGAACGAATCGAGAATCTCGACTGCCCTGCTTTTGAGCGGAGGGACATCGAGGCCGGCCGCCTCGCACAGGTCGGCCGATATGACGCCCCACCCGCCTCCCTGGGTGACGATGCCGACACTGTTCCCCGCCATCTCGGGCTGCGAGAGATACAGGCCCGCGATATCGACCATCTCGTCGATGCTGTCGGCAAGAATTATATTGGCCTGGGCGCACATCGACCTGAACACCGAGAAGCTCCCCGCCATCGCGCCGGTATGGGACATCGCCGCGCCGGCCCCGGTCTTCCCTGTTCCGCCCTTGAGAAGTATAACCGGTTTGCTCGCCGATATGCGGCGCGCCGTTTCCATGAAGCGCCGGCCCTGCCTTACCCCTTCGATATAGAGGCATATGACGCGCGTTCTGTCGTCGGTCTCAAGGTATTCCAGGTAATCCTCCACCGTGAGGTCAGCCTCATTGCCGGAGCTGACCAGGCGGCTGATCCCGATCCCGCGCCTGAGGAACCGGTACGAAATGGAGGTGCCCAGATTGCCGCTCTGAGAGACCACGGCGACAGGCCCGGGGGCGAATTCGGACGAAGCCATGACGGCCTGCAGCGGAGAGGGATACGCGCTGAACACGCCCATTGTGTTGGGCCCCACGATCCTGACGCCGACCTCCCGCGCGGACGCAATGAGCTCTTTTTCAAGCGCCGCCCCATCGGCACCGGTCTCGCTGAATCCCGCGGTTATGATCACCGCAGACCGTATCCCCGCGCCTGCGCATTCGCGCAGCGCGCCGGAGACCAGCTCCTTGGGAAGCACGATGACCGCGAGGTCGACCGGCTTCGGGACCCCGGACAGGGATTTATACATATCCATGCCGAACCACGTCCCTCCCTGGGGATTGACCGGATAGATTCCGCCGGCGTATCCGGCCCTGACGATATGGTGCATGATATTGAATCCCCACTTGGCGGGATTTGTGGACGCGCCGATAAAGGCGATCGCGCGCGGTTCGAAAAGGGTCATAAAGAAGGATTTGTCCATGGCTGCATTACCGGTCTCACGCCGGACTCCTGTGTCAGTGTATACATGAACTAATAATTCAGCGTAAAAGATTCGCCACCGAAACGAAAACATCATATCCCTCTGTGTCCGGGTGTCTCAGTGGCAATCTACCTGCTTGTCTTGCAGGGGTTTACCAGCAGAGTGATTTTATGTCCAGCAGTTTTCATGCGGCAGCCCGACAGGCCCCCGCATGGATTTTCTCTCAGAGATATACCGAAAAGCAGAGAGATACCGTCAAGAAGAAGCTTTAAATAACTTGACAGAAATATCAGTATATGCATAATTTCAGCATCCCGGTATTTTTCGATCCTTTATTCCCCATTACTTCAACTTCTGGAGAACAGCCATGAAACGAACGTATTTTCTTTTCGTTTTCGCCATGTTATTCGCCTTTTTGTCCGGCACCGCCTTCGCCTCCCGCGCAGCGGTCATATTCATCGAAATGGAGCACGAGGATTCGGACGAACAGGCGCTGGAGGAAACCTCGACCGTGTACATCACCTCGGTCAGGCTGGCCAAATGCTACGACAGGCTCTACTGGCTGGTAAACACGTCTGCGACCAAGGACGCCCTCATCGAGACCATGCAGGCCGCGCTTAACGGCTACGACACGGTCGACGCCTACATTCTCGGCCACGGAGGCATGCAGTTCTTCTGGTGCCACTTCGACGACCGGTTTTACGTCGACGACATCATCGGCCTGAAGACGCTGAAAAACAGCGACCGGCTCCGCTTCGTGTACATAGGGTCGTGCCACAGCTGGGACGTCGCTGACGAATTCATCGAGGCCGGAGCCGTCTCCTCGATCGGTAGCGCCGTCAAGATGAGCAATTTCCCCTTCTACCCGAATTTTCTCTATTACTTCGGAACCAAGGGCTATACTCTGAGCAGGGCCCTGGGTCTTTCCCAGGTCCCGCTCGTGGACGATTTCAGGATCCGCGGAGACAAGACATTGCGGATAACGACCGAGAAATAACCTGCCCGCGAAGACCGCAATGAAAACGACGACAATAACGGCCGCCATCGCCTTCGCAATCCTTCTGATCACGGGAACGCTGTTCCGCGTGTTCGCGCCCGAGCACTGCGACGTCGGCGACCGGAAAGGTGAAGCCGGCGCGGTTTCGTCGCTTTTCGAAGACGCTGATTCGGCGGATCATGAACCCGGGCCAGCAGAAACCGAACCCGCCGGCAGGGCGGCCATGAAACTGCAGGAGCTCAAGAAAAAAATGTCGGACGACGGCGCGGATTTCGGCGCTATGATGAAGCGGCTTCAGGAAAGGCTCAACAGCTCGCCCGACGGAAAAATATCCGAAAAAGACATCCTCGGTGTCATCCCCCCCGAACACGCGGAAGAATTCAAAAAAATAATAAACGAAATGTATTATCCCGGCACCATCAATGACAAGGAGAACCAGCAATGAAAAAAACATCATCCATCGCGCGCTGCGCCCTGCTTCTCGCGGTTCCCGCGCTGTCGATCATGCTCGCACTGTCAGGGTGCGACCGCATTGCGGCGAATGACGACCAGGACATCATACAGACTGACCAGGAAGGGAGTTCGGCCGTTGACGACACCGTCCAGGCTGAAGACACCATGATCGATGCCGCATACGAGGCGACCGATGCAGCGCCGGAACTGTCATCCGGCGCGTCTTCCCTGAATATCCTGTGGTCGTCGTCCTACGGCGGCGAAAAGGCCGACAGCGCCAGGGCGGTTGCGCCGGCAGCGGACGGCAGCCTCGGCCTTGCCGGGTACACCAGGTCGTCGGGAGCTGGAGTGACCGACTTTCTCGCGATGAAGCTCGGCTCCGACGGATCGGTCCTGTGGTCCGAAACTTTCGGGAGCACCGACAACGAGCTCGCCTATTCCATGGCCGCAACGGCCGACGGCGGGTTCATCATGGCCGGTGAAAAAAGGATATATTCCATACTCGACGAATTCAACCTGACGTCGAGCTACCGCTACAACTTCTGGATCATCAGGCTCGATGCAGACGGCGATAAGGCCTGGGACAAAAAATTCGGCGGCAGCGACTACGACGCGGCGAATTCGATCGCGCAGTGCGCCGACGGCGGATTCATCGTGGCGGGATACACCCAGTCTTTCGGCGCGGAATACGATCCCGGGCCGCACGCGAAAAAAGACCTCTGGGTCATCAGGCTCGACGCGGACGGCAACAAGGAATGGGAGACCCTGTACGGCGGAGAATTCAGCAGCGAGAACGCGCAGTCAGTGCGACAGTGCGCCGACGGCGGATTCATCGTGGCCGGATTCAAAAGCGAGGCCGATACCGGCAACTACGACTGCCTCCTGCTGAAACTTGACGGTAACGGCGACGTGCAGTGGTCGCGGACCGCCGGCGGCGCGGGGTTTGACAAGGCGCTCGACGTGATCGAGACCCCGGCCGGAAATTTCTTAACCGCGGCCGAAACCGCCTCGTACGGCGCCGGCAACACCGATTACTACATCCTCTGCCACGACGGCTCGGGAACCCTGCTCTGGTCAAAAACGTTCGGCGGTGCGGGCTTCGAGCGCGCCAGGTCGATCGCAGCGGCCGGCGGCGGCGCCTATATGATCGCGGGTTATACCGGCTCAAAGGGGGCCGGCAGCAGAGATATGTGGCTGGTGAAGATAAACCAGGCAGGCGACAGGATATGGGACCGGACCATCGGCGGCGCGAGCTGCGACGAGGCCTTTTCGATCGCGGCCTATCCTGACGGGAGCTTCGCGGTCGCCGGCAACACGTCGTCGTACGGCTCCGGGGAGCTCGACTGCTGGGTGATAAAATTCACGGAAACCGGAATGCAATAAACCCCCACCGACTTCACTTCGCTCAGTCACCTCCCCCTTGGCAAGGCTAGAGCCAGGATGGCTCTGTGTCGAAGCAGAACAGGATGTTCTAAACGCTTCGACTGGGAGGATGGGAGGGGGTCGTAGAAAAATTCACTCTGCGCCTCTGCGACCATTTTCATTATAATCATATCAGTATAAAAGATACTTCAACCGCACATCTCTGAATGCGGCCTCGTCTTCAGCCCATGAAGCGGCGATTTCATCGATGGTTTTTCCCGCCTGTATCATTTCCCTGACCGATGAGTTCCCGGCGAGCAGGTCGAAGGCCGGGTGCGTGTCGTTGAATTCGTACACCCCGTGCAGGAACGAACATTCCGGGTAGAGGTCGCACGCGGTCTTTACGAGCGCGACGCCGGTCAAAAAAGGCCTGAACGCGTCCCGGTCGGTCACGTGGAGCCGCGCTCCGCCGCATACCCGGCCCGCGTACTTGTTGAACTGCGGCCTGAAAAAATGCGGAACGAAATGAATCCCCGGCAGGCCGATAGCGTTGAGCGCGCGGGCGAATCCGTGAGGCTCGATCCAGGGAGCGCCGGTCAGCCTGAACGGGGTCGCGGTTCCCCTGCCCTCGGAGAAATTCATTCCCTCAACAAGGCACATGCCGGGATACACCAGGGCCGTCCCGCAGTCGGGCATGTTCGGTGAGGGCGGAATCCAGGGCAGGCCGGTCTCTTCGAAATACATGCCGCGCTTCCATCCCCTCATCCTGACGACCGAAAGGTCCAGGTCGAGGCCGAAACAGTCCTTCGCCAGCAGGGCCAGCTCTCCCGCTGTCATGCCGTGCCGCACCGTTACCGGAAGGACCCCGACGAACGATTCATACCCGGCCGAAAGAAGCGGGCCCTCGATCGCGCCTCCTATGGGGTTGGGCCTGTCCAGCACGATGAAGGATATGTCGCGGCCCTGAATCTCGCGCATGGCGTAGACCATGGTGTTCACGAAAGTATAATAGCGCGCGCCCACGTCCTGGATGTCGAACACCAGGGCGTCAACGTCGTCGAGCGCATCTCCGGGAGGAAAGAGCGATGCGGCGCTGCTGCCGTAAAGGCTGGCCACCGGAAAGGAAAACTCCGGCTCGCGTTCGACCGGAACCTGGTCCTGCTCGGTCCCGAACAGCCCGTGCTCCGGGGAGAACACCCTGGCCAGGTCGAGACCTCGATCGATGAATTCGTCCCAGATGAACGAAAAACGCGCGCTCACGGCCGTGTAATTGGTTATGAGCCCTATCCTTTTTTTTCCGAGGGGGGATACGTCTTCGAGAAGGATTTCAAGTCCGGACCTGACCATTTTCAGCGCGCCTGTTCAAAAGATTGATTCGTACGGCCGGCCACGGCGGTCAGAACCAGGCAGTAATGCCCAGGGCGGGAACGAAAAGGTTCGAAAAACCGGTAACCTGCTCGCCGCCGTTGTCGAACACGATCATGACACCCACGTTGAGGATGACGCCGCTGGTGAGTATGAACTTGATTCCCAGTTCGTTGGAATAGCGCCACCCGACATCGGTGCTCTTCGCAGAGTCCATGCTGATGCCCACATACATCGAGGCGTAAAAACAGATCGAATCGTCCTTGTTCAGACCGAAAATGAACGAGGGCCCGGTGTTGACGTTGAATATCTGGGTGTTGGTCGTGAGGTTGAAATTCATCTCGGCCTTGAGGCTCACCGCGATGTTCGAATGCACGAAATAGTTGAAAAGAGGAAACAGCTGGAAAATGTAGTTGATGTCGCGCTCGTCGCTTTCGAGGCCCCTGGTCTGGAAGGCTATGAATCCGCCCACCTCGATGGTCCCGAACGAGAGATAGCGCTTCTCTTTTATTTTTATGGCGTCCTCGATCTCTTCGCGGACGATTTTCTTGACGTCGACGATGAGCTTGTCGCGGTCGATGCTCCGCTTGCTCGCCTTTCTTTCCTTGCTTATGGAATCGTCGATCTCGTCCCTGACCGCGCCGCGCAGCTCGTCGAGAAGGTCCTCGCGCTCGCCGGTCCTCTGCTCCGAAAGCGGCTTGTCGCGCTTCTCGGCTTCAGCCTCATCCCCGTAACGGTAGTCCCTGCGGTTGTATCTGTCCCTGAGGTCGCGGTAATCCTCATAGCTTTCCCTTGAGCTCAGCGCTGCAAACAGGGAAAAAGCAAAAAACGCCACTATGGTCATGGCGATCCTGGTACGGAAACCACGCATGGGGGACACCTCCTCGTTTCCTTCTTTCTATCTATCGGCACCGGAATCGGCAAACTCAACCAGTTTTTGGCCGGGACCCCTTGCGTCCATCGTATCACATGATCCCATGTTTTGAAATACTTTGATTGAAAAAAGACAGCCACAGAGGATTATTCTCTTACCCACTCCCATCCTCCCCCTTCGAAAGGGGGAGGTGACTGAGCGAAGTGAAGTCGGAGGGGGTAGGTAAATCCATCCCTTTCTTTTCAGCCTGTAAAAACAGTTCTGGATTAATAAGGTAAAATGGACGATAATGTATAATAACGATATAATCCATCAATGCATCGGTGACCGGCACAGTGGAAAAAAAACATTACCTGATACTCCCCATCCTGACAGCGGGAATGATTTACTTCGCATCCGGAGGGTCCGGCGGCCCGGCAGGGCCCGAAAACATGGGATATCCCATCAACACCAGGGGAGACGATTTCTGCCCCTCGTTCACCGGCGATGGATCGATCATGGTTTTCAGCTCCAGGGAGAAGGGAGAGGGCGACCACAACGTGTTCATGTGCACGAGGGAGGGCTCTTCCTGGTCGCGGCCCATGCCGATCAAGGAAATAAACACCGGCCACAACGAGGAAACGCCCTTTATCGCGTCTGACGGAACCGTGCTGCTCTTCGCATCCGACCGGCCCGAAACCAGGATGCCTTCGGTGACCGCGGACAACGTTGAAAGGATCACCTTCGACATCTATTATTCAAAAAAAACCGAAAACGGCTGGACCGACCCGCTCCCCGTGCCCGGTGACGTCAACACCACGCAAAACGAACGGGCCCCGGCCCTGTCCAGGGACAAGAAGGTGCTGTATTACACGCGCTGGCCGTACAGGAACCTCCAGAAGGCCCTCCTGATGTCGGCTGTCATGGAGGGGGACATCTTCACCGCATCCGAGGAATTTCCCGCACCGCTGAACACCGGCAACTACGAGATGGGCGTCAGGCCCGATCCCGACGGGCATGGATTCTATTTTTCCTCGATGCGGCCGGGAGGCTACGGAGGGTGGGACATCTACTTCGTTCCCTATAAAAACGGGATGTTCGGCGCGGCCAGAAACCTCGGCCCGGAAATAAACAGCCATGAGAACGACCTTTTCTTCGCGAAAACGCAGAGCGGATATTACTTCTGCTCGAACAGGTCTGGCAGCCTCGGCAGATACGACCTGTATGCGGGCCGGACCGGCGCTATTCCCGAGAAAAAAGAGATCTTCTCACGGGGCGGACCCGTGGATGAAAAAAAATCCCTGGCCGAAATGGTCCCGCAGGAAGAAGGAATCCGCACCGCCCCTGCCGGAAAAAAGGGAAAAACCAGGATAACATTCACCATCATCGATGAAAACACCGGCAGGCCCCTTTCGATGAGATTCAGGGTCTACCTGAAAAATTCATCCGATCCCGAAGCCCCGGCGCTGCGCTCCGTGATCAAGCAGAGCGACTCCGCCGGCAGGTTCAGCATCCTGCCCAAGAGCGACGTCACGCACATCATGGTCAGGCCCGAAGAGGACGGCGCAATAGCGATGCAGTCGGTCAGGGTCGAACCGCGCAGGGAAAAGCAGGTTTCGATCGTCATAGGCAGGCCGCAGGGGCGTGACGCGATGACGGCGCCGCCGCCCGAAAGAGGCGACGCCATGGACGAGGCCCCCGCCCGGGCCCGCAGTGAAAGCGCCGGGTCCATGCAGAACATCCTGTTTGACACGAACTCTGCGAACATCAGGCTCGAATACTACCCGTTCATCCACAACCTTATAAACCACCTGCGCGAGAACCCTTCGGCCAGGCTCCTCATCACCGGACACGCGGACCGGCGCGGGACTGAAGACGCAAACGAGCAGCTCAGCCTGAACCGGGCCGCAGAAGTGAGGGATTATCTGGTGCGTATGGGGATCGGCCAGGACCGGCTCACGATCAGGGGAATGGGAGACCGCCATCCCCTCGTCAGGGACGGCTATGCCGCTCAGGCCAACCGCAGGGTCGAATTCAAGATCCACTAGAAGGGAAAATCATATCCTTTGAGCCCCAGCTCGTCCCTCATGGCGACGATGTCCTTCCTGAGACTTTCGTCGATGGGCACGCCGCGGTCTTTTCGGTACAGCCAGGCGTCGTACTCCTTCTCGCCCGCGGTGAAGATCCTTTCCTGGCCCGGCATCTTTTTCGAGGAACGCAGCGCCCTGAGGATTTCGCCGGTGGTCTTTTTAAACTTGGGCAGCTCGGTGAACGCCTCAACCTTGATGGCCATGAAAAAATGCCCGAGTCCGTAGGGCACCTTCCTGCCGTTCTCGAATCCTGAAAGCGCCTTGAGAAAATTGCCGGCCTGCAGCGCGGCGCACAGTATCTCGACCACGGTCGCGTAGCCGTATCCCTTGTAGCCGCCGCCGTCTTCGCCGATGCCCCCGAGCGGGGTGAGCGCCGCGGTGCCGTCGATGAGCGCCTTCAGGGCCGCGTGCGGATCGCTGGTGGTCTCGCCGTTCCGGTCGATCACCCATCCGTCGGGCATCTTCCTGTTCTTGCGCGCGTACACCTCGATCTTTCCGCGCTGGGTCGTGGAAGTCGCGCAGTCGATCACGAAGGGGAAGTCCTCGTCGGTGGGGATGCCGAACACCAGGGGATTGGTCCCGAGCATGTTCTCGATGCCGAATGTCGGCGCGATCGACGGGCGCGCGTTCGACCCGGTGATCCCGATCATCCCCTTTTCGGCCGCCATGATCGGGTAGTATCCCGCCATGCCGTAGTGGGTCGAATTACGCACTGCCACCATGCCCATGCCGAAGCGGGAAGCCTTGTCGATGGCCATCTCCATCGAGCGCCTGCTCGCGACCATGCCCATGCCGTTATGGCAGTCGGTCACCGCGGTGGTGGGGCCTTCACGGAGTATCTCGAACCTGGTGACCGGAAGCTGAATGCCTTCCTTTATGCGGTCGTAATATATCGGCTTGAGCCTGTTTATCCCGTGCGAGTCGATCCCGCGCTTGTCCGCGGTGATGAGCACGTCCGCGCAGATTTCGGCCTCATGGCGCGGAACTCCCAGTCCGACGAAAACGTCGACCATGAACCGCTCCATTGTGGCAAAATCTATCCAGTCGATATGGTCCATTTCTTTCCCCCGTGTATCGTATGCTGCAAGAAAAGGCATGTTAAAACAGTAACACGCGCTGGCAAGGATTTTTTAATCCTTCAGCCCGAGGATTTCGCGCACCCCGGCCGCAACCGCGGGCCTCTTGAGCATCTCGGCTTCGGCCCGGGCCAGCGAATCAAGCGACCCGATGTCCTCCCACAGTCCCGTGTGTTCGAAATACTCGAGGCGATGGCCGGCGATGAGGCCGGTATAGCCGGTGTACACGATGCTCGAGAAATCCGGCTGAAGATAGCTGAACACCAGCGGTCCCATCACTGCCACGCCCATGTAATCGTGCGTGGCCTCGATCCCGGTGCCCAGGAAGTTCCTGAAATCCGCAACCCTGCCCCTCGACAGCGCGACAACGCCCTTACCTTTCGCGGACGGATATACCGCGACCATGCCGGGTGAGCCGCTTATGCGGTACGCTTCGATCATGTGGTTCAGGTCCAGGTCGGTTATGATGTCGCTGTTGACGAGCAGCATGTCGCGGTCGAACAACGCCTCGCACTTCTTCACGCCGCCTCCGGTGCCCAGTATCTCTTTTTCAAATGAGAATTCGATATCCAGGCCGAAATTCCCGTGATCGGCGAAGAACGCCCTCATTTCATCAGGCCGGTAATGCAGGTTGCACACGGCCTCTTTTATGCCCGCCTTCTTGATCATGGCTATGGAATAGCAGATCGCGGGGATTCCCCCGACCTCGATCAGCGGTTTGGGAGTTTTATCGGTAAGCGGCCTGAGGCGCTCGCCGTAACCGGCCGCGAGAATGAACGCTTTCATGGCGGGAATAGTACAGACCCGGGGCCTTTTGTGGCAAGAAATTTACCGGCCCACGGTAAAAAACTCGTCTATCCATACCGGGCGCACATAAAAAAAGCCAGGCTGCAGCTTGACTTTCCTCATAATGGAGATGTGTAATAAAAAAAGACAATAAAAAAGGGCTGGTCGAATGATATGACAGATTATCCCGGTCATTTTTATCCATCATATTGAAAAGGGACCAGCCCCTTTATTAACAAGATCAATGATATGAATATTGATCATTTTTCCCCTGTTGTCGTGCCAGATATTGATTAATCAAAATTTGTCCAGACAGGGCTTCTCGACGCTCAATCTCATTCAGATCAGGAAATCATGTCCTTTATCTTGATCTGCGGATGATGATAGCGCTCATAGTCGGGCGTTTTTTTGCCGAACTGGATCGCCTCCTGCGGGCACCACTGGATGCAGGCGAGGCACTGCTCGCATTGATGGAGCCATCGGGGCGTCTTGTTCTCCATTGCGATGTTTTCAACCGGGCATACCTTCGCGCATATGCCGCAGCCGTTGCATTTGTCATCGGTCCAGAAATCCCTGTCCATGACAGGCACTCTGGAGAAAGACATCTTGTACAGCGCCGTGAATATTATCCGCTGCCACAGGGGCCCCTTCTCCACAGGAACGGTTTCCCTTCGAGCGACGATCACCGCGGCCTTCCTTATTTTTTCGCCTGCATCGCGGTGGAGCTTTTCGAGCCTGTCCGCCGGCCCGGGACCGCCCCAGGGGATATAGTTGCTCGGGAGCACGATATCGAAACCGGCCGAGAGTTTCATGCCGCGCGAGGCAAGCAATTCCCTGAGCTGCACCAGGGTGCGCGACACCTGACCGGCATTCACCGCGAAAGCGAAATAATATTTATCAGGGTCGGCAGTCATCTTTTCGACGAACCGAAGCGCCAGGGCGGGGATTCCCCACATGTGCACCGGGAAAACCAGACCAACGGCGTCGGCATCAACCGATTCCTTGTCGTCCCGGACATGCGCCATGGGAAAGACGTCTGCGCCGCCGATTTCGGCCGCGACAGTTCGCGCGGTCCACAGTGAGTTGCCCGTTCCTGTGTAATAGTATATTGCTGTTTTCATGGGTCCCCCTGTAAAGTTGAAGGATTATCGTACCAATGAATACAGGCCCCCCCGGCCGCGAATAATTCCACTAAAATTTCATGAACGGAACTTTTTTTGCCTGGAAGCACTCAGAGGAATTCATCTCGTGGATAACGCCTTTTATTTTTTTCGAATGTCATCCTTCGATGATGCGCAAATGCGGAACAAAAAAAACCGCAGGCGCCGCCGGAAAGGTTCTCTCTCCCGGCAGCGCCCGCGGCCCTCACCTGAATCAGTGCCAGTATTGCATCATCCGGTCTGCCTGAGATCCGATACATCGCGCGAGCATCCCCTGATCCAGAGCCCGGCCTTTTCGGCCTCGCGGACCAGTTCGTCCCTGAAGTCCGGGTGCGCGATGTTGATCAGGGCCTCGGCGCGCTCCCATGTCGACCTGCCCTTGAGGTCGGCTATGCCGTACTCGGTCACGACATACTGGGTTATGGTCCTGGGTATGGTCACCGTGGTGCCGTGTTCGAGGAACGGCCTGATCCTGGATTTCAGTGCGCCCTGCTTGTCGCGCTTGGTCGACGAGAGGCATATGAACGACTTGCCGCCCTTCGAATGGTACGATCCGTACACGAAGTCGAACTGGCCCCCGGTGCCCGATATCTGCCTGTTGCCGGTCGATTCTGAAGAGACCTGCCCGTACAGGTCGACCTCGACCGCGTTGTTGATCGATATGGCCCTGGAGTTGCACGAGATGTGGTCGGGGTTGTTGGTGTAGTCGACCGAATAGGAAGCGCACGCCGGGTTATGGTCGAGGAATTCATACAGCTTGCCGGTCCCGAGCGCGAAGGTGTAGACCATCTTGCCGGGATTGATCGTCTTTTCCCTGTTGCTAATGCATCCTGCCTCGAACATGTCGACGAACGAGTCGCAGAGCATCTCGGTGTGCACTCCCAGGTCTTTCAGGTCCGATCCGGCGATCATCCGCCCGACAGCGTTGGGCATTGCGCCGATGCCGAGCTGGATGCATGAACCGTTCTCTATCTGGCCGACGATGATCGAGGCGATTTTTTTGTCGGTTTCGTCGGGTTCCGGCGGCGCGAGGTTCAGGAGCGGCTTGTCGCAGTGCTCGACAATGTAATCCACCTCGGATATGTGGATGTTCTCGTTGTAGCCGCCGTAGCAGTACGGCAGGTGGCTGTTTATCTCAACGACGATCTTCTTCGCCTTCTCGGCGACCTTGCGGATTATGGAATTCGAAAGGCCGAAGTTGAAATACCCGTATTTGTCCATGGGGGTCACGCTCACCATGAGCACGTCGGTGTCGATGCGGTCGTAGAGGCCCGGCCCCTCGTGGTACACCAGCGGAATGTAGTTGCACAGGCCGCGGTCGTGCAGCTTGCGGTCCCCGCCGCCGAAGTGCCAGTTGTTGTAGATGAAGCACCTGCGGTTCGGGTCCTTCGACGCGACCGCAGCGATTCCCGGAAAGGTGACCGCGCGTATTTTAACGTTCCTGAGCTCTCCGACCCTCGTCGACAGGGCCTCGTCGAGGAAGCACGGCGCGTTGAGAAAATGCCCGTAATCCACCCAGTCCCCCGACTTGACGATTTTTACGGCTTCGAGCGCCGTGACCGATTTTCTTCTGAATTCCTCCATGTAATTCATCGCTGTTCCTCCTCGTCTGCATGTCTTGACTGGATAATACACAGGATCAGCGGTCCGGTAAATCGGCTCATGACCTGTTTAATGATGGGTGAAAAGCTTATTAAGGGATAGGTAATTTACCTATGGGAGATATGCTAAAAAACTCTATTCCATATTGATCTTCTTGTTCCACTCGATCGCCATCTTCATGAGCTGGCCGCTGTTTCGCGCGTTCAATTTTTTCTTGATGTTCTCGCGGTAGGTGCCAACGGTCTTCACGCTCACGTTGAGCCTTGAGGCTATCTCGCCGTTTTTTATCCCCCTGCCGATCATTCCGAACACCTCGAGTTCGCGGTTCGAAAGCCTGCGCACCGGATCTTCAGGGGCGTTTTTATCCACATCCCCGATCCTTTCGAGTATCGAGTCGAGCATGTTCTCGCTCAGGTAGTTCTTGCCCGAGAGAACTCGGCGTATGGCGCTGATGACGTTGTTCGTCATCTCCTGTTTCATGATGAAGCCCTGCGCGCCGGCCTTCATGGCGCGCTCGGCGTATTCCGACTCCTCGTGCATCGACAGCACGAGTACCGGGATTTTCACATTCCGCTCCCGCATGTACTTGACCAGCTCGAGCCCGCTTGCATCTTTAAGGGAGATGTCCACGATCAGCATGTCGGGCCGGGTTTTCGCGATCATTTTCTGCGCATCGAAGACCGTCTCGGCCTCGGCGCATACGGCCATGTCGTCCTCCTCGTTGATGAGCTGCGCAAGGCCCTTTCTGAATATGGGGTGGTCGTCGACGATCATTATTTTTGATTTATCACGCATGAGACCGCCGTGCCTCCTCCCTTTCTGACGCCGATTTCGAGCGTCGCGCCGATCACCGCGGCCCTGTATTTCATGATGTTGATCCCCAGCCCCTCCCCGGTTTTGACCGCGGCGCCGATTCCCTTCCCGTTGTCCTCGACCGTTAGATAGATGCGCCCCTCGGCCGCACGCAGCCTGATCGCGATTTTTTTCGCCTTGCCGTGCCTGATCGCGTTGTTGACCGATTCCTGGATTATGTTGTACAGGTGCACGGCGGTCGTGTTGTCCCTGATGATTATTTTCCTGTCGCTCGCGAACGTGCAGTCGACGCCGAAAACCTCGCTGATGTTCCCGGCGAAGTCCCTGATCGCCGGAACGATCG
>JAKLIV010000067.1 GCA_022709405.1 Spirochaetota bacterium
GTACTCCCTCAACACGTATTCCATCCTGCCTGTCGGCATAATGATGGAACGGGGCCCGCAGGCGGCATCGCTTGTCGTGATAATCCTCATGTCCCTCGCTCTCGGCGACAGGGTGAATTTTTTACGCAAAAACCTGGAGAGGTTCAATACCGATCTCGAGCGCCTGGTGAGTCAGAGGACCGACGAGATGAACAAGGTCATCAGGACCCTCGAGGTGAGGGACAGGATTTTGCAGATCGAGCTCGACCAGGCAGGGGCGATCCAGCGCGGGATACTGCCACAGACGCCATTCTATTCCGAAGGGATCAAGGTCGACGCTTATTACCGCTCGATGGGAAAGGTCGGAGGGGACTTTTTCGACATATTTTCCATGCAGGGCGGGCACCTGGGGGTGCTGATCGCCGACGTGTCGGGGCACGGCATGCCCGCAGCGTTCATCACCGCACTGGCGAAGATCAGCTTCTCCGAGACCATGCACTCCAATATTTTCCCGGCCGACATCTTCAGCGCGGTGAACACCGAGCTCATTCAGGCGATCAAGACCGACGATTTCGTCACGGCGTTCCTGCTGGTTTTTTCACCGTCATTCGAGGTCTTTTACTGCAACGCCTCGCACCAGCCGCCGCTCATGCTGCGCAAGAAAAGCGGCGAGATTCTGTCCTGGGACACGAACGGCCTTTTCCTGGGAGCGATGCTCGCGTCCAACGACATGTACGAGGACGGCCGCGATTACCTCGAATACGGCGACAGGATACTTCTGTATACCGACGGGGTCGTAGACGCCGTCGACGCCGGCAGGGCCAGGTTCGGCGAGGACCGGCTCAGGAACATGCTCAGGGACACCGCCGGCCTGCGTTTTGAAGCAGCCATGAAAGAAATGGTCCGTCAATGGGAGGCTTTCGTGGGCGATTCTGATCCCGTTGACGATGTAACCATGCTCCTCATCGAGATCGATCCCCACTACAAGGAGCTCGCCGAGCACAGGGAAAAGGGGTTCAAATTATTGACTGAGGGAGAATACCAGGAGGCGATCAGCGAGCTCGAGAAGGCCCTGGATATCAATCCCATGGACGAGAAATCGCAGCTTTATATCGGCGAATGCTTTTTGAACTACGGCAACTATCCCGCGGCGGTGAGAAATCTCGAATCCTACCTGAAGAAAAACGACGTCGACGCCAATGTCTGGTACCACCTGGCCAAGGCCTATTTCATCCTCGGCGATTACAGCGCATCGGGCAAGGCCTCGCAGAAATCCACCCAGCTCAGGAGCGATTACATCGAGGCCTACATACTGTACGGCCTGTCGATGAAAAACAGCGGCAACCCGGTCGAGGCCGCCAGGACCTGGAAGCGTATACTCCAGATAGACCCGGACAACCGGGTTGCGGTCAAGGAGCTCAGGGACCATGAGGCTGGATAAGACAATCGCCGCGTGCGCTTTCTATTTATGCGTGTTTTTCTGCTTCCGGGCGGCGTTCGCCGAGCTGTCTGAACCCGTTTCCCCCTCGGCCCCCGATGTATCCGTACGGGAAGGCGGGAATGTCTTTATTAAAGCCGAGATTTCTCTGTATGGCGGTGAGCGCCTGGCCGGGACCATCATCGCGAACCGGGACACGGTCGCATTCAGGAGCATATCGGACCGCAGCGTCGCCCCCCGTGTCGAAAGAATATCCGACATATCCGAAATCTCGTTCCTCGAATGGCAGGGCGAGAAAAAGCAGGGCGGCGCCTGGTTTTTCACCCCGTCCCTTGTTGGCGTGCTCATGAAGGGGGGCAGCGAGTACCGCTGCGCATCGTTGCCGGGCTTCGACAGGTTTACCTTCGTCTCTGAAGGCAGGAATTCCTGGCGCTATGCCTGCTTCTACGGCCACATGAAGGGCAGGGAATGGGAGAACGGCCTCGTTGTTTCGGCCCAGGGCAGGACGACCACGCCGGTAACCGGCACCGTGGTCAAGATCGTGTTCAGGGCCGGGGATGAGAACTCGTTCAGGGGCCTGCTCAGGTTGCTGCAGAAATAAGCTGGTGATATTCATTCGGGCGCAAAAAAGCCCCGACAAATCCGACAGTTATGCGAAAGATAAATTACCACGAAGCCGATATCGTCATCGCCGGGGGAGGCCCGGGCGGATGCGAGATCGCGCGCCGGTTCGCCCTTGCCGGGAAAAAGGCCGTACTCGTCGAAAAGGGAAGCTATAGCTCGCGTTTTCTCGGCACTCTTGCAGGTACGCTTTCGCGACTCGAGTTGCGGCCGCGATTTTCGTCGATGCCGGTACGCTCCACCATCGAAGGATCGGCAATCCCCCTGTGCAGCGGCGTCGGCGGCGGCACGCTGCTCTACTGCGGCTCGGCATTTCTTCCGGACAGAAGTTTCTGGCTCAGGCACGGAATAGACCTGCCGCAGCGAATGATCGACGAGGCGGCCGGGGAGACATGGGTATCGGAGACCCCTGATGAGTTCATCGGCCCGGGTTCGAGAAGGCTTATGCGTGCTGCGCTCGATATGGGGCTTCCATGGGCCCCGCTGAAACGGCATATCGATTTCAACAGGTGCGTCCCGGGCTGCGACAGGTGCACGTACGGCTGCGCGCTCGGAGCGAAATGGACGGGCCTTCAATACATTGATGAGGCGGTGGATTCCGGGGCAATGGTTCTCGACCGGTGCCGGGTGCGGAGCCTGCTGGTCGAACAGGGGCGGTGCGGCGGGCTTGTTGCGACTGACGTGCTGGGAAGGATACACGAGGTGCGCGTGCCCCTCACTGTATGCGCAGCAGGCGGGATCGGGACCGCCCGGCTGTTGCGAAAGGCGGGGATTCCTGAAGCGGGCGCGACTTTCGCCGGCGACCCCACGGGTTTTACCTTCGGTTTTCTTTCAGAGGGTAAGGGCAACAGCCATGAGCATAACATGCCCATGGGGTTCAAGGACGCCGATAACGGAGTGGTTTTCAGCTCGATGCTCGCGCCGCAGATCGCCTGGTTCTTTCAGGTGATGGGTGATTCTGTGAAGAAAACACCGGGGAGGATTTTTTCGTATAAAAGGGCAATGGGGCTGTTTGTCAAGGTTTCAGACCAGGACAGGGGCGCGATGCTTGAAAACGGATCCATCACCAAGACGTTTACGGCCAGGGACCGTGAGCGCATCCGCTACGGCCGGAGCGTCAATGAAAAGATCCTCGTCAGGGCCGGATGCGATCCCCGGTCAATCTGCCATACCGACCTCACCCTCGGACATCCGGGGCAGACTGCGCCTCTTGGCGTCGTGGTCGATGAAAATCTTGAAACCGGGATCAGCGGCCTGTACTGCTGTGATACGAGTGTCATGCCCGAGGCCCCGGGAATGCCTCCGGCTCTCACCGTGGTGGTACTGGCCAAGTACCTGTCGGGATTATTGCTGCAAAAAAATCGTTGAAAAAAAATGCCTGTAGTATGAACGCTTTCCTTCTTTTCGAGAACCTGATACTATTCTCTATGAAATAATCTTATCAATCGTAACAAACTCGGTCTCGGACTTGTCTTCCTTATTTTCGAAATCCTCGACGATCTCCCTGTCCTTGATGTCTTCGTACAGGTCCCAGAGGGATTTTTTGAGAAGAGTTGATGCATCGCAGTTGTAGTGTTTTTTGAGCATTTTCAGAATCTTTTCTTCTTTCGCGTTGAATCTAACTGATGTTATTGCCATGAGTCATACACCTCGTCTCTTTTGCCTATATACACGATATAGAAATCATCGTTATCCATATAAAAAATTGCCCGGTATTTTCCTTTTATCAATCTGTAATAATTTCTTTTAAAATTTCCTTTCATTTTTTTTATGTCGAATAAAGTCAAATCCTTCGTCAAATCCAGTGACAGAAAAGCGTTATGAAATGATGTTATGATCTGCTTCGGGATATCTCCTTTTTGAAAGGTTTTCTGGACCAGTTTCTCATAGTATATCATGTAAACAATGTAATACGCCGGTACTGTTTGTCAATAAATAATGGCGATACCTGATTGTCGATTCCCCAATTTCCACTTGACAAAAACCGGGCTCCTGACTCAATGCTAATATTTCTGGGAAGGATTGGATGACATTTCAACGGGGAAACGTCGGGTTCTTTTTTCTCTTTATCATAATCGGCGCTGTCCTCGGTTCCGCTCTCGGGACGCTCATCGTGAATTTCGTTCCTTCCCTGTCGGTCATCGTCAAGAATCTGACGGGTCCGATCGGTTTCAATCTCGAAATAATCAGCTTTATGCTGAAATTAAATCTTTCCGCGATAATCGGTCTCGTTCTCGGGATCGTGATTTTCAGGAAGATTTAGGCCGCACCTGCGGCTATCAACAGCGCGCCAGGTTTTAAGGCGCGTGAAGAATAAATCGGCGGGAGCCGGTTGCCTTCCATCCGAAAGAGAAAAGGCAATCATACGTATCATTATCCGGCAGGCTTCGTGATTGTCGTCGCAGAGAGAATCGGCGTCGATCCATAATCGCGGGCCGGGCCCTTTCGGCCGGGGGCCAACGGGGGCGTAACTTGAATGTCCCTCATCGAGGACCGGAACTCTTTTCAAAGCCGGCTGAAAAAAATTTTATATTTCAGGGGGTACATCCTTGTCAGTAATATCAATGAAATCCTTGCTTGAGTCCGGGGTCCACTTCGGACATCAAACCAGAAGATGGAACCCGAAGATGTCGCAGTTCATCTTCACCGCGCGCAACGGAATCCATATCATCGATCTTCAGAAAACAATGCAGCGGGTCAAGATAGCCTATGCCGCGATGAAGGAGCTTTCGGAAAAAGGCGGCAAAGTGCTTTTCGTGGGGACCAAAAAACAGGCGCAGGCGGCAATCGAGGAATACGCGCAGAAATGCGGCATGTTCTATATTTCAGAGAGATGGCTGGGCGGCCTTCTCACGAACTTCAAGACCGTGAGCAATTCGATAAGAAGGCTCAAGGACCTCGAGCAGATGAAAGAGACCGATCTCTGGGACGCTGAGACCAAAAAGGAAAGGCTCGAGCTCCAGAGAGAGCTGGACAAGAAGATCAAGATACTCAAGGGCATCAAGGACATGTCCAAGCTCCCGGACGCCCTTTTCATCATCGACCCCAAACGCGAGGCCATCGCCGTCCAGGAGGCCCACAAGCTCGGCATTCCCATATTCGCCGTGGTCGACACCAACTGCAATCCCGACGAGATCGATTTTCCGATTCCGGGCAACGATGACGCAATACGCGCAATCGCCCTTTTTCTCGAAGTGATGTCCCGGGCCATAATCGAGGGCCAGTCCGGCGGACAGGGCGAAGTCATCGCCGAGGAGGGCGAAGAGGTTGTTGAAGATGCGGCCGCAGAGGGAGAAGAAAATGTCGGTGCGGATGATCCGGGGAAAAAAGCGCCGAAGGATTCCGCCGAAGGCGAATATTATGACGAAGAAGGGTCGAATTCCTGGTGACCGGGCAGCGCATGTGCGCCAGACCGGAAAAGGCGACAGCCTTTTTCCCGCAGGAATCAACACCGCCGCGGGCACCCGCGTCCGGTAAAAATCAACTCAGAGGAGTAAAGTCGTGGCTGAAATAACGAGTGAAATGATAAAGGAATTACGCGATAAAACGCAGGCTGGGATGCTGGACTGCAAAAAGGCGCTGGCCGACACTGGCGGCGACATGGAAAAGGCTGTCGAGCTGCTTCGCAAAAAAGGCCTTGCATCGGCCGACAAGAAAATGGGCAGGGAGGCCTCCGAAGGCATCGTGGCTTCATACATCCACAGCAACAGGAAACTGGGCGTGCTCATCGAGCTCAAGACCGTGACCGACTTCGTGGCGCGGAACCAGGACTTCCAGGACCTGGCCAAGGAGCTGTGCATGCAGATCGCTGCGTCGAATCCGTTGTATGTCAGCATCGAGGACGTTCCCGAATCCGTCATCCAGAAGGAGAAGGAGATATACCGGGCCCAGATGAAAGACTCGGGCAAGCCCGAGAACGTGGTGGAAAAGATAGTCGACGGCAAGCTGAACAAGTATTATCAGGATGTATGCCTTCTCGAGCAGGAATACATCAAGGATTCGAGCCAGAAGATCAAGGACATCATCAAGGCCAAAATAGCCAATTACGGCGAAAACATAGAAGTCGGCAAGTTCGTCCGGTTCCAGATAGGGTGATCCCGTGGCCGGAAGAGCGAAAAAACCGGCCTCCCCATTCAGGCGCGTCGTACTCAAGCTGAGCGGGGAGGCTCTGGCCGGCGAGGACAAGACCGGAATCAATCCCGGCATACTGTGCATGGCGGCCGAGGAGATCGGCAAAGCGGTCGATATCGGCATCGAGGTCGCGGTCGTGATAGGCGCGGGCAACCTGTTCCGCGGGGCCATGGGCGAGTCCCTCGGCATAGACCGCATCACGGGGGACCACATGGGAATGCTGGCGACCGTCATGAATTCGCTCGCGCTCCATAACGGCCTCAAATCGTCCGGGGTCGAATCCAGGGTGATGACCTCGATCGAGATGAAGGAGATCGCCGAGCCCTACACCATTCACAGGGCTGTCAAGCACCTGGAACGCGGCAGGGTCGTCATCGCCGCCGGAGGAACCGGCCATCCATTCTTTACCACCGACACCGCGGCGAGCCTGCGCGCGGTGGAGTTACGGGCCGACGCGGTGCTCAAGGCTACCCGGGTGGACGGCGTATATACCGCCGATCCGGAGAAGGACAAGAGCGCCAGAAGAATGGAGTCGATTTCATTTATCGACGTCATAAAGAACCGGCTGGGAGTCATGGACCTCACGTCCGTGTCCCTTTGCATGGAAAACAACATTTCAATAATCGTATTCAACCTGTTCAAAAAAGGCTCCCTGCTGGGGGTCGTTTCCGGAGAAAAAATCGGGACCATAATTTCCTGATTGAGGAGAGTTTCGATGGCAGAAATGGTAGAAGAAACAATCGGCGACGTTGAAGAGCGGATGAAAAAGAGCATCGGCAATCTGCAGAGGGAGTTCACCTCCATTCGCACCGGCAGGGCGAATCCGGGGATGTTCGAAGGGATCAAGGTGGCGGTGTACGGCTCGGAAATGCCTTTGAACCAGGTCGCGACGATATCCTGCCCCGAGGCCCGTCTCGTGGTCATCCAGCCGTGGGACAAGGGGAACCTGGGCGAGATCGAAAGGTCGATATTGAAATCCGACCTCTCCCTGAATCCCTCCAACGACGGCAACCTTATCCGCATACAGATCCCGGACCTGACCGAGGAGCGCAGAAAGGAATACGTCAAGCACGCGAAAAGCAAGGCCGAGGACTGCCGGGTCGCGATAAGAAACGTCCGCCGCGACGGCAACGACATGATAAAAGCGCTTGAAAAAGACAAGGAGATATCGGAGGATGATTCGAAGTCTGCCCTGGACCGGATCCAGAAGCTGACCGACAAGTTCATAGCCGAAGTGCAGAAAATTACCGACAACAAGGAAAAGGAAATCCTGAGTATTTAACGTTCCCCGGACGTTTTCCCGATGCGGTGCCGGAAATCAGGGCTCCTTGAGATCGGCACGATGTGACCATTAATGAAGGATTATAAAAAACTAATAGATCCGGCCGCGCTCCCGAAACACATAGCCATCATCATGGACGGCAACGGCAGGTGGGCCCGGAAAAAATCACTGCCGAGGATCGAGGGCCACAGAAAGGGCGCCGATGTCGTTGAACCGGTCGTGGATGCGGCGCTCGCCGTGGGAGTAAAAGCGCTCAGCCTGTATGCGTTCTCGACCGAAAACTGGATCCGCCCAGACGACGAGGTGAGCGGATTGTGGACCCTTCTCGACATCTATTTCCAGATGAAGCTTGAAAAGATCGCCGCCAGGGGTATCCGGATCAAGCATTCGGGGAGCCTCGATAAAATACCGACCGATACCAGGCTGAATATCCTCAACGCGATGGACCGCACTTCCAAAAACAGCAGGCTCGTCCTGAATTTCTGCCTCAACTACGGCGGACGACAGGAGATAGTGAACGCCGTTAACCGCTGGCTTGACTCCCGTGAAGGCGCATCCCCGGTTCAAGAGGCCGACATCGGGAAAAACCTGTATACATCGGACCTTCCCGATGTCGACCTCATGATACGCACGAGCGGGGAATACCGGCTCAGCAATTTTCTGCTCTGGCAGCTCGCCTACGCCGAGCTCGTTTTTTTGGACGTACTGTGGCCCGATTTCAGGCCGCACCACCTATACAAGGCCATATGGATGTTCCAGAACAGGGAAAGGAGATACGGCGGAATATGAACGAGATAACCAGAAACACGCTTAAAAGAGTCATGAGCGCCGTCGTGGCGCTGCCCGTGTACGCGTTCGCGATTGTCACCGACATGTTCCAGGGAATCCCGATACTCATCGTGTCCCTGATCATTTCGCTGGTGACCCTTTACGAATACTACCAGATCGCGCACCGCGACGAAAATCACCGGGCCTTCGTCGAAATCGGCCTGGCCGCGGGCTTTCTCGTCAACATCATGATGTATCTGTTCGCCTTCGGCAAGCTTTACGGATACAGCAGGTTTATCGGGACCTTCGACGCCCGGGTTGCGATGGGCCTTGTTTCAGTGTTCATCTCCGCGGTCATGGTATGGCAGATATTCAAGCGCCCGCTTTCAGGCGCCGCTTATTCCATGGCGATAACCGTTTTCGGCGTGATGTTCGTCGTTTTTTCATTGTCGCACATCATTTTGATGAAGTCGCTCAACAACGGCATGTACTATATTCTCATACTGAACATCGTGGTCATGCTGAACGACACGGGCGCCTATTTCGGAGGCGTTCTTTTCGGCAGGCACAAGGCCGGGTTCCAGGCCTCTCCCAATAAGTCATGGGAAGGATATTTCTCGGGTCTCCTGTTCAGCATCCTGGGAATGATGGTCGCAAACCAGGTTTTCATATCCTTCTGCGATGTCGAGCTTTTCTCGATGATCGAGGCCGCGATCCTCGGCATCGTTCTGAGCGTTCTGGCCAACACCGGCGACCTCATCGAGTCCGTGGTCAAGCGCGACGGCGAGATCAAGGACTCGGGCTCCATAATTCCCGGGCACGGGGGGATGTGGGACGTTTTTGACGCCCTTATTTTCTGCTATCCGCTTTTCTATTACTATCTCATGGCGACGGGGATTCGCTGACGCCGGATAGGTACATGACAAAAAGCCTGATCATACTCGGCTCGACCGGTTCGATCGGCGAGTCCGCCCTCAGGGTCGTTTCATCGTTTCCCGGGGAGTACCGCGTGCAGGGACTGGCATGCAGAAGCAACCTGAAGCTCCTTGACCGGCAGATCGGCGAACACGGCCCCTCGATCGTCGCGGTCGAATCAGACTGCGCATCGATGGCGGATGAGCTGAATGCCCTGAAAAAAAAGCATCCCGGCGTCGAGTTCCTGACCGGAACTGATGGAGTGGCGGAGCTGGCGTCGAACGAATCCGACATACTACTCTCGGCGATATCGGGCGCAGCGGGACTCAGGCCCACGCTCGCCGCGCTTGGCTCGGCGAAGCGCATAGCGCTCGCGAACAAGGAGACGCTCGTCATGGCCGGCGGCCTGTTCATGAAAATGCTCAGAGACAGGGGAACCGAGCTCGTCCCGGTCGACAGCGAGCACAGCGCCATTTTTTCCCTTCTCGACGGTAAAAGGCGCGACGAGGTCGAGCGCATCATACTCACCGCCTCAGGCGGTAGCATGCGCGACTGCCCCCTGGACGACCTCGACCGGGTGACTCCCGAGATGGCGCTTGCGCACCCGACATGGGACATGGGGAGCAAGATCACCATCGATTCGGCCACGCTGATGAACAAGGGACTTGAGGTGATCGAGGCGCACCACCTGTTCGGGATCGATTACGACCGGATCGGGGTGGTCGTGCATCCTGACAGCATCGTCCATTCGATGGTCGAGACCGTTGACGGGGCGATATACGCCCACATGGGAGTGCCCGACATGGCTTTCCCGATAATGAACGCATTCGCCTATCCGCAAAAGCGCAGGAACCCCTTCGGGAGGCTCGATCTGGAAAAAATCGGTTCGCTCAGGTTCGGCCCGTGCGACCCGCGCAGATACCCGGCGCTCGGCCTGTGCATCGCTGCGGGAAAGGCCGGCGGGACCGTGCCCGCGTACATGAACGCGGCGAACGAGGTCGCCGTTGAAACATTTTTGAAGAAAAGGATACTCTTTACAGATATAGTGAAAGTGGTGGAACGCTCGCTTGAAAGGCACCGCGCGGACGGTGATCCGGACATCGAATCGATTTTCGAAGCAGACCGTGAAGCCCGCAAAACGACACAAAACATAATCGACAAGGAGATGTGACATGATGACTTTGACGTATATACTGGCCGCGGTGGTCCTGCTCGGGCTGTGCATATTCGTGCACGAGCTGGGACACCTCCTGGGCGGCAAGATGGTCGGCATCAAGGCCGAGGTCTTTTCGCTCGGGTACGGCAAGGGCTTTTTCAAGAAAAAGATAGGCGACACCACGTACCAGGTCACGCTGATCCCGTTCGGAGGGTACTGCAAGTTCTACGGCGAGGACCCCTCGGAGGACCGCAGCGGGCAGGGGTTCGAGTTCCTCTCGGCCCATCCGCTTAAAAGGATGGTGACCGTGGCCATGGGCCCGCTGTTCAACCTGTTCTTCGGAATACTGCTTTTCTTCGTGATGAACCTGGCGGGATACACGCAGGAGACCAACCGCGTCTATCTGCCCGAGCAGGCCGCGCCTGCCGAGGCGGCTTCGCCGGCGTATAAAGCAGGCCTGCGCACGGGAGACGAGGTCGTGGGAATCGGCGGCAAGACCATACGCGGTTTCACCGACATCCAGTCGGCCGTCATTTTTTCCGAGGGGAGGGAGCTCGATTTCACGGTGAAGAGGGCCGGAGAGACGCTCGCGTTCAAGGTCAGGCCCGAGGTCAGGGACGGCAGCGGCAGGTACACCATCGGCATCGCCCCTTTCGGCGACAGGGTTCTCATAGCGGGCGTGCTCGAGGGTGACGTTGCGGCGAAGGCCGGCCTTGAGGAAATGGACGAGGTCGAGTCGGTCGACGGCGTTGAGATGACCGATCCCCTGAAATTCACCGAATACATCAAGACCAGGACCGGGGAGAAGGTCGTTATCGCTGTGAAGAGGAAGGACGGCGTCAGGGAAATCCCGCTGGTGCCGAGGCTGAACACGCTGGCGGCGGTCACCGGGAAAAACGCTTCGACGGGCGCGAATGAGCAGGCCGTGTTCGATACCGGCATGCTCCGTGCAGCCCAGGAAAAGAATTTCATCCGGTTCAACGGGAACATCTATCCGCAGGTCGAGAACCTGATCGCCGAAATGAAAAAGATGAACGGCAGGGAGGTCTCCCTTGAAGTCGACAAGACCGTCTACAAGGGGACGCTTGCGGTAGAGGAGCGGGGATTCATCGGCGTTTTCCCGGCGCTCGCTCCCGAAATGGTGCTGGTGAAGTACTCTCCCGGTGAGGGATTCATACAGGCCCTGGTCGAGCCTTACGATTTTATCGTGATGAACCTGCAGGGCATGGGCATGCTTTTTTCGGGCGAGATGGATGTGCGTGAGAACGTGTCCGGTCCGATACGCATCGCGAAGATCGCGGGCGACGTCGCCTATTACAAGGGAGCGGCCGCATTCATCATCCTCATGGCCAAGATATCGATCATACTGATGGTCATGAACCTGCTGCCGATACCGGCCGTGGACGGCAGCCATCTGATATTCTTTTTCGTCGAACTGGTCAGGGGCAAGCCCTTGAGCCAGAAGGTCATGGAGCGTATCCAGACCGCGGGAGTGGTGATACTGATAATACTCGGCGTGTTCATCATCATCAACGACATATCGATGCTCCCGGCTGTACAGAAACTGCTCAATTGACGCGCTTTTCGGCGGATGCTTTTCCGGGGCCGGCGGCGCGCGCTTTCTGCAGCATGTCCATGGCCTCGAGCACCTCGCCGTAATTGTTCGCCGCGTTCCAGAACAGGTATCCCATGGCGCCCGAGTCGTCGGACGCCTGTATCTGCTTGATCACGTAACTGCTGTCGTATCTGGACACCCGCCATTTGAAAGCCTGCAGCCACGGCCGCACCGCGGCCTTTTTACCCGAGAGCTCGATGACCCTGCGGCAACCGTTGTATATGAAATAGTACGGGTTGTCGCCCGGGTTGGCGAATCCGTCGAAGTCGTCGTTGAAATGGGATGGGTAGAGCATGGGCGAGATGACGTCGCAGTTCGAAGCCAGCATCCCGATCTGCTGGCCGGTCTTGCGGATATCCACCTCCTTGCCCCAGGCAACCACGCCGAATATGTCGATGGAGACGAGCGCGTTGCGGGACGATATCTCGCGGCGCGCCCTTTTCAGGAAGTGCGCGATCACGGACTGTTTCCCCATTGCGCCGAAATCGTTGCGGTACCTCGCGTCGGACTGGTTTCCCACGGTCGGGAAGCGGATGTAGTCGAACTGTATCTCGTCTGCGCCCATGCTGCACAGCTCGGCGGCGAGGGCGATGTTGTAGTCCTGGACCTTCCTGTTCGTCGGGTCGCACCAGATTTCCTTCTCTCCCCTGTTCCACACTCCGCCGCGCGCCGACTGGATCGCAAGGGAAGGGTCGGTTTCGGCCAGCAGGTGGTCCCTGAACACAGCGATGCGCGCCACGGTGTAGAATCCGTTTATCTTCAGTATCCTGAGAACCTCTTTCAGGTTGTCGACCGACCGGTGTTTGTGCGTGTCGTATGCGATCACCTGGGGCACCGAGCTTTTGTAGGTCACGATCCCCGGGATGTCCTTGACGTCGAAAACGATGGTATTGATGCCCGCCTTTCTGAAAAGAGGCATGCTGCGGATTATCTCCCCGTTGCCGAGCGCGCCGCCCGAAAAGTACAATCCCCTGACATGAAAGAGCCCGGGCCTGGACTTGTTCGACACGTCCTGGACGAGCGCGGGCTGATGATTGGGAATGACGATGACCCGGCCGCGCGCGACAAACCCTCCCCTGATGCCGTTGATCGAGGCTATCTCGCGCTCAAGGGGCCCCGCTTTCAGGTGCCTGGTGTACTCGATTGCTTCAAGGGCTATGTTCCTGACCGTCGTGTCCCCGGCCGCGCGGTAGAACAGGAAGGGGCCCGCGAGCTGGAGGGACGGGGGAGACCCTGCATACGGGCTCACGAAATCCTTTTTCAGGGCCGGATCGATGATGGTGATGCGGTCGGCTCCGGCAGGCCCGCTGTCTTCGATGAAGAAACCCTTGAGTGAATCCGCCAGATACTGCATTTTCCGATAGCTGCTGCTGATTACGAATATGACGATGAAGAAAACGATCGTGGTGATGATAAGGCTTTTTATCTGGCGTTTCATGAAAGACCTGCGGCCAAAAAAGTTGACGTCCGTTATTTTTTAATTGAAATAAATCGAGCCGTGACGCAGTCTATTGCGGTCCGACGCTTGACCATATGGCATAAAAGGTATAACCTTGTAAAGGTAAAATTAGGGGCGCGGCTGCCTGACTCTCTTTTTCGGCCGAGATAACGGCCCCTCCATCAAAGGAAAGCATATCATGCAGATGCTTCTCTCGTTGCCGTTCACCGTGGGTAAAAAGGCCCTGAAAATATGGGCCGGGATCGGCGATTTCGGCCGCTATTGCCTGTCCATCGCCCTTTCGTTCAAATCCCTCAGGTATCTGCGCTTCAGGTCGCTGTATGTGATCGTCATCAACCAGACCAGGTTCACCGGCATTGACGCGCTCAATTTCGTCGTCCTGATCGCACTGATCATCGGCGCGACGGTCATCATCCAGGCGACGACCAATCTCCCGAAATTCGGCACCGAGGGATTCATCGGCAATCTCCTGGTCATCATCGTGGCCCGCGAGCTCGGGCCGCTCATAACCGCGCTCATCGTCATAAGCAGGTCGGGCTCCGCGATCGCCGCCGAAATTTCGACCCAGAAGCAGAACCAGGAAATCCTTTCAATGGAAATAATGGGCATAGACACCAGGCTCTATATCGTGTTTCCGCGCATACTCGCTTCCATTCTATCGATTTTTTCGCTGATCATGATATTCGATCTCACGGCCTTTATCGGCGGATACGTGATCGCGCGGTCGACCGTGTACATAGCACCCGAGGCGTTCTTGCAGACGCTGGTCGACGCTTTCAGCCTGAAGGACCTTCTGGCAACGCTGATCAAGAGCATCATTTACGGGACCCTGGTGCCGCTTATATGCTGTTATTACGGATTCAAGGCGTCCTCCAAATTCGAGGTCCCGATATTCGTGTCGCGCGCGGTCATAAGGACCCTGTTCACGATCATCGTTGTGAACGTCGTGATTTCAATACTGTTCTATTTTTAAGCGGCGGTATGTCATATGGATGATACACTCCTTTCCATCGAGCACCTGTCCTGCGACATAGGAAGTCACGACCCTCTTGTCGATATCAATATCAGTCTTGCAAGGGGTGAAAACGCGGTTTTTTTCGGGCCCGAGAATTCCGGGATCGAAACCCTGATGCTTTTTCTGCTCGATATCGACGACCGGTACGAGGGGGTCATCCGCTACAAGAACACGGACATCAGGGAATTCGACTACATAGGTAAGCACAATTACCGGCGTGAGATTGGTTACGTGCATGGCATGTACGGCCTGATCAGCAACATGTCGGTCGAGGACAATATATCCCTTCCGCTGGAATATCATTCCACCATGTCCCAGAAGGAGATAAAACGGCTCGTTGACCGGCTTATCTACGAGCTGAACCTGGATTACTGCAAGAAGCTCAGGCCGGTTGACCTCTCTAACTCCGAGGCGCTCAGGACCTCTTACGCAAGGGCCATCGTGATGGACCCGGAGCTTTTGATCGTCAAGCATGCGTTCGAGGGCCAGTCTCCCCTGAATATCCGGTCTTTCATGGATAACCTGAAGGAGCGGGCTTCCAGGAAGGACAAGTCGCTCATTATCGTCACCTACGAGCCCGAAAAATTTATTGATTTTTCGGACCGTTTCATTATGATTTTCAATGGACGGGTCGTTTTTGACGGGAACAGGGAGTCTTACCTGGACTCCGAGAACAGGTATCTCGTCCAGTATAAAGAGGGCAGTCCCGCGGGCCCGATGGCGATTCTATGACGCGGGAATCACAGAGAGGTCTTCCATGAAACAGATCAGCAAGAACGAGCTCAGGGTCGGGCTTTTCATCCTCATTCCTGCAGGACTGCTGTTTCTTTTCATCATGTTCAAGCTCGGCTATTCGATCGCCGGTTCGACCAAAGACATATATCTGAAAATCGACAGCATCACCTCGGTGAAAGAGGGAACCCAGATCATGGTCAAGGGCTACCCGATCGGCAGAGTCGTCGATATCGAGCCGGTGTACAAGCCCGCGCTTCATTTTCTCGCCACGCTAAGGATCAACAACGAGATCGAACTGTACGAAAACTGCTCAGCCGTCATCCAGAACCAGAACATCATCGGCGACCCGATCATCGAGCTTCGAAACCCCGACAAGAAGGGAGCTCTTTTACGGGAGCATGACGTCATCGAGGGATTCGAGTACGTCAACCTCGAGGCGATTTTGCAGGATGTTCACATGCTGCTGACCAACCTGACCGGCACTGTCGACGTGGTCAAGCAGATCGCCCTGGAAAGCAGGCACAACGTGCGCACGCTTCTTGCCGACCTCTCGGCCAGCGTGGCCACGGTGAACAGGGTGCTCGAGGACTCTCAGAAAGACATCCTCGCGATTCTCGGATCGTTCAGGGTGACGGCCAAGACGATGAGCGAGATAGCCGACGAGCTCAAGAAACATCCCATCAAGTTCCTCACGCAGGGGAAAAAGGACTGATCATCCGGGCCGCTTGATGTTGATGGTCTCCCGTATCCGGTAGGGTTTTTCGCTTTTCGACTCGTGGTAGATGCGGATGAGTATCTCGGCGAGTATTCCGATCTGGATGAACAGTATCCCCAGTATGATCAGCATGACCGTGAACAGCAGCAGCGGATTGCGGATCATGGAATGCCTGAACATCAGTTTCATGAACACCACCACGGCCCCGCTCAGGAAGCTCATGCCCAGCAGCACCGCTCCGGTGCCGCCGAAAATGTAGATCGGCTTGGTGGAGTAGGAGCCGAAAAACTTCACCGTGATGAGGTCCAGGAGCACCTTGAACGTCCGCACGATGCCGTACTTGGATTTTCCGAATTGCCGCGCGTGGTGCCTTACCGGGATTTCTGTTATGCGCGCGCCGATCCATGATGCGTGGACCGGAATGAACCGGTGCATCTCGCCGTAGAGGTTGACCTGCCGCAATATCTCTCCCCTGTATGCCTTGAGCGAGCAGCCGAGGTCCCTGAGCTCGATGCCGGTGACTTTCGATATGAGCCAGTTGGCGATGCGCGAGGGGATCTTGCGCGAAAAGAGCTTGTCCTGCCTGTCCTTGCGCCATCCGCTCACAACGTCGTAGCCCTCGTCGATCTTTTCTATGAGCGCCTTGATGTCTCCGGGCTCGTTCTGTAGATCGGAATCCATGAATACGATGATCTCGCCCGAGGAGTACTCGATGCCGGCCGACATCGCCGCAGTCTGGCCGAAATTTCTCCTGAACAGGACGGCCCTGACGTTTCTGTCTTTTTTCGCGATCTCCCTGAGTATGATCGGGGACGAGTCGGTGCTGCCGTCGTCTATGAAAATGATCTCGTAGCTGAGATTCAGCGGGCCGACCGCTTCGAGGATCGTGCGGTATTGCGGGCGAAGATTTTCCTCTTCGTTATATACCGGTAGAACGATCGAAAGATACGGCCCGGATTTTTTGCCGACGGATTTTTTCTTGACGCTCATTTCACTTCTCCGGCAGGGATTTTCTGACAGTATCACTGTATTCGGGCCTTAAAACAAGCGCAATTTCTTTTTTGAGATTGAAATATTTTTCGACCCCCACCGACTTCGCTTCGCTCAGTCACCTCCCCCTTCGTAAGGGGGAGGACGGGAGGGGGTCGAATGAAAAAACCATAAATATCATGATTGAAATTTTTACGGCCGCTTTTAAAGTTTATCCATTATGCATGAATCAAAACTCTCATACCTCGTCGATCCGATGCGTGAAATGCTCTTTCAGGCCCAGGACGTGCTGCGAAGCTACAAGGAGCGCAGCGGCGTCATGCTGGCGGGGCTTTCCTGTGATTTTCTGCCGGCCGAGGTGCTCGCTTCATTCGGAGTCGTGCCGGTGAGGATTCCAGCGCACCTGCGCATCGGCCGCTGCGGAGACGGCCCGGCCTTCGACAGGGATCTTCTCGCGCGGTTTCCGTATGATTTTTACGTGGAGCCGGCCGGTTGCCGCGCCCTGTCGTCGACCGTCGGCATTGCGGCGCCCGTGCATGAATTCCGCGTGCCGGCCGGTTACGGTGAAACGGCCCGCGTGCTTCTTCACGAAGAGATTGTCGGACTGATGACAAAGGCCGGCGCGCCCGGCATGGATCCCTCATCGCTGCGCGGTCATGCGGATGAATACAACGCGATGCGGAGGCTCGTGCGCGGCATACTTTCGGTAAGGGCCGCAAAGCCTGAGCTACTTTCGCACGAGGACCTTTCGGTGCTCATCGAGGCGGCCTCCGCTTTACCGCCCGTGTCGGTCATCGAGCCCCTGGCGCTCGTGCTTCGCGAGCTGAATTCGGGCGGGTCAGGGCCAGGCGGCAGCGGCATGGTTCCTGCCATGGTATACGGCGGATTTCTCGGCGATGCAGGGGTTCTTGACCTGATCGAGGAAGAAGGCGTCCTTATCGCCGAAGACGACCTGTGCGGCGGCCGCCGGCATTTTGACCTGTCGATCAACACCTCCGCCGAGGATCTGCTCCTCGAAATACTCGATGCGTTCACCTACCGGCCGCTGTGCCCGCGAGTGAGAAGCGGCCGGGAGCGTTTCGACCTGCTGTACAAACTGCTGAAGTCACACGGTATTGACCTGGTGATTTTCATCGCAGAAGGCTCATGCGGATGCAGGGCCGAGGGAATAGAATTTCTCAGGGTGAGGCTCATGCGCGAGGGCGTGGATCCGCTTGTCGTGACCGGGGAAGACGCTCCCGAAACGGTCAGACGGTACCTGAAAAGCAGATAGCCCGCGGGCTCAGTTGGATTTCAGCTGTATGTAATCCCCGGTGATGTTGAACGTTTCGGCGAGGAAGGGATCATTCTCCAGGTCGATCACCTTTTCACCGGATTCCCTGTTCATGTTCTTCTCGATCTCTTTCTTCTTGTGCTCTTCGATTTCGGATTCTTCCTTGAGGCTTATCGTGCCCTTCCCGATCTGGTCCCGGTATTTTTTTATCTGGTCCTGCATTTTTATGAATTCAGGATTGGCCGAGACGCGGGCTCTGGACTTCTGCCCGATGATTGAGATGACGTTCTGGCCGGCCCCATTGAGCCGCTCAAGGGGCGCGCCCGGAATTTTTTTCCATTTGAGTGCGTAGCGGCTTTTATCCTCGCCGATGTCCCAGATCGAGGAGAGGTCGGGCACGATTATGTCCGGAGATATCCCGCTGAGCTGGTTCGACGTTCCGCCCGGCTGGTAGAATATATGCGTCGTGATCTTGATCGCGCCCCGGTCAAACGGCAGCTCGTTGTACGACTGGACGGTGCCCTTGCCGTAGCTGCTGCCCGGGCCGACGATGATGCCGCGGTGATAGTCCTTGATAGCTCCGGCGAGAATTTCGGAAGCGCTCGCGCTGAATCTGTTGATGAGCACGACCAGCGGCCCCTCGTACAGGAGTCCCTTGTCGTCATAGATCACGTGCGCCGGCCTCTGGCCTTCCTTTATCTGCACTATCGGGCCGTAATCGATGAACAATCCCGCTATTTCGATGGCCTCGTTCAGAAGTCCGCCGGGATTGCCCCGGAGGTCGAGCACTATGGCGCTCACTTTTTTCGAGGACAGGTCTTTGAGAATCGCTTTCATGTCTCCGGCCGAGCTTTTCCCGCGAGCGGGGTCCTGGTAGAAGGATGGCAGTTTGATATAGCCGATTTTTCTTCCCTGCGGCGAAACGTGCACCTCGGATTCGGCGTCGCTGTCCTGCAGGCGTATTTCCTCCCTCACGATCGGGACGATCATCCTGCCGGGCTGGGTTTTGTTCTCGGTCTCCCTGAGCACGGTCAGCCTCACCTCGGTGCCTTTCTTGCCGCGGATGAGCTTGACCACGTCGCGCAGGTCCATGTCTATCACGTCGGCCGGCTCCTCGTCGTCCTGCGCGACCGCGACGATTTTATCGCTCGGCTTGAGCTTGATGCCTGCCGGGAGCTTGTCGGCCGCGCCTCCTGGTATGATCGACTCAACGATCACGAACCCGTCCTCGGAGCTCAGGCGGACCCCGATGCCCTCGAGTTTGAGCTCCATGGATATTTTGAAATCCTCATGCTCTTCCTGGGTGAGATAATTCGAATGGGGGTCGAGCGCGGTCGAAAATGCGTTCATGAACCGGGAAAGGATTTCCTCGTCGCTGAATCCCTCGACGGTCTTCTTCATTATTCTATACTTGTTTTTGAGCTTCTCTTTTGATTCTGCGATGCTTTTCTTAGCAGACATGTAATTGAGAAGCTGGAGCTTGATGCTTTTTCTCCAGCGTTCGCGCATGTCGTTTTTATCAACCGCGTAATCGACCTTGTCCCTGTCGACCACCATCTGCTCGTCTTTCGTAAAATCATAATTAAGATCCATGAGCTCGTCGAAAAGCGCGAGGTTTTCGTCGAACCGGCGCTTGTACACCGCGTATATGTCATATATGAAAGAGAGGTTTCCCTCGTTGATGTAATCGTCTATGACTGATTTATATTTCTGGAAGGAGTCGATGTCTTCCTTGTAAAAATAATATTTTCCATAATCAAGTGCGCTGATGTAATTATCGAGCGTCCTGCCTGACAACTCGTCATCGAGAGTGTTGTACTCTACATGCATGCCCAGAAACTGGTTTACCAGCATTGGAACGTCGGATTGTTTGAGTCCCTCGGATTTTTTCTGGCATGAAAAGACCAGAAAGAGGGTCATTGTGGCGATAATGCATTTTCTGTACATCGGCGGGCTCCATCCTCAATCGATAAAGATAAGCTACTATTCTCGTATTCTTGAAATAGTCAATTAAAAATTGGGGAAGAACCGG
>JAKLIV010000068.1 GCA_022709405.1 Spirochaetota bacterium
ATGGCTGCGTTGCCCAGTCCAGCATTTGGTATCGACAGGAGAAGACCGGCATCTCCCCAGCACATTTCCTCGATGGTGACCACCTGGGACAGGTTTGCGCCTCTTTTGGGCTTCGGTTTTTCGTCCGGTTTTTTCTCTCCGCCGTCTTTTTTCTTTTTCGGCCTCGACATGATGGGCATGCCGCGGAACATGTCGAGTTCCTTCGGGTATTCATGCTCGTTCTCGTCATATTTGCGTGCAACGGGGCGGAGTATGCCTTTAGCTATGCCGTTCATGCTGTTTTTTATCGTATTCAGATAATCTGGCGTTTCTATGTTGACCATGATTTTCCTCCGTGTCCTTATTAAACTGCAGCCATTCCTTCGAGGATGGCTATACCCCTGCCATTCCGGTAAAAACGCTCCACGGGATGGTCTCTTACATACCCATGACCGCCGAGTATCTGGACGCCGTAATCGGTGATTTTCATCGTCATGTCTCCGGCGAATATTTTCGCCAGATACGATTCACGGGTCGCGTCGTTACCGACTTCAAGAGCGGTGGCGGCCTTCCAGGTCATCAGCCTCATCGCGTCGACCTCATACGCCATCTCGGCGATCATGAAGGCGACTGCCTGGCGGGACGCTATGGGCTCGCCGAACTGGCTTCTTTCCTTTGCATAATCGCGTGCGTACTCGAACGATGCGCGGCTTACTCCGGTCGCAATGGCCGACAGGGCCGTGCGGGTTTTTTGCAGGATTTTTGAGTAATTAAGCCCGTCATCTCCTCCGAGACGGTCTTCGGCCGGAACTTCACAGTTGTTGAAATCCGCCGAGTAAGATTTTAAACAATAGAGCCCGAGATTTTTTTCCCGCTGCCCGATTGACATTCCGGGATTGTTCCTGGAAACGATGAACAGCGAATTTTTTCCGTCAACGGATGCCGCTACGAGCATGTGATCGCTTTCATCGGCATAAGGAATAAAGCACTTTTTCCCGTTTATCACATATGATCCGCCTTTTTTCTGTGCGGTGGTCTTGAGTGACTGGGGATCAAACCCGAAATGAGGCTCGCATATCGCGAGGGTGCCGCTCTTGTACTTGTCGGTGCAGTAGGGCGGTATGTATTTTTTCTTTTGTTCTTCTGTTCCGAATTCGATTATCGGATTGAGGAAAAGTGAAGGCAGAGTACAGGCAATGGCGAATGACATATCTCCGAATGCGAGTTCCTCGAGTATTATCGAGCTCATTATCGGAGATTGGCCCATGCCATAGCCGCCGTATTCTTCCGGCACTGCGGAGAGAATGGAGCCAAGTTCCCAGAATTTCTGTAGATATTCCCCTGGAATTTCTCTTTTTTCATCCACTTCATGGGAATTCTGGGCAATAGTGTCCTGGACCAATTTTGCCGTAGTCTCCTTCATAATGCTTTGCTCTTCTGATAGGGCAAAACATAATGTTCTTTCTTCCATGGCTGTTTGCTCCTTAAATTTTTATAAATGCATTATCGCGGGTTACGGCAGTTAGACTGACATGTCAGTTCACATTTAAGGACAAGGAATCTGTACGTCAATCACTTTTTAAGTTTTGTTTACTTTAAATAAGAAAAATGAGGGATTCGTAGTGCGGATAATGATCAAAATCAGATAAATATATTTTCGTAGGTAAAGAGTATTTTTTCAGACAAACCAATGATATCGGTGTCGGTGATGGTTTCGTTAGTATGGACGAAATAGTGATAAGCGGTATAGAGCAATGAGCCTGATATCAGGCAGGCAATCAGCTCAACATCGACTTCTTTTTTAACATTGCCGGTTTTAATACCTAAAATCAAGTCATTCATTACGGTTATGTTTATTTTTTGTTCGAACTGTTTTACGATTTCGCCGAGATCCCCCTGGAGACCGATGCCAATTCTTAAAACGATATTACAAAGGTGAGGGTCTTCTGCCAGGAATAAAAGAGTCTGCTTCACGCGATGTCTGAAATAATTCTTAGGGGTAATTGTCTTGAGGTCCATCGATTCGTTGTCCAGAGAAACCCTGGACAGCCAATCTTCGTAGTAATTTTTTAAAAGGGTGATGAAAATATCATCCTTGTTTTTAAAATACTGGTAAACCGTACCCCGGGCTATTCGGGCTTCATTGATGATGTCGGATATCTGCGTATTGTAAAAACCCTTTTCAGAAAAAAGGTTTTTTGCGCATGTTAATATATTCTGCTTTCGTAATGATGCTTCCATATTGCGGATTACCCCAATTTTTGTGCATTTTAACTATCGTTTTACAGAAATTGTCAAGTGTATTTAGATTTGCATGAGCTTTTTTAAGAAAAACAAAACATAAATTTGATAGTTGCTTATTATAATTTGTTCTTTTCGCAATAGAATAAAAAAATTACCAGTTGGACGGTTTTTTTTAAAAAATTCATTGACACAAAATGCTTTTAATTTTTAGACTAAAATGTCAGTTTGAACTGACATGTCAGTCTAAAAAATGAATCAAAGAAATATTTATGGAGGTACTGAAATGGCATTAATAGACAGCATCCCAACCAGTACAAGCGTACAGGATCTGCTTACCGATGTTATGCCTAAATTTGCGAAGGAGGCGCTTGTTGCGAACAATGCCGCCGCCGAACTCGGAGGGACTGAAATCAGCATGGTGGTTGAAGTCAATTCCAACACATATTCATATGTAGTTAAAGATGGCAAAGAGCTGACCGCACAGAGTTCTCCGGTCAGCAATCCAATGCTGAAGCTTAAAATATCCGAAGATCATCTTAAAAAAATGATCGAAACCAAGAATCTGGACATGATTCTAGGAATCACCAACGACATCAATAAAATAAAATACAACGCTCTCAGCAGCCTGAAGGGAAGCTTTACCGCCGAAGTCGCTCACACCGATGGAACGACTTTTGTCATCAAAGCCGTCCTGAACGGCGCCGAACAACCGCATTCAATTTTCAAGATGAGTGCTGCTGATACTCAGGCGCTCATGCGCAAAGAGACGAATCCGGTCAACCTTTTCATGTCAGGAGCGATGAAGATCGACGGAGACATGAGTTTTGCAATGGCTACACAACCTCTGTTTACATAAAATCATTGAACAAGCCTCCCTTCTTTGAAATCATCAAAGAAGGGAGGTACTTTTTTGGAGGTATTTATGGCATCAGAAAAACTCCCATGGTCGGGTGAATACAGAGTTTTTGGCATCCCTGGAACGTTCAAGCCATACCCCGATAAACCGGTTTATGACATTCTCGCAACAACGGCAAAAAAATACAGAAAAAACGGACTCATTCAAAACAATTATAAAATTACCTATTCAGAAATAAAGAACCATGTTGACAGGCTTGCGACGGCTTTCGTCAGGCTTGGATTGAAAAAAGGTGACCGGGTCGCGACTCTTTTGCCGACATCCATACAATTTTTCGTTGCCGACTATGCCATATCAAGGGCCGGACTAGTTCAGATTCCCAGCAGCTCGCTTGAGCCCCCTGACAATCTCGAACATAAATTCAAGGAAGGAGCTCCGATGGCGCTGATCTGCCTGGACGAATATTTGAATGTCGCAAAAAAAATTCTGGGCAAGGTCAAGATACCGCATGTGATCATCACGAAGATCGATGATTACTCGAATTTCAAACCGAAATCTTATGAAGCGGTCGATATCAAGGGCGCCCAGTGGATGGCGGACCTCATCAGGAATACCGAGCCTAACCCTCCTGAAATCACGTATAACGTCGAGCAGGACCTCGAAACCCTTCTCTTTACGGGAGGGACCACGGGGCTTCCGAAAGGATGCATGCTCACGCACCGCAACATATATGCAAACGCGATCCAGAATCTCTATTGCATGGGCCAGGCTGGCCTGCTTCTCCGGGGGGCGATGTCGGTCCTGCTCGGACTGCCTTTTTTTCACTCATACGGCCACCTGATCATGCATACCATGACCCTTTTCGGGTTCAACCAGATCCTGATCAATGACCCGCGCGATACAGAGGGGATGGTGAAGATGGTCAAGGATTACAGGCCTGTTCTCCAGATCGGGGTGCCGACCCAGTTCATGAAGCTGTGCGAATCCGAGCTCAAGGGGATCGGCATGCTCGGCATTTCCGGATCGGCTCCGCTACCGCCGAGCGCCCAGGAGGAATTCGAGAAAAAATCCGGCGGAGGAATCATGGAGGGCTATGGCCTCTCCGAGATGTCTCCGACCACTCACCTCAATACGTCGTTTCTCCTGAGACTCCTCGGTGGAAGGATTCCCGTCACCGTATCGAACGGATTTCTGCGGCTCCCGGGAGTCAAGCCGGTCCTGAACAGGCTGTTTCGGTTTGCCGGCACCAAGACAGTAGGCTTTGTTCTTACCCGGGCTTTTTCCCTGCTGACCAGGCTTACCGCCAGGAAGCCCTCGGATAAGGCAAAGAAAAAGTCTGTGGAGAAAAGAGGCACAATAGGTGTTCCGTTCCCGGACACGGTGGTGAAGATAGTCGATGTTGGTACCGGCAAGGAGCTCTCCTGGAACGATGTGGAATCGGGAGCAGTCGGCGAGATGCTGCTCAGCGGGCCGCAGCGCATGCTTGGCTACTGGCCGAACGCCGGAGAGGGGATCGACAGCGATGGTTTCATTCACACGAGCGATGTGGTCAAGGTCGACAGCAACGGTTATTTCTACATAGTCGATCGCACCAAGGACATGATCATTGTATCGGGCTACAAGGTATATTCGCGTGAAGTCGACGACATCCTGTACAAGCACAAGATGGTCGACCTCGCTGCCACGGTCGGAATACCTGATCCCGAGCGTGAGGGCAGCGAGCGCGTCGTGGTCTATATCCAGCCGAGAGCTGAGTATAAGCAGAAGGTGACCGAAGACGAAATCATCAGCTATCTGAAGGAGAAGGTGCCAAAATATGCCATTCCCAGGAAGATATTTATCGTCGACGAGATTCCTCTGACAGAAGTACAGAAAGTCGACAAGAAGAAGCTGAGAAAACAGGCCATCGAGGAATTCAGCGACGGCAGGAAGGCTGCGGGCGCTTCCGCCTGATACGGTATCGGTGCAGCCGGAGTCTTAAATGCAACATAACCTGATCCATGAATACGCGATTCTTGCGGCCTCGCGCCTTTGAGTATCGGTGTGAAGGACAGGGATTTGTAATAAACATGAATAATTATGGAGTCTGCTATGAGAGAATGTGTTTTTATTGATGGAGTGAGAACACCTAATGGAAGGGCTCACAGGGAAAAGGGATGGTTCAGAAACCTTAGGCCTGATGAGCTTCTGACCGAAGTATTATCCGGCCTTTTAAAAAGAAATCCGAAGATTAAGCCCGAAGATGTCGATGCCCTATTTTGCGGTACGGCAAATCCCTCCGGGATGCAGGCTGATATCGGGAGGCTTGGATGGCTTGCATCGGGTCTTCCCGATTGCGTTCCCACAAACACACTGACAAACCAGTGCCCCTCGGGCATGTCATGCACCATGCACGGCGCCAGGGCGATCATGACCGGCGAGGCCGACATCATCATCGCCTGCGGCGTCGAGGACATGGAAAAAGTCCCCATGGGAGCCAACTATAATTTTCCCCCGAGGCTTCTCAAGTTCTATAACGGCGCCGACCTTCTCATGGGAGCGACCGCAGAGAAAGTGGCCGAACAGTGGAAAATCGCGCGCGTCGACATGGACAACATGGCCGCATGGTCGAACAAGAAGGCGGCTGCGGCCCGTGATGCGGGAAAATTCAAAAATGAAATCATCCCGGTGAAAGGTCTGGATGACGACGGGAAGGAAAAGCTCATCGAACATGACCAGTGGATCAGGGACAAAATCGACATGGCCAAAATGGCGACCATGCAGTCTACATTCAAGCCCGGCGGAAACGTCACGGCCGCGAACTCGTCGCCACTGACACAGGGAGCTGCGGCGCTGCTTCTCATGTCGAGGGAAAAAGCCGACCAGCTTGGCCTCTCATATACCTATAAGTACGGGTTTGGCGTTCTTGCCGGTTGCGACCCGACTGTCATGGGCATAGGACCGATCCCGGCGATGAAAAAACTTTTCCAGAAAACCGGACTCAGCCCGAAAGACATCGGTCCGATCGAGCTCAACGAAGCGTTTGCAAGCCAGTCTCTCGCGTGCATCAGGGATCTCAAGCTCGACAACGAAAACGCTCCGTTTAACCGCGTGAACGTATGGGGAGGAGCTCTGGCCCTCGGGCATCCCCTCGGTCAGTCCGGCGCCAGGATCATCGTGACCCTGCTCAATGTATTGAAAACCGATTTCCCCGAAGCGAAATACGGTGTGGCGTCCCTGTGCGGGGCGTTCGGAAACGCCGGAGCTCTGCTGGTGGAGAAAGTCAGTTAAGATTTCAGTTTAAATCAACTATCGGATGGTGGCCGGCATGGTGGTACCCATGCCGGCTTTTTTTATTGTTAGAATACCGGGATGCTGAGCGGATGGGTATATTATCGGAAAATGGTGATCACGATCGCGCCCGCAAGCATGACGCAAGCTCCCAGCATCCGCTCGCCGATTTTTTGTTCTTTAAACAGGATTGCCCCGTAGAGTACTCCGAAAATCAGGCTCAGCCGCTTGATCGATATCATGTATGCGGCCTGAACCATCGAAATCGCCATAGTGTGGCTGAACACCATCAGCGCGTAGCAGATGCCCACCGCAAATCCCCGTCCCGCTCTTGAATAAATATTTTGCATGCGGGTGCCGGGGAAGAGCGGATACAGGGCGAGCATGATACAGGCGAACAGAGTGAAATAGACCGCGGAGAAGAAAAGCGGCGAGCTGTGCTCGATCGCCTTTTTCCCGATCACCGAGGTGAACGAATAAAGAAACGCGGCGAACAGCATATAGCGCGAACCGGGTTCTTTTAGCACGGCCTTGAACGGGGCGAGGGGGCCGAGTGATGCCTGCGAGAGATTGAGGAGATACGATCCGGCCACGATGAGCGCGATCCCCGCGCATCCGGCGGCGCCGATCCTTTCGCCGAGCACGATCCGGCCGGTGACGATCATGAAAAGCGGGCTGAACGCGAGAAACGGCAGCGACAGCGAGAGGGGAGAGGCCTTGAGCGCCTTCATGTAGCTGAAAAAGGCCGCGGCCTCCAGGGGCAGGCCCGCCGCGATGCATAACCAGAATGTCCGGTCCGGAGACGCCGGGCCAATGAAAAAATAGGCGCTGACCAGAAACGGCAGCGAGAAAAAAAGGCGGGCCAGGCCCATTTCGTAGGCAGAGAGGTCGCCGAAAAATTTTTTGGTCAGCGCATCCGCCGTGGCGAGTAAAAAGGCGGTTGAAAGTGAGAGAGGGAGCCACATCGTGTTCATCCCCACGGTGCGCCGGTCATTTTCGCGCTGAGATGCATGAGCCGCATGCCGAAATCTCCGGGCTTCTGCACAGTTTTTGGAGGCTTCATTTTCATGAACCTGAAATATCCGCCTGTCGTGCCCGCGACTTCTTCGGAAACGGCCAGGTGAAGGGCTGTTCTGCACGCTTTTTCGGGAGAAGGGAACGTGAGCCGGATGACCGCGTTCGCGATAGCCGGTATCACGCCGGGCTTGTCGGCGATTCCGGATGCGATCGGCCCGGGATCGACCGCGTTGACGGTTACGCCGGTACCTTCGAGAAGACGGGCGAGCTCGACGGTGAAATGCACAACCGCCAGCTTCGATCTCGAATACGCGCCCATGAAGGTATAGCGCCTGTTTCTGCCCTGTATGTCGTCGAGATCGAGCGCCCCGATCCGATGGGTGTCCGAGGAAACGTTGATGATCCTCGCCGGTGCGCTTTCGACGATTCTTGGCTTCAGCATGATGGTGAGTGCGTACATGGACAGGTAGTTGACCGCGAACGTTTCCTCGTTGCCGTCGACGGTCTCGCTGTAACGCTGCGAGACCAGGCCGGCATTGTTTATGAGGATATGGATGGGACGACTGTCCGCGAGGATTTCCCGCGCCGCGCGCTCGATGTCCCGCAGGCTGGAAAGGTCGCACAGGACGAAGCCGGGCGCCCTGCCGGTCTTATCCCGGATCAGGGATACGGTTTCTTCGCATTTCGCGCGATTGCGTCCGATCATGAGACAATCGGCGCCCATGGAGGTGAGCGCAGTCGCGAGCGCGCGGCCGTGGCCGCTGGTCGCGCCGGTTATCACCGTCCGCCTGCCGCTCATCGGTTTGAGTAGATCATTCATCCAGCTCCTCCGGAATTTTAAAGCGCCGGGTGTATTCCGAGAACTGCTTTCTAAGCCCGGAAACGTCAAGGCTGAAATCTTCAGCCCGGTAGCGGTGCCTGCCGAACCTGTGCTGTGGATTGTCGTGCTTCCAGCGGCGTATGCGGACCGTATCATCCCCGGTGAATGGAAGGCCGAGAGTTTCGTATGCTTTTCGGACGGCGGATTCGGGATCGTCGACGATATCACGGTACGCGATATCGATGAAGCGCTCGGGCGGATAATTTTCTCTCGCTTCGAGCGAGCGTTTGACCATCAGCACAGCCTTGGCGCTCCAGTGCCGACCGATCTCGGCCGGGTCGACCTCATCGCTGAATATGCCGTAGGCGTGCGCGATCATGCTGCAGAACGAGGCGATCACGCGCACCGGGTCGCGGTGAGTCTGTATGACCCTTGCGCCCGGGAACACGGCGAACAGCTCGCGAAGGTGCTCCATGTGCTGCGGCGTCTTGAGTATCCATCTTCCCCGCGGGTGCTGCGAGTACAGGTACGAAAGGATTTTTTTATAGTACCGGTACGCGGCCGTGTGGTCCTGCCGCTCGAGCCAGAGCGAGTATGTCGGGACGCGCATGGTCGCTTCCGGCACCGTGCTCCAGAAGTCATAGTCGAAGAGCAGGCAGTCTTCTTCGGGGTCGAGCTCCTTTACCGGGTGGATCGCGAAAAAATCGGGTGCGAGATATTCGAGGGCGCGCCGGCCAATCCGCGCGGTCAATATTCTCGGGTCGCGGTCGCGCGGGACATTTTCTTTACCCGGGTACGGCGCTGGATTGATCGCCTCCCATGAGGCGAGGTGCCTGAACTTTTCATCATCCGAGGCGATCAGGCGGTGCATGGCGGTGGTCCCGGTCCTCTGCAGGCCGATGATGAATACCGGGTCCTGCATCGGCAGGTCGCAGATGCAGGGATCGCGCTTGATCGCGGATTCGATCCGCAGCCGGTTCACGAGCATTCTCACGATGTTCCGGCTCGCCATGAATCTCCCGATCGGGGTAAGAAGAGCCTCCCGGTTCATGGATGCGGTGAGGATGGAAAGTCTCGACATGAAATCATCGCTGCCGTAATCCGCAAGAGCGGCCGTGTGCGACGCAGCATTCAGCAGCTTCTCCGGGTCGATTTCTCCGCAGCCGATGCCGAGCGCGCCGAGCGTACGGTTCAGAGCGGCGATCAGCGCCGGACGATGCGGGGTCGAATAATCGGTCGAGGTTTCGCGCCTAATGGCAGCGGTTTTGTTCATGTGCTTGTCCTCAGTGTTGCGGATTCAGGGACGCCAGGTCAACGACCCTGCATCCGGGCTGCACGGGATTGTCGGCGCGCACCCATCTGAACAGCATTGTTCCCCCGGTATGGCCGACAGTGTCGATCCAGTTGTCGACGCCCGGATCTGACGCAGAGACAATGATGCGCACCGAACCGTCGGCGCGGTATCGGGCCGTCTTCTGGTTCACCCATATTTTATGGTAGCGGTAGTCGAGGGATTCCATCCAGTGATTGTTGAGCTGGAAGTTCCATGCCTCGCATGGGGGAGGGGTGACCTCGATCACCAGCGCCTGGCCGGGTTCGAGCCGCCAGTAGCTGTGGTAGTAGGTAATCGTGGGGTCTCCGTGCGCCGCGGTCGATGTCGCCGGATTGAACAGGGGCAGCTCGTTGACGTGGGACATGAATCCCTCGGCCCAGTTGGCGAAAAACGTCGCTGCGCCGAACATGATGTTTCCCGCCATGGTGAGCGCGGTGTCGAATCGCTCCGGCGTAAAAGGGCTGGGCTTGCCGTTCCCTCCGATGCGTTCGATCGACAGGTCGGCGATCCTTTCATGCTGACGGTCGGCGAACGTCTGCCTGACGATGAGGGAGGAGGTTTCAGGCGAGATTTTAAGCCAGTTTTCTCCCTTTTTCTCGGCGCTCAGGATGATCTCGAAAGTCCCGTCTGCGTTCATTCTCAGGTCGCGGCCGTCGAGGAAACCCGTTTCGCCCGAAGGCCCGGCCATGCCGTAGTTTCCCTTGTAGGTCCCGAACGTGATGTGGTGCACCGTGCCGCGCGCACCCGTTATGCGGTATTCACAATCGCCCCGAATGGTGGCGTGCTGGTAATAGTTGTCCGGATTGTCCGCGCCCATCTTTGCGGTTTCGTGAATGGGCCTGAACAGCACCGGGGCCAGGGGATCGGAATATTCGACGAACGCCTCGACCGTGGCGCGCATGATGCGGGAGAGGTACCTGAACCCTTCGGCCCGGTCGAGCGGGTCAGCCGGGGATTTTTCGCGCAGGATGACATCCCCCGCCTTTTTTAAAGTATCGCAGAAATCACGCCACGTTTGACCGGACATGATCCGTTCGATTTGTTTTTCGTCGCTCATGGCAACCTGTCTCCTGACGGGTGAGTATCGGCGATCGGACCGTTTTTCGCGTGGAAGTGCCCGGCCGCGCAGCCGGAAATTTCATGAACGGGACTGATCGCCGTAATTGGTCTGATTAAAATTGCGGCAGTGTAGACGCCGTCAATTGATATGAATCCCTCCGGGGCCCTTGCTTATCCTAAAATGAAACGTCGTTATATCTTGAATTCTCCACTCAGGGGCCGGTGTGTGAACTTTTTCCTTCCCTCGGCATAGTCCGCCACGATCTGCCCGCTTCCCGCAAGCTTGTACTTGTAGATCAGGAGTCCGTCGAGACCGACAGGGCCCCTGGCATGAATCTTGTTCGTGCTGATGCCGACCTCGGCGCCGAATCCGTACCTGAATCCGTCGCTGAAACGGGTCGAACAGTTCCAGAAAACGTTGCCCGAGTCGACCAGGTCCATGAATCTGGCCGCGCTCGGTTTGTCCGTCGTGATGATGGCGTCGGTGTGGCCCGATCCGTACCGGTTGATGTGGTCTATGGCCTCGTCCAGGGATTCCACAACTTTTATCGAAAGCCGGTAGTCAAGGTATTCGGTCTTCCAGTCCTCTTCTGACGCGGCCGCTACATCGATTATCTCTCCGGTTTTTTCGCATCCGACGAGCGAGACCTTTTTTGATTCGAGCGCTTTTTTGACCGCAGGCAGGAATTCCGGCGCGATCGAGGAATGCACCAGGAGCGTCTCGGCCGCGTTGCACACCGCGACGTACTGCGTCTTCGAATCCACAACCACGTCCACGGCGAGGCCGATATCCGCACGGGCGTCGACGTAGCAGTGGCATATGCCGTCTGCATGGCCGAGCACGGGTATGCGCGAGTTGTCCATGATGTGGCGCACGAACTCGTTTGAGCCGCGGGGGATGATAAGGTCGATGTACTCGTCCATCTTGAGCATCTCTCCCACGTCGGCCCTGGTCTCGAGAAGCTGCAGCCATCCCCCGGGAAGGCCCGCCCGTGTCCCGGCGGCGCGGATCGTTTCCGCAAGAATCGCGTTGGTCTCCCTGGCCTCGCTGCCGCCCTTGAGCAGCGCCGCATTGCCGCTTTTCAGGCAGAGGGACGAAATCTGGACGAGCGCGTCGGGACGCGATTCGAAGATGATCCCGATGACGCCGATGGGGCAGCTGACGCGGTAAAGCTCGAGGCCTTTGTCAAGCTCGGTCGCGAGCTGGGTTTTGCCAACCGGATCGGGCAGAGCGATAAGGCTCCGGATGCCGTCGATGACCTCACGGATTTTTTTTTCGTCGAAGGTGAGCCGTTTCATGAGCGGCCCGGCCAGGTTTTCACGCCCGCTCCTGTCGAGGTCTTCTTTATTCGCCCTGACAATTTCGGCAGCGGATGATTCAAGAGCGCGGGCGATTTCGGCGAGCGCGCCGTTTTTAATCTCGCCGCCGGCAGCGGCAAGCGAGATCGAAGCTTTACTGGCAGCTTCGGCCATGTCGCGGATTTTCATATCGTTTATCCCTTTTTTATCCAGGCTGGTAAGGATAACGAACGGGGCGATATTGTCAAGACAAAGAGCTATTTTTCCGGAAGGTAGTCTTCGCGTACCGGAGAGAACACCTCGACCGCGACCGAGTCCTCGTGTATGTCGGCCCGGTGCTCGATGCCCGAGGGAACGCACCATGAGTCTCCCGGCCTCGTGTCGAAAGCCTCGGCGCCGATGGTGAGCGTGATGTGGCCTGAAACCAGGTATCCGGTCTGCTCGTGCGGGTGGCTGTGCATGGGCAGGACGCTGCCCCTCGAAAGCCTGAATTCGGTCATCAGGGTCCTGTCTCCCCATGAAATGGTCTTCATCGTTATTCCGGGAATGGGGTTCATAAAGCCGCTATCGCTTTTTTTGTTAAACATGTCACATCTCCCTGATATAATCGTAACAGGTAATCAGTAGATTCGCTATCATCGCCTGTCAATTACAATTAGCCGTTGACAGTGGAGTCGAGACGGCGGTATAGAGGTGTTATCGAGTGTGACGGATATTATGGAAAAATGTTTAAAAGAAATATCATATCAAAACAGGTATGAGTTCTGGGTTTTAAGATTGTATGAGTCCATGCCGGCAATATTCGATGGTATCGACGAATCGCCGCGGTCCATATCCGGCTTCCCGGAGTATGTGACGGATTATCTGAGGTGTCCCGGCTGTGGTTCGCCTCTGGTCGAAATTTCCCTTTCGATGACGCATCCTTCACGGCACGGCGGCTCTTTCCTGTATCTGTCCCGCTGTTCATGCGGTAAAATCGTTACGGTTGAAAATTATATCGACTACGGAGAAGAGGTCCCCTGGCCCGACAACAGCGGTTTGCCGCCCGGCTGATCCTTACTTTTTCAGATAAACCGTGCGTGACGGGAAGGCGAATTCGATTTTATTCTTCTCGAACGCCGCCATGATGTCAAGGTTGATTTTTTGCTGAATGTCTCTGTATATGGTAAAATCGCTTCCGGCAATGTGATACACCACTTCGAAGTTGAGGCTCGAGTCGCCGAATTCGGTGAAGTGCACGCGGTCAAGTTCGACGCTTTCAATCGAAGATATGATCTCGCCGACCATCGGGGGGATCTTCCGCATCAGCTTGAGTTTCGTGTCATAGGTGACCCCGAAGGTGAAAGCAACCCGGCGTCTTTCCATCCTCTTGAAATTATGTATGCGTGAGCCGGTCATGTCTGAGTTGGAAAATATCAGTTCCTCTCCGCTGATGCTGCGCATGCGAGTGGTTTTTATTCCGATATGGTCGATGGTCCCGATATGCGTGTCAATCATGATGAAATCCCCAATTTCAAATGGCCGGTCGAGGAATATGGAAAAATAGCTGAAAAAATCGGTCAGGAGGGCCTGAGCGGCGAATGCTATGACTATACCGCCAAGACCGAGTCCCGCGATGATTCCAGATATCTTGACGCCTATGTTGTCGAGGAATATCAGGATCGCGGTTGTCCAGAAAACTATCCTTATGAACGATCTGACCGCTACCCCGATGCTCTTTCTTCCCTCACCCTCGGGCTTCGATTCCCAGTAATGGTTGAAGAGCAGGATCACCACCGACTGCATGAACTTGACGGAAAAAAAGATCGCGGCCAGGACCATTACGATATTGATGATTTTTTCTGCCCTGCCCTGGATCGAGAGCTGCATCACCCCTGCATACACGGTGAGGGCGTACAACATCGGGACCATCTCTTTTTTTACAAGGATCAGGATTTCATTCTCGATATCAGTTCTCTTCCTTTTTCTTGATCGGGATTTCAGGCGGATTGACACGATTTTTCCGGTCGCATTGACGATAAGTATTCCTATGATGATGATTGAAAGGGTAAGCGCGTAATCCCGGAGCGAGATTCCGAAGAGATAATATTGCGACAGGTTGAGCATAATGTCGTTCATGGTCGGTCCTCCGTTGTCGGGCTGCGAGCGATAAATATAAACCCTCGTTTGGCTGGCTGTCAATTAAAAGATGGATTGTTTTGAGAAGGGGTGTTCACGGCCGGTACTGAATAAAATACGGATGGGGAACGCTCCCCATCCGTATCCGTGAAATGCCTAGTTGAGATCGGGGGGATACATTTCCTCGATCTCTTTTGAGTATTTCTCGTTGATGATGCGGCGTTTTACCTTCAGGGACGGCGTTAGCTCGCCGGTCTGCTGGGTCCATTCCGCTTCGAGGAGCTTGAACTTGCGGATCTGCTCGACCCTGGCGTAGTTCTTCATGTGGTTCTTGATTTCCTGGTCGAACAGCGCTATTACCTGTTCGTTGTTGATCAGGTCGGTATTGCTGGTGAAGGGGATGTTGTTTCTTTTCGCCCAGGCCTGCAGCGCACCGAAAGCCGGAATGACCAGCGCGGTGAGATACTTTCTCTTGTCGCCGATGATCGCTACCTGCTCTATGTACATGGATGTGAGCAGATCGCTTTCGATGTTCTGCGGGGAGATGTTCTTTCCCCCGGCCGTGACGATGATGTCCTTGATGCGTCCGGTGATAGACATGTAGCCGTCGCTGTCGATGACTGCGATGTCGCCCGTTCTGAAAAAACCGTCCTTGGTGAATACTTCGTCGGTCGCCTTTTTGTTCTTGTAGTATCCCATCATGACCTGCGGGCCCTTGATGAGAAGCTCGCCGTCATCGGCGATTTTAATCGTCGTTTCGGGCAGGGCGGGGCCCACCGTTCCCGGTTTTATGAACCACGGCGGGTTGACGTTGGTCACCGGAGTGGTTTCGGTTAGACCGAATCCCTCGAGGACCTTGATCCCCATACCGATGAAGAACTCGGCGTCGGCTATCGAAAGCGGCGCTCCGCCGGATACTGCGAAATCCATCTTCGACATGCCCAGAGCGGTGCGGAATTTGCTGAACACCAGCTTGTTGAAGAGGTCGTAGCGCTTCTGGAACAGAGCCGGCTTTGGCTTGTCCTGGCAAACGTAGACAAGGTTTTTTTTCGCGGTTTTCATCGCGAGGTTGAACAGGAGCCTCTTGACCGGGGATGCCGCAGCCACGCCGGCAAGGACTGTGGCGTGGATTTTTTCATACAGGCGCGGGACGCTGATGATGAAGTCCGGCTGTATCTCCTTCATGTTGTCTACGACCTTTCCGAAATCCTCGGCGAAAGCGACCCTGGCTCCCACCGCGACCGGCAGGTAATATCCGGAAGTCCTTTCGAGAGAGTGCGACAGCGGGAGAAAGGAAACCATGGACTTGCCGTCTCCGAAGTACTCGTAAAATTTCTGGTAGATGATCCTGACGTCGGACACGAAGTTGTAGTGGGAAAGCATGACGCCTTTCGGGTTCCCGGTCGTTCCGGAGGTGTATATGATTGTCGCCATTTTCTTGTCGTCGAGCGACTTGATACGTTTTTCGAATTCGCCTTTCTTGGTGTACTTGTCGCCTTTTTCGAGCGCCTGTTTGAAGGTTAGAACGTCTTTCTTGTTTTTTATGTCGAGTTCGTCGAATACGACCAGGGATTTCAGCTTGGGAAGTTTTTTCTTGACTTCAAGGACCTTCTCCATGTGGCCCTTCTCGCCGCAGAGACAGGCCACGGACTCGGAATGGTCCAGGATGTACCGGGCCTCTTCGGCTGAGTTTGTCGCATAGATCGGTACATTAATGGCGCCGATTGAAGTGATGGCCAAGTCGCCAACCCACCATTCATATCTGTTCGACGAAAAGAGGCCGACGCGGTCGCCTTTTTTAACGCCGATGGACATCAGGTACCATCCCAGCTTGTGCACCATGGCGTTCATCTCGTTCCATGAGATGTCGGTGTATTTTCCGTCCTTTTTATAGGCTACGCAGGCTTTGTCACCGAGCTTCTTTGCCTGGTTCTGGAATACCTCGGGCATTGTCTTTCCATTAAGCTTAACCATGAAAACCTCCCTGAAAAATTCTTTATGTCAGATGATACATGCGCGGTTTTATCCGATGAGTTCTTGAAGCGTTTGTCACGGAAAATGCACCCTGATGCATGATATTCAACTGTTGGATGCGTACATAGTAAATTTAGCAGTTTTAAAAAATCAATCCAAAAACCGTCTGTTCATATTTTTTTAAAATAAAAATAGTTGTTTTTTCAATCTGTCAAGAAAATCAATCAGGCGGGATACGTGCGGGAAGACCCGCTTCAGCGTAAAGAGCGGCCCCGCATCGATCCCATCCCGGGTTTACCGGTCAGGAACGATGCGAAGCGTCATATATCTTTACATGCCGATCTTTTTGTCTATATTTCGGGAGATGTGGGTGATGAGCTCATCCATCCCGTCGCCTTTGGTCGCGCTGACCTGGATGACTTTCATGCCGGGATTGACGTTCGACAGGTTTTTCATGAGCTCATCCATGCTGTAGTCGAGGTAGGGGAGCAAGTCGATCTTGTTGAGCACCATGGTCCTGCAGGTGTTGAACATCAGCGGATACTTGGCCGGCTTGTCCTCGCCCTCGGTCACGCTCAGGACAACCATCCTCTCGTCATCGCCGATCTCGAACTCGGCCGGGCACACCAGGTTCCCGATGTTTTCGACGATGATCAGGTCGAGTTTGTCCAGGTCGAACCCCTCGAGGCATTTTTTAATCCACGTGCTTTCAAGGTGGCAGTCGCCCCCGAAACGGTCGGTTTCGATCTGGATGATGGGGATGTCGTGCTTGGCGAGCCGCTCGGCGTCCTTGGTCGTCTTGATGTCCCCTTCGATGACGCCGATCCGGTATTTCTCTTTGAGTTTCCCGATGATTTTATCGTTCAGGGTCGTTTTGCCCGAACCGGGAGAGCTCATCATGTCGATCATGTACACGTTTTTTTCCCTGAGCATCTGCCTGATTTCACCGGCGACGTCTTTGTTGCTCTTGAGAATATCCTGTAATATCTTGATTTCCATTATTTCTCCTTCTATATCTGATACTAAAATCCGGCGCGGATCCGAATTCAATAAAAAGTCCCTTAATGTATTGAACCGATGTGTTACATATTAAAAAGAAGTGCGAAGTGTCAATGTTTTTATTACATGAAAAAAGTAAAAAAAAGGGACATGGAGATATCCCAGTTGTCATCCCCGCGAAAGCGGGTAAGGGAGTGACAGTGTTCCAAAGGATTGCACCCGGCATTCTGGCTAAAGCCTCACAAAGCCCAATGACCGGGTGCAGTCGCGGCCATCCCCTATGCGCAACACATTTTTACTATTGACATCTATTTCCCGGGGCCTTTTTCTGATAGTAATATCCATATGATAATGATTTCATTATAGTTCATGATAAAAGCATATTCAATCAGGGTCAGGGGCATCGTCCAGGGCGTGGGATTCAGGCCGTTCATATACCAGCTCGCGCATAAACTGGGTATTGCCGGGAGCGTCATCAACGACACTGCCGGCGTGCTGATCCAGGCCGAGGCCGGGGATGCGGCCCTTGAAGAATTCATCCGGCGGATCGCTTCGGACGCGCCGCCGCTTTCGCACGTGTCATCCGTGGAAAAAACTGAAACCCCGCCCGCCGGAATTGCCGGTTTCACAATAGGAAAAAGCGCCGAGGCCGCAGAGCGCGCCGTATTCTACTCGCCCGATGTCGCCCTGTGCGCCGACTGCCTCCGCGAATTCATGGACCCATCCGACCGGAGATACCGGTACCCTTTCATCACCTGCATCAACTGCGGGCCCAGGTTCAGCATCGTGAGCGACATCCCGTATGACCGCGCCAACACCACGATGGCTTCCTTCCCGATGTGCCCCGAGTGCGCGGCCGAATATTCAGACAGCCGGGACCGGCGCTTTCACACACAGCCCACCGCGTGCCGCCGGTGCGGGCCCGGGCTTGCCCTGCTCGACGCCGGGGGAAACGTCCTGGCGGATGAACCGGGCCTGATCGCATCCATGACCGTTGACATGCTCAGGGCCGGCAAAATCGGCGCGCTCAAGGGGCTGGGGGGATTCCATCTGGCCGTGGACGCGCTGAACGAATCCGCGGTGGCCGAGCTGCGCAGGCGGAAAAAACGGCCGTTCAAGCCTTTTGCCCTCATGGCGGGAAGCATCGGCATCGTCGAATCCTTCCTCGAAGTCTCCCCCGAAGAGAGAAAGCTGCTTCTTTCAAAGGAATCCCCGGCCGTGCTTCTGAAAGAGAAGAAGAAACATGTCGCCGGAAACGTGTCCCCGGGCCTCACCTGGCAGGGCATGATGCTCCCCTACACGCCGTTCCAGCACCTGCTTTTTTCCCTTGCTCCGGAAATGGTACTGGTCATGACGAGCGGCAACCTGTCCGAGGAGCCGATCGCGTACCGGGACGGCGACGCTTTCGACCGTCTCGGCCCGTTCGCGGATTTTTTCGTCACCTATAACCGGGAGATCATCGCCCAGAACGACGACAGCGTCATGTTCGTGGAGCTGGGCAGGCCGCTTTTCGTGCGCCGCTCACGCGGCTATGTGCCCGCGCCCTTCGCATCCAGGAACACGCCCACGAAGATACTCGCCGTGGGCGGCGACCTGAAAAACGCGTTCGCTCTGGCGAGAAAGGATTTCGTGATCGTGAGCCAGTACCTCGGAGACATGGCGGACGCGATGAGCCACGCGGCGTTCAGGTCCGCGGTCTCGCATTTCACGAAGATATTCGACGCCTCCCCCGGGGTCGTGGTGTCCGACATGCACCCCGGGTATCTCACGACCTCCTTCGCGGATGAAATCGCGGGCGCGGAGCTCGAGAGAATCAAGGTGCAGCACCATCACGCGCATATCACATCCGTGCTCGAGGAGCGCGGCATCGACGGGCCCGTGATCGGGATCGCCTTCGACGGCACGGGCTACGGCACGGACGGGACCCTGTGGGGCAGCGAGTTCCTCGTTGCCGGCCGGAAGGGGTTCACACGCGCCGCGCATTTCGGCGAGTTCCCGCTCCCGGGAGGCGAGTCGGCCATAAGGGACGTGTGGAAGATCGGGCTCTCGCTCCTGTACCGGGCGTACGGCCGCGACTTCCCGGTCATGGAACACGATGCGGCGGGCGCCGTGCTGCTCGACGCGCTCGACCGGGGCATCAACGCGCCGCTCACGTGCAGCATCGGCCGCGTCTTCGACGGGATCGCCGCCATTCTCGGCATTTCGCGCACGGTATCATCCGAGGCCGAGGCCGCCATGCTCCTCGAGGAATCCGCGGCGCGGGGAAACTCGATGGATGTCGGCCTCGTTCTGCCATGGTCGCAGGGTCCCTGCCGCGTGGTCGACACCATGACACTGGTGCGCCGCGTGGTTGAAATGATGCAGGCCGGGGTTCCGGCCGACGACATTGCGGCCTGGTTCCACCGCGCCATATCGGTCACGACCGCGGCGCTTGTGCGCGAGATAAGAAACGAGACCGGCCTTTCCGCTGCCGCGCTTTCCGGCGGGGTGTTCCATAACAGGATTCTGCTCAGGCAGATTTATGAGCTGCTTACCCGTGACGGGTTCGAGGTGCTGGTCCCTGAAAAGGTCCCGGTCAACGACGGGTGCATCTCGCTGGGGCAGGTCGCGGTGGCAAGGGCGATTCTCGCGCAGGATAGATAAAGAGGCCACTGAGTCGCGGAGACGCAGAGGCACAGAAGAATAACAGAACGGACATTGCTGGGTGCGAAGCACGGTGGCAATCATTTGGGAAAGAAGATGGCCACGAATAAATAGGGACTCAAGGCTAAAGCATCAATTAGAATGTTGATACTCCATTGGAATATTTTTCAACCATGTGCTTTGATTGATTTTATCGGCTTTCTTTACTTTTAGATGATATTTCTTCTTTACCCTTGTAATCTCAATTTATCTCTGATAATCATATAAAGGTCGGTTCATAAAAAGAAGCACCTCCTAAATGATTGCAAAAAACGGAAAATCCGTATAATTTGCAACAGCCAAACAAAAATATGGAGGTGCTTCGATGAAACTATA
>JAKLIV010000069.1 GCA_022709405.1 Spirochaetota bacterium
CTCCCTTCTTGATGAATGAGTAATCCCCCTGGTTCATGCTGGTCACATTGAAAAGAAAGCATGATACCAGGAAAACGAGCGGCAGCGGAATCAGAATCTTTCTCGTAATCATAGCTCCCCCGAAAATCATCTATGCCGATGGAACACCAGAGCGCGATATATTGCAAGATAATTTTCTATCCGCCAGAGGCGCCATATTATGCGCCCGGGGGCCATTATTACCTTGACAAAATGAATAATAATCTCCGATTGTATTCTAAGCCTATATAAAACAGATTCTTCGAAGTTCATTGGATGACGGCCGCCGCCAGGGGCGATCGCGCAATAATCATTATTATTAACGAGGTGTGTATGGATTTCAAACTTAAAGAAGAACAACAGATGGTACGTGAAATGTGCAGGAGCTTCGCCGAAAACGAGCTGAAGCCGAAAGCGGAGCACTATGACAGGACGCATGAGTTCCCCTGGGAGCACGTCAAAAAGCTCAGCGAAATGGGGATCATGGGCGTCGTATATCCTGAAAAATACAACGGCGCGGGCATGGACTACCTGAGCTACGCCATCGCGGTCGAGGAGATTTCCCGCGGATGCGCATCAACCGGCGTCATCGTTTCGGCCCACAACTCGCTCTGCCTTTCGCCTATATACTACTTCGGCACCGACGAGCACAAGGAAAAGATACTGTCCCACCTGACCACAGGCGAATGGATCGGCTGCTTCGGCATCACCGAGCCGGAAGCGGGCTCCGACGCCGCAGGCACCAAGACGACCGCCGAGCTTAAAAACGGCAAATGGGTCCTCAACGGGACCAAGAACTTTATCACCAACGGCGGCGTGGCCAACATAGCGGTCGTCACCGCAGTAACCGAGAAGGGCATCGGCCACAAGGGCCTCTCCTTTTTCATCGTCGAAAAAGGCACCCCGGGATTCAGCGTCGGCAAGACCGAGGACAAGCTCGGCATCTGCGCCTCATCGACGACCGAGCTCGTGTTCGACAACTGCCAGATCCCCGAGGGCAACATACTCGGCAAGAAGGGCGACGGATTCAAGATCGCGATGCACACCCTCGACGGCGGGCGCGTGGGGATAGCCGCTCAGGCCCTCGGAATCGCCCAGGCCGCGCTCGACGCCTCGGCGGAATATGCGAAAATGAGAAAGCAGTTCGGCAAGCCCATCGCCGATTTCCAGGCAATCCAGTGGATGATCGCCGACATGGCCACCGAGATCGAGGCCGCACGCCTCCTGGTCTACCAGGCCGCCAACTACATGCAGACCGGCGACCGCCAGCGCTATTCCAAGTACTCGGCCATGGCCAAGCTCTTCGCCTCCGAAGTCTCGCACCGCGCGACCCACAAGGCGATCCAGATCTTCGGCGGATACGGCTATACCAAGGACTATCCGGTCGAGCGTTTCTACAGGGATTCGAGGATCACCGAGATATACGAGGGTACTTCCGAAGTTCAGAGGCTTGTCATTGCGGCCAGCACCCTCAGGGAATACAAATAGCATCATATTGAATTGGGAGCGGTACGAACCCGCTCTCAATTCTACAAATACGAAATAATAATCCGAACTATCGGAGGGACTATGTCAATTCTACATTGGGAAAAAAACGAAACTGTCGCGACGATAACCCTTACCAACGGGGAAAACAGGCAGAACCTTGACTATGCGAACTCGATGCTCAAGGCGTTCGATGAAATACTGGCCGACAAGGATATCCATGCGGTCATCATCACCTCGAACGACGAGAAGAACTTTTCGCAGGGAGTCGACCTCGGATGGCTCATGAAGAAATTCCAGGAAAAGGATCTCCAGTCGATCAAGGACTTCATGTACCGGACCAACGAGGTGTTCAAGACCTGCCTGACGTTTCCGATGCCGGTCATCGCCGCGATCAACGGGCACGCGTTCGGCAACGGCGCGATCCTCGCCTGCGCATGCGATTTCAGATTCATGCGCTCCGACAGGGGGTATTTCTGCTTCCCCGAAGTCGATATCAACATTCCCTTCCTGCCCGGCATGCTCGGCTGGTGCAAGAAGGCCATTCCTCCCTATAAATTCCAGGAAATGTACCTGACCGGCAAGAGGACATCCGCTCCCGAGCTCGAGCAGCACCATGTCATCGTCAAGGCCTGCCGCGACCTGGACGAACTGAGGAACGAATCCTTCGCGTTCGCCAAATCATTCACGAAAAAGCGCAAAATTTTCGCCGAGCACAAGAAGAGAATGTACAAGGACATACTGGACGTCATGGCGACACAGGATCCCCCGCTGATCGAATCGCTCTCGCTCATGGTCCAGGACTAAAGGAGGCTTGATGGGAATACTAAAGGACGCCGGGGACACCTTTATAAAATTCGGGTCGATGCTCGTCAACAAGACCGAGGATTACACCCGGATCGCCAGGCTCAACATAGAGATCACCAGGCTCAAGGGTGACATAGAAAAAAACAAGGCCGACATCGGCGCCCATGTTCTGGAAATGAAGCGCGCGAAAAAAAGCAGGCTCGACCTGAACGGCGACCTGATAGAATCGTGCGCGAAGAAAATCTCGGAACTTGAAAGCCAGATAGATAAAAAAAGATCAGAGATAGAAGACATCAAGAAGAAAGAAAAGTCTCCCGAACAGGGGATATGACAGGCGCGCCTAATAATGCCGGTATCATCGAAAGCAGTCATACAGAGGATCGAGAAACTCCCTGACGGGTTCACCAGGGACGACCTCCTGAACGCGGTCGCGCCGGCTCCCTCGCCGAAGAAGAAAAAAAAAAGGGCGTCCAGCGCAAGGACATAACCCGGGCCGATGACACGCTGAACGCCCTGGCCTCCGCCGGTTTTCTCAAACGCCACCGCGGCAGATACGAAAAGACCGGCCCATTCACGTTCGAGGCCGTGATCCGGATCAACTCCACCGGGCACGCCATCCTCATTTGCGACGAAGGCCTCGAAATCATCGTAAAAAAAGGAGACACCGGGCTCGCGCACGACCGCGACCGTGTCCAGGCCAGGCTCGTAGAGTTCCGCAGGGGATTCTTTTATGCCGCGGTCGCCTCGGTCACGAGCCGAAGCAAGGAAAGCTACGCCGCCCGCCTCGTCCGCAAGACCAAAAACCACTACTATTTCGAACTCATCGACCAGCCTGGCTTCGAGGTGTGCGCCGACAAGGGCGGGCCCGAAATCGACGAGGGCGATACCGCGTTCGTGTCGCTCGACGGCGGGACCGCCAACAACAGGCCGCACTGCGCTGTGCTCAAGCGCTTCTCGGTCCAGGACGAGTCCTACGATTTCCAGAGGATCTCGCTGAAGCACGGCCTGCCCGGCCCGCACGGCGAATACCCTGAGCTCGAGGGCGTAGGCGAAGGATCGCCCTCGCCGGTTGAATATCCGATTCCGCGCAAGGACTACCGCGCACTCCTGACCGTGACCATTGACGGCGAGGACGCCAAGGACTTCGACGATGCGGTATCGCTCGAGCGCACGCCCAAAGGCTGGCTCCTGCATGTCCACATCGCGGACGTGTCGTCCTATGTCGCGAAGGGCACGCAGCTCGACCGGGAGGCGCTCGAAAGGGGCACGAGCTACTATATCGGCCGCGACGTCATCCCCATGCTGCCCGAGATACTCTCGAACGACCTGTGTTCGCTCAGACAGGGCCGCGACCGGCTCACGCTTTCGGCCGAGCTTTCCCTCGATTTCTCCGGGAATCTCACCGGGAGTGCGTTTCATCCGGGCGTGATCAGAGTCAGGCACAGGCTGACCTACACCGGCGCTGAAAAAATGCTCTCGTCAGGGGACGGGGATCCGACAGTAGTTTCCATGCTCAAGGACATGCAGCACCTGGCCATGATACTCAGGAACAAGCGGATGAAAAAGGGCCGCCTGGATTTGAACCTTCCCGAGGAAAAAATTCTCTACGACGGAGAGCGTGTCAGCGCCATAACGTTCGCGCAGCGCCTCATGAGCCACATGATCATCGAGGAGTTCATGCTCTCGGCGAACGAGGCCGTGTCCCGGGCCCTCACCCAAAAGGGTATCCCGACCCTCTACCGGGTCCACGAGAGTATCAGCGATGAGTCGATGACTTCGCTCCGCGATTTCCTGCGGCATCTGGGCATAAAGCTCCCCGAGGGTGATTCGGGCGAGGCGCTCCAGGAAATCCTCGCCCGCGTCGCAGGAAAAGAATACGAACAGGTCGTTAACCTGGTCATACTGAAATCGCTCATGCAGGCCTATTACGGCCCTGAACCGCTCGGCCATTTCGGGCTGGCGTTCAAGGACTACACCCATTTCACCTCGCCGATCAGAAGATACCCCGACCTCGTGGTGCACCGTTGCCTGAAGTCCCTGCTCGCCGGGTCCCCGCCGCCCTACTCCGTCGGCGAGCTCGAACGAATCGGAGAGACATCATCCGATACAGAGCGCGTGGCCCAGAAGGCGGAGCGCGACATGGTGCGATTGAAATCCTGCCGCCTTCTGATCGACCGCGTCGGAGAGGTCTTTTCCGGGGTCGTAAGCGGCATCACGGGCTTCGGCTTTTTCGTGGCGCTCGTCGAGACGCCGATCGAAGGGCTCGTGCCGATGAGAAACCTCACCGACGACTATTACATCGTCAAGGAGGACGAGTTCACGATCGTGGGCCGCAGGCTGGGAAGGCGCTTCAGGCTCGGCGACAGCATCGAAGTTCGGCTTGAAAAAGTCGACATAGAACTCATGAGGATCGATTTCGACCTGGCATGAAATTCGTCATACACCGCCACTCCACGGTTCCAGACCATTACGACCTCATGCTCGAACGGGGCGAGGCCCTTTCGACGTTCAGGATCGACGAGCGCGACATCGGCGCGTTCGTGCGCGGGGAACGGATCACCGCCCTGAAGATACAGGACCACCGCAGGGAATACCTGACCTACGAGGGCCCGGTGAGCTGTAACAGGGGCCGGGTCGACATTTTCGACCAGGGTGAATACCGGGTGGTTGAAAACGCCGACGGCTTTTTCCGCGTCGAGCTTTTCGGAAAATCGGCGGCCGGCATATTCAGGTTTTCCCTCGCTGACGGCGAAAACTGCTGGACAATCGCGCGCGAATGATTTTTTTCTGATAAACTGCGGCCGGTAAAGACTACCTCATGGCCGAGCATATCAGGAAACAGGAGACCGTGCATGAAACTGACCGTCCATAAAAAAGATGCAAAGCTGCGGCAGACCGATGTCTGCGTCATATTCGTCTCCCAGGAATGGGTTTCCTCCGGCAACCCGGCCCTTCCCCGGAACCTTTCCGGTCTTCTCGACGGCGCCGATCTTTCTTATTTCAAGGGGAAACAATCCGAAACATACCTCTACGCGCCTAAATCATCGGCGAAAGCGATCCTGTGCGGGATCGGCGAAGAGAAAAAAGCGACCGCGGAGTCCCTGCGCAACGCAGCCTCTGCGGTTGTCGGCCTGTGCCGGGACCGCGGCGTAACCGAAATATGTGCCGCTCCCCCGTCCGGCCAATCCCCCGCCGGGGACTTTTCCCTGAAGGCCATCGCCGAGGGCCTCAGCCTGGCGAACTACAGCTTCGACCGTTACAGGAACGTGCCGGCCGACGAGGCGAAGCCGCTCCTCAAAGCTGCGCACTTTATCACCGACGTCAAAAACGCGGCTGCGATCCTCAGGGAGGCCGAAATAATCTCGGCGAACATTCTCGCCTGCCGCGACCTCGTCAACGAAACCAGCGAGCAGTCGAACCCGGTTAGCATCGCGGCGCAGGCCAGAAAGCTCGCCTCGATAAAAGGGGTGACCTGCACGGTGCTGGGCAAGAAAGAGATCGAAAAGAAAAAAATGGGGCTCCTGCTCGCCGTGAACAGGGGAAGCAAAATCGAGCCAAGGCTCGTGGTGCTCGCCTATAAGGGCGATCACGGAAGCAAAAAATACTGCGCGCTCGTTGGCAAGGGCATCACGTTCGACTCGGGCGGGGTGAATTTGAAGCCGTCGGGCCACATCGAGACCATGCGCATGGACATGGCGGGCGCCGCGGCGGTCATGTACGCCCTGAAAACCGCGGCGGAACTCAAGCTCAGGAAAAACCTCTATGCCGTGATGCCCCTGACCGAGAACATGATATCGAACGAAGCATACAGGCCCGGCGACATATTCACCGCATACAACGGCAAGACCGTGGAGGTCGGCAACACCGACGCCGAGGGAAGGCTCATCCTCGCCGACGCACTGTCCTATACCGTGAGGGAGCTGAAACCGGCATACGTCGTGGACCTTGCGACCCTGACGGGCGCGTGCATCGTGGCCTTCGGCGAGATCACCGCCGCGTTCCTGTCCAACGACGACGGGCTCAGGGGGATGCTGAAGAGCGCGTCCGAAACGAGCGGAGAGAAGCTCTGGGAGCTGCCGCTGTTTCCCGAATACGACGAAAACATGAAATCCGACATCGCGGACATAAGCAACATGTCGGCCGAAAGAAACGCGGGCACGATAATGGGCGCGGTGTTCCTCAAGAATTTCATCGACGATGCGAAATGGGCCCACATCGACATAGCGGGCACCGCGTGGTATTCGAAGCAGCGGGGATACCGGCCGAAAAACGCGACCGGTTACGGCGTGCGGCTGCTGACGGATTTCGTCAGGAAGCTGGACATTTAGCCGCCCTATTCCTTATGGCTCGAGTAAAACTTCATGAACTGGCCCCGCTCGTATGCGTCCTGGTCGGGCACGTTCTTCTGGTTCAACAGGCCTCGGAACTCGTCGATCGCCTCGTAATTGTTGTCATCCATCCATTTCGCGAGAAACTCGCCCATGCGGCCGAGCATCGTGATTCCGCTCTGGTACAGCGCAGAAGCCACATACACGACCCTGGCCCCGGCGAGAAGGCCCTTGATCACCGCCGCACCGTCAAGCACGCCGGATGAGAGGGCCAGGTCGCAGGAGACCTTGTCAGAGAGGATTCCGATCCAGCGAAGCGGCATGACGATATCGGCCGGGGAGCTCCAGACCCCGGCGGATATTATCTGTTTTTTATTGATGTCGATATCCGGGTTGAAAAAACGGTTGAAAAGCACCAGGCCGTTGACCTCATCAGACAGCTCTTTGAATGTCCTGGCCAGGGAGGTGAAATAGGGGCTCAGCTTGAGCGAAACGGGCTTTGAAGTGAGCTGCTTCACGTCCCTGACTATCCTGAAATACCTTTTTTCGATATCCTCCGCCTTCATCTTCGTGTCGGACGGCAGGAAGAATATGTTCAGTTCGAGCGCGTCGACGCCGGCCTTGTCGATTTTTTCGGCGAATTTGACCCACTCGCCGGTGTTGAGGCAGTTGATGCTGGCGATCACGGGGATTGAAACCGAGTCCTTGGCTTTTTTTATCAGGTCGAGATAATCACCGATCTGGTTCTGCTTTACATAGTAGTCGATGTATGCGCCCGCTTCGGCTGCATATGAGGTGTCGTAGGCTGATTTTGCAAGCGAGCCCGCCTCCGTCAGAATTTCCTCTTCGAACAGGGACTTGAGCACCACGGCCGAGGCGCCATGTTTTTCAAGCGCGACGATCTCCTTCAGCGAGCCGGTCAACCCGCAGCTCCCGGCAATAATCGGGGTCTTGAGATCAAGCCCCATATAGGTGGTCCTGCAATTGCCCATAACGCCCTCCATCAGAATCCAGCTGTCGTCAAGTGAGTTGCACAGGACATCAATTATGGTTCCGGCGCCCGCAACGGTCAAGATAAATTCATCGTCATTTGAAAATCCGTCCGGTTTCATTGTACCAGAGCACGAAGTCAAGGTGGTCCATCGGGATTCCCGAAATCCCGGCATACTCGGTCATTTTTCTTTCGATGGCCTCATACCGGAGCCGTGAAAGCGAGGCCGGGATTTCATTCAATATCTCCAGCCTGACGAGGTTCCGCAGGACGTGTCTGTCAAGTATGGCCAGATCCGAGCCGAAACCGATGTTGCGCAGAAAATGGCTGGCCTCCTTCAGGCCGTATCCCCTGATGTTCCCCGCAAGCCATGCCCGTTTCCCCGCCGCATCGGGAAGCATCGAAAGCTCCCTGCGCAGCGAACCCGGGCTGTCGGACACGAACCGCGACCGGGCCTCCATGAAGTATCGGGCCTTGTTGTTCCTGAACCGAACGATCCGCAGTATATCGCTCAACTCCTCGAAGCCCGCTTTCATGCCGAACGCGCCGTTTTTGAGAATGTCGATCGCCTCCTGGCTCCTGAATGCGCTGCTCTGGGGAGTGAACAGGCAGAAGGCAAGCTCGTAGAAGAGCTCCATGTCGTCCCCCCTCTCCCATATCTGCGAGAACAATTCAAGACGGCGCTCAATATCGTGCTTGATTAATTTATGGATGCCGATGAAGCTTCGGTTGTATTTATCGTTTATTTTCATGGTAACAATAATGACAGGAGACCATCGTATATGGAAAATAATCAAATAAAAATTGGCGGCCCGGCGCCCGATTTCACCCTGATAGACGCGGACGGCGCCCCGGCATCCCTGAAGGACTACCGCGGGAAATGGCTGGTTCTCTATTTTTATCCAAGGGACAATACCGCGGGCTGCACGGTTGAAGCGATCGATTTCTCTTTCAGCGTTGCGGATTTCAGGGACCTGGGGGCCGAGATCGCGGGTGTGAGCCCGGATTCATGCGAGAGCCACAAGAAATTCGCCTTGAAACACGAGCTCGGGATCAGGCTCCTGAGCGACAGCGAAAAGAAAACGCTCACCGACTACGGGGTCTGGCAAAAGAAAAAAATGTACGGGCGCGAGAGCATGGGCGTGGTCAGATCAACTTTTTTGATTGACCCTGAGGGTAAAGTCGCCCATGCATGGAACAAGGTGACGGTCAAGGGGCACATTGACGAAGTCCTTTCAAAGCTCAGGGAGTTCGCAAGGCCGATTTAATTCTTGCATAAAAAAAGGCCAATATTTAATCTGAATAAACATGCATCAAGGGGGATTCATAATGCAGCCAGTTAGAATCGCTGAAAATATATACTGGGTCGGGGGGATAGACTGGGACCTCCGCAATTTTCACGGTTATCTGACCCAGCGCGGATCGACCTACAACGCGTATCTCGTGATCGATGAAAAGATCGCGCTGCTCGACACGGTCAAACACTATCTTTTCGACGAAATGATCGAAAGGATATCCTCTATCGTCGATCCTTCGAAAATCGACTACATCGTTTCGAACCACGTCGAGATGGATCATTCCGGATCGCTTCCGATGCTGAAAAAAATCGCCCCGAAGGCCGGGATTATTACATCGCCCAACGGCCAGAAGGGACTCGAACGCCATTTCAAGGAAGGGTGGGACTATCGTGCGGTGAAATCCGGCGAGGTGCTCGCTCTGGGAAAAAGAAACCTGCACTTCGTCCTGACCCCGATGGTCCACTGGCCGGACAACATGGTAAGCTACATGCCTGAGGAGAAAATACTCTTTTCGAACGACGCTTTCGGCCAGCATATCGCCACTTCCGAGCGCTTCGACCATGAATACCATCTCGAAATCATCATTGAGGAGGCCAAGAAGTATTACGCCAATATCGTGCTCCCGTACAGCGAGCAGGTCAAGAAAGCCCTTGCAGCTGCCTCCGAGCTCGACATCGCCACGATCGCGCCGAGTCACGGCATCATCTGGCAAAAGAACATCGCCGACATCATCGCCAATTACCGGACCTGGAGCAACAACGGCACCCAGAAAAAGGCACTCATAGTGTACGACACCATGTGGAAATCGACCGAAAAGATCGCGCATGCGATCCAATCCGCTTTCGAACTCGGCGGGTACAACACGCGCATGCTGAACCTCCAGCACAATCATATTTCCGACATCATGACCGAAGTGATCGACGCTGAATTCATCTGCGTCGGGTCGCCCACATTGAACAACAACATGATGCCGAATGTCGCGGCCTTCCTCACCTACCTCAAAGGACTCGCGCCGAAGGGCCGTAAAGCGCTCGCCTTCGGCTCCTATGGATGGGGCGGGCAGAGCATAGGCCAGATCGACGAGGTCCTGAAATCATGCGGATTCGAGGTGCTCGATGGCATCAAGGTCAACTATGTGCCCGGAAGCGACGAACTGAAAAACATCACGGAAAAAATCGGAGAAATGCTTTAAAATCGTCCCGAAGACAACAACGGCAGATGATCACCAGGGACGGCATTTTCAGATTGCCATACACCCTGTTGTTATGTATAATTGACAATAATCGGGATCGCCGTCATGAATGAAATTAAAGAGACATTGTTACAGCATGATATAAGCCCTTCGTATCATCGGCTTAAAATCTATGAGTACCTTCTTGACAACAGGATTCATCCGACCGTCGACAGGATTTACAGCGACCTCATAAAAAATATCCCGACACTTTCTAAAACCACTGTCTATAATACCCTGAGATCCCTTACCGAAAAGGGACTGGTGAGCCAGATAACGATCGAGAACAACGAGGTCCGTTACGATGCAGCGGTTGATTTTCATGGCCACTTCAAATGCATGAAATGCGGAGCGCTCTATGATATAAATCTCGACCCTGAGGGCCTTCCTGACAAAATCGACGGGCATTCGATTACAGAGCGCCATTACTATTTCAAAGGCATATGTAAAAACTGCAGCTCGCGGTAATTTTTTTCTTGCATTTTTTATATTAGTTTTACTATTGTAATTATAACATTTATTAGTTACTTATAATTTTTTGCATATTTCTATACTACGAATTATATAGAGGCTCTATAACGGCCCTACATTTCCAAAACAAGGAGCTGACCATGAAAAAATATGTCTGTTCAGTATGCGGTTATATCTATGATCCCCAGGCCGGCGACCCCGATAACGGCGTCAAGCCCGGGACAGCTTTCAAAGATCTTCCCGCAGACTGGGTATGCCCGGTATGCGGAGTGGAAAAGGACTCGTTCGAGCCCCAGGAGGATTGATCCATTAATAAAAAGAAAGGAGGATCCCTATGGATGTCGTTCTCTTGTCACGAATACAGTTTGCGCTGAATGCGGGTTTTCATTTCATTTTTCCTCCTCTCACGCTCGGGATGACCCTGATCATCCTTATTCTGGAAACTCTTTACCTGAAATCGGGTGAAGATCGATATCGTGTAATATCAGGTTTTGTCATTAAAATCCTGGCGCTGGTCTTCTCGCTCGGAGTCGCGACCGGCATAGTGCTCGAGTTTGCGTTCGGCATGAACTGGTCGAATTACTCGCGCATGGTCGGCGATATTTTCGGCGCCCCCCTTGCTGCTGAAGGGGTATTCGCCTTTTTCCTCGAATCCGTCTTTCTCGGCGTCCTCATTTTCGGCAGGGAAAAAGTGTCGAAAAAAACGTACTGGCTTTCGGCCTTCCTCGTTTTCTTCGCATCCCACCTTTCGAGCCTGTGGATACTCATCGCCAATTCATGGATGCAGACCCCGGCAGGTTATGAAATCGTCGGCGGCCGTGCGGTCCTGACCGATTTCTTCGCCGCCGCAGTCAATCATTCCACACTTCAACGCTTTCTTCACACGATCGTCGGGGCGTGGATTTCCGGATCGCTTTTCCTTGCCGCGATCAGCTCATGGTACCTTATCAAGAAGAGGGACCAGGATTATGCGGCTCCGCTGCTTTCCCTCTCGCTCGGGATATTCCTTTGCACGGCGGTAATCCAGTTCGGCACCGGTCATGCGCATTCGGTGCAGGTGGCGAAAACCCAGCCGGCGAAAATGGCCGCCTTCGAGGCCCTGTGGCAAAGCCAGGAAAACGCGCCCATGTCCATAATCGGGATTCCCGATACCGAAAAAAAGAAAACCCACTTCGAAATCGCGGTCCCATCGCTTTTAAGCCTTGGCATTCACCTCGATCCGGACGCCCGGGTACAGGGCCTCGACGAGGTTCCCGACGAAGAGGAGCCGCCGATACTGATCACCTATCTCTCGTATCACGCCATGATCGCGCTTGGATCGCTGTTCGCTCTCATGGCCCTTATTTCGTTCATCCTTATGGCGACGAAAAGGATTCATACAGCCGCATGGTTCCACTGGGCGCTGCTGCTGGCGGCACCGCTTCCCCTTGTCGCGAACGAGACCGGATGGATGGCTGCAGAGATCGGCAGACAGCCCTGGGCGGTGTATAAATTATTGAAAACTGCCGAGGCCGCATCTATCTCGGTGCCCGCCTGGCAGGTGCTTTTCTCGCTCATCCTGTTTACGCTCATCTATATTCTCCTGTTCGCCGTATTCATCAAGCTCCTTTCCTCGATCGTAAAAGACGGGCCGGGCAAAGTCGCCCATGGCTACAAAGCGGGATACTAGGAGGCATAGCATGGAAACAATGGAAATTCTGCAGATAATATGGTTCGTGCTGATCGGCGTCCTACTGGCCGGCTACTCGGTTCTCGACGGGTTTGACCTGGGAATCGGCGCGCTCCTTCCTTTCCTTTCGAAATCGGAGGACGATACGGCGCGGCTTTTCAATTCCATCGGCCCGGTATGGGACGGCAACGAGGTATGGCTGCTCACCGGGGGCGGCGCCCTTTTCGCGGCCTTTCCCCATGTGTATGCGACCGTGTTCAGCGGATTCTATCTCGCGCTGATCATACTCCTGTGCGCGCTGATATTCAGGGCCGTATCGCTCGAGTTCTGGTCACTCGACGTATCAAACAGAAAAATCTGGAAAACGACCTTTTTCCTGGGAAGCCTCGTGCCGTCGCTGCTGTTCGGCGTAGCTCTTGGAAACGTCATTTTCGGGATTCCGATAAACGCATCCATGGAATTCACCGGTAACTTTTTCACCCTGCTCCGGCCCTTCCCGTTGGCTATCGGCCTTCTCGGTCTGGCCGCCGTTCTTTTCCAGGGGTCGACCTATGCTGCGGTTAAAACAACCGGAGACCTCCAGATTCGCGCACGGGAATTCGGCGTTAAAATCTGGATGATCTATCTTGGGTTCCTGCTTCTCGCATTTCTGGCGACCGTTTTTTTAAAACCGGCATTTCTAAAAAATATCGGCGCATGGATATTCACGCTCGTTGCATACGGCGCTTTAATTTTTTCACGGGCGGCGTTGAGAAACGGAGAGGACAGGAAGGCCTTTCTGGCTTCCACCGCGTCATTTCTGGGCCTGTGGGGAATAACGGGCTCGCTCCAGTTCCCTGTCCTGGCGCGCACTGTCGATATTCAGGGTGTCGATCTGACCATATACAACGCGTCCTCGTCCCATCTTACGCTTTCGGTCATGCTGATAATTGCACTTGTCGGCATGCCGTTTGTCATCGCTTACACGGCATACGTCTACAGGATTTTCAAAGGTAAAATTGCATAAGGGAACCTCTATAAATTACATTTTGGACGTTCCCTTGTGGGCATACACATTGGAAAAATCAGGTTTCATCATTTTTTCGATAATGAAAAAACCTGATTTATAAAGATGCCCATAACGAATATTGGGAAACTCACAAGAAAAAAACGATACAGGAGGAACAAATGACGGCAAAACTGGAAATTTATAAATGTGAAGTGTGCGGCAATATGGTCGAAGTCGTACATGAAGGCAAGGGCCAGCTCGTCTGCTGCGGCCAGCCCATGAAACAAATGAAAGAAAACACGGTGGATGCCGCGAAGGAAAAGCACGTTCCGGTGATCGAAAAAACCGCTTCCGGCATCAAGGTGAAGGTCGGCAGCGTGGCCCATCCGATGGAGGAAAAGCATTTCATTGAATGGATTCAGGTCATCCTCGCGGACGGGACTTCGCTCAGAAAATTCCTGAAGCCCGGAGCCGTACCCGAGGCCGAATTCCCCGGCGTCGACGAAAAGGCGTCCGCCAGGGAATACTGCAACATTCACGGATTGTGGAAGGCCTGAGACCGAAAAAATATCGGCAAGAGACATGGAGAGAATTTTATGGACAAGAATGATAACGCCGTGCTGAAGGCGATGAAAAAGGCCGCGAAGCCCCTCAAACCCGGTGAAATCGCCGAAATGGCCGGCATGGACAAGGATGAAGTCGCAAAAATCATCAAAAAGCTCCAGACAGATGGAGCGGTAACATCACCGAAGAGATGTTATTACCAGGCTAAATGATTATTAATTCAACCAAGGAGTATCTATGAGCATCAAAGGAACAAGAACTGAAAAAAATCTCCTGGCCGCGTTTGCCGGAGAGTCTCAGGCGCGCAACAGGTATACTTTCTTCGCGTCAGTCGCCAAGAAGGAAGGATATGAGCAGATATCCGGGTTTTTCCTCGAAACGGCGGACAACGAGAAAGAGCACGCGAAGCGCTTCTTTAAATTTCTCGAAGGCGGTGACACTGAGATCACCGCGACCTTCCCCGCCGGAAGAATCGGCACCACTGTGGAAAACCTGAAAGCCGCTGCAATGGGTGAGAACGAGGAGCATACCACGTTGTATCCAGAGTTCGCCCGCATAGCAGAGGAAGAAGGCTTCAAGGATGTCGCCTTTGTCTTCAGGAAAATCGCCGAAGTCGAGAAGCACCACGAGGAGCGCTACCTTGCACTTCTCAAAAACATACAGGAAGGCGCCGTGTTCAAGAAAAGCGGGCAGGCCATGTGGAAATGCAGGAACTGCGGATATATCCACAAGGGAGCCGAGGCCCCTGAAAAATGCCCTTCCTGCGACCACCCGAAAGCCTATTTCGAAATACTCTGCGACAATTTTTAGTAAAAAAAGGGCTGCCCCTCAAAGGCAGCCCTTTCAGCATCCATCTCAACCCAACTAACAGGAGCTTCCCCCGTTAACGATGAAGCCTGAACCGTACACGGAATCCCTGAAATCAACGGTTATGTTGTTTTCAGTCTGCATATAGTCATTCAGCCTCTTGTCTACGGTTATTTTAATATCATCATTCATGACATAGTGTTCATTTGCATCATGCTCGTCCAGAGCAAGCCCCAACCGGGGACCACCTCAACCGAAACCCGCAAACTGAATCCTCAGTACAGGGCTTTTAATATCCGATGATGACATGACTTCTTTAATCTTTTTAACAGCTTTTTCAGTTATCGAGATTTTCAAATCAATCCTCCATATTTAAGATACTTTTAAAATACTAAATTATCTGAAAACGTCAACATTAAGTATTTTATTTTATTTTAAAATTGTTAATTTTTTTGACAAATAATTGGAAAATGATATACTAAACACGAATTTGTAACGATACATCATTCCCGTTGCCGGATCAACCATTAAGAGATACAGTTCTGATGACGTTAAGGGTTACATCATGGATCATTATGATATAATCGTAATAGGAGGAGATGCTGCCGGAATGAGCGCCGCATCCCAGGCCAGAAGGACGAGCCCCGGCCTCTCACTGGCGGTTTTTGAAAAGGGCGCGCATGTCTCTTACGCTGCTTGCGGGATGCCTTATTATATTTCAGGCGAAATATCCAATCACAGGAGCCTTCTTGCAATCGACAAGGAGGACTTCATCCACAAAAGAAACATCAATATTTTTTCAGAGACCGAAATCATATCCGTTGACCTTGAGCAAAAAAACGTTACTGCTAAATGCGAAGGGAGTCCCTGCCGGTATTCTTATGACAGCCTGATTATCGCCACAGGGGCTCGCGCCGTGGTTCCCCCGATTCCGGGAATAAACTCAAAAAACGTTTTTTTTCTCCGAAGCCTCTCGCAGGGGATCGCGGTAAGGGAATTCATCGACCACGGAAAGCCCGCCGCCGGGGCCATAATAGGCGGCGGATTTATCGGCCTGGAAATGGCTGAAGCAATACGCAAGAGGAACATCAGGGTGCAGATGATAGAAAAGATGCCCTCTGTCGCGATGACGATGTCGCCCGAGATCAGGCAGAAGATTTCCGATGAGCTCCTGAAAAACGGCGTCGAAATCCATACCGAAAAATCAGTCGGCGCCATACGGGAGAAAGGCCCTTCACTCGAACTGGAATGCGGCGATACCGTTTTTGAAACCGATTTTCTCATCGTTTCAGTGGGGGTCGTGCCCAACACGGAGTTCCTGCGGGGCAGCGGGCTCAGGATGACTCCCAACGGGGCAATCATGGTTGACCGCGAATCGAGAACGAACATTCCGGGAGTCTTCGCGGCAGGAGATTGCGCCACGGTCCGTCACCTCGTACTGGGAGACGATTTCTACATGCCGCTTGGCTCCACCGCCAACAAACAGGGCCGGGTTGCCGGGCTGCAGGCCGCCGGAATCACAACAGAAAGCTTCAGCGGGATCGTAGGATCCCAGTTCGTTAAGGTATTCGACCTCGAGGTAGGCAAAACCGGCCTCAACCAGGAGGACGCCGACCGCTACGGCATTCCAGGCAGATCGATATCGACCCTGTGGAAATCAAAAGCCGGGTACTATCCCGGTTCTGAAATAATCCTCGTCAGCCTGACCATTAACAGCAAAACGAGACAGATCATAGGCGGCGAATTCGCGGGAACCCAGGGCGCGGCGCTGAGAACCAACACCGTGGCAACCGCGATCGCAGGCGGGATGAAAATCGAAGAGCTCGCCTATCTCGATCTTGGATACGCCCCGCCCTTCTCGCCGGTATGGGACCCGGTCAACGCGGCCGCACAGAAATTTCTCGTGCGGTGAAACCCGCGCTCATATCCCTTCGCCGTCCCTGAAGCCGATGTCCTCGTGCGGGCTCTGGACAACCCGAACGCCCGGCGGCACGTCCCGGGTGATCCAGACATTGCCGCCGATTTCCGCACCCTTTCCGATCGTAATCCTTCCGAGCAACGTTGCGCCTGAATAGATTATCACGTCGTCCTCGACGATCGGATGACGGGGTATGCCCTTGATGGGACTGCCGCTCACGTCAAGGGGGAAGCTCTTCGCCCCGAGGGTCACTCCCTGATAAATCCTCACATTGTCGCCGATAATGCATGTTTCCCCTATGACGGTCCCAGTGCCATGATCGATGAAAAAGTGCTCGCCGATCGCAGCGCCCGGATGGATGTCGATGCCGGTCGCAGAGTGGGCCATCTCGGTGATGATTCTCGGGATGAGAGGGATGCCGAGCAGGTACATCTCGTGAGCTATGCGGTAGTTGGTCATCGCCATCATGCTGGGATAGGAAAAAATGGTTTCACCGATACTTTTTGCGGCAGGGTCTCCCCTGAATGCTGCATGTGCGTCGAGAGCAAGCATCTTCCGAATCCCGGGTATTTTCGACAGGAGTATCCCGGCCGAGACCCTTGCCCTTGCCTCGCAGTCGGTGCAGCTGAAAGCCGGGTCAGTGCATGAGAAACACTCTCCCCGCTGGATCTGCTTGACGAGCAGAGGGAATACCCTGTCCAGGGTCGATCCGATATAGTACTTGATGGTGTCCGGCTTCATCTCGGACTGCCCGAAATATCCGGGGAAGAGCACGGATTTGAGCAGATCGACTATTTCACCCAGCCTCTCGATCGAGGGCATGGGTACATCGTGGTTGGCCCTGTGGAACACCTCGCTGTACGATGAGGGATCGCTCAGGACATCCACGATAGAGCCAAGATCATAACCGTCGGGAACGCCGATGTCCGTCAGTTCGATATTCTTCGGATGTTTTTTCATGATTTTACCCTTTCATGGCCGTAATACTGGTACAGATACGTTTTTATCTGGCCGTTGTAAAGCTTCCGGTTGCGGTCCGATTTTCGGCCGTACAGCCTTTCGAAATACCCGTTGCCGCAGAGAATGTATTTCGACCAGGAATCCAGCTTTCCGAAAACCTCCCCCATCGTCCCGTACAGTGCGGCCACCTCGTCTTTTTCTCCAAGCCTTTCGCCATAGGGCGGATTGGTGACGATGACTCCGTTCTCATGTTTCGAGCTGAATTCCGCAACGTCCTTTCTCTCGAAAACAATCCGTTCGTACACGCCGGCCGCGCGCGCATTCTCCCGCGCATGTGAAAAGACCCTGCGGTCGATGTCCGATGCGTACACTGCGAATTCTCCCTTCTCCGCCAGTTCCATGGCCTCAGAGCGCGCGATGTCCCACAGCTTTCGGGATAAAAACGGCCATTTCTCGGCCGCGAATTTTCTGCCGAGGCCCGGCGCCCTGCGGCTGCCGATCATCGCGGCTTCTATGGGGATGGTCCCGCTCCCGCACATCGGGTCCGCCAGCATCCGGTCCGGGGTCCATCCGCTCAGCAAAACGAGCGCTGCTGCGAGCGTCTCACGCAGGGGCGCTTCACCCCTGCCGGTCCTGTAGCCCCGCTTGTGCAGGCCCTCTCCGCTGGAGTCAAGGTTCACGGACACTGAGTCGTTTTGTATCGTTATATCGACGTGATAGCGCGGGCCTGTTTCCTCGAACCTGTCCCGTTTGAAACGCCGCCGCAACCCGTCGAGTATGGCCTTTTTCGCGACCGACTGCGCTCGCGGCGCGCTCGCAATCAGGGACCCCTTCGTCCTGACCGTCACATGCGCCATCGCATCCTCGGGCATCATCTCCTCCCAGAGAAGCGAGCGGATATTTTCGTAGTATTCATCGAAGCCTTTCGCGGCAAATTGCGGAAACGACATGAAAACCCTGTCGGCGCTTCTGAGCCATAAATTGCATCTGGCGATGTCGGTCGATGATCCCCTGAAGGTAATTTTTCCGTTTTCGGTGGATTCCGGATCGAACCCCATGCCGTGAAGCTCCTTGCGGAGAACGGCCTCTATGCCGAAAGCGCAGGTTGCTGACAGGATATAATCCGACACCCGGGCTATCCTATCGCCTTTTCTATGCCTTCGATGATCCGCCGGACGAATTCATCGATATCTTCGACCGTTCCCTGGTCGACCCTGAATCCCATCGCGCCCTCGTGGCCGCCGCCGTTCTCTATGGAAAACATCTCAAGTATGCGGCGCACATCGAATTCCTTATAGCTGTGGCAGCGCCTGACGCGGAGCTGGACCAGTTCGGAAACGCCGGGCAGGTCGTAATAGGCGACAAGGCTCAGCTTTCCGCTCTCCTCCGCGAGCGCATCGGCCACCGCCCTGGACGTCGATACGATGATATCGTTGTCAAGGGGAATCCTGGCCTTCTGGAAATCCCCCTGTCTGACGACCACGTATCCGAACGATTTCGTGAATTTTTTCCTGGCCATCATGAAATTATAGCAGATTTCCTCGGCGGCGGTGAGCCTCTTCAGCTCGTGTGAAATGTCCTCCATCGAGGAAAGGTTCGTGGCCTTGATGGTTTCGCGGTTGAGTATCCCGTCATACATCGAGCTGAATATCCGGTAATAGCGCCGTGTTTTCCGGGTCTTCAGGTATTTTCCCATGTCGGTGTCGCCGATGATTCCGGTGAGGACCGCCAGTATCAAATTCCGTGAAAAGGGATTGCCGATGTGATATTCCTTCAGGAATTTTTCCTTTTTGCTCAGCCTCAAGAGTATCTGGCCCACCAGTTCGCTTGCCGATGTCGCATCGGTCACGAGCCTGAATCCTTCTGAGCCGATATAGCTGCTGTCGCCTCCAAGATGATGATCTATTTCGATCTTCAGCATGGAGCTGTCGCGTAGAACGGGGTCGAGCAGTTCGTGCGATTGTATCATGGAAGGCTTGGCGGTATCGCATATGATGACCGCATCGAACGTTCCGAGGCCTGCGATCTTCTTTCTTATATTATCGGGCCTGAGCAGGGTTATGGAATTGAATTCGCAGATTTTGATCAGGTATTGAAAGTTATCGTGAAGCTTTGACGGGAAAAACAGCGCCACATTTTTATTGAATTTCTTAATTATCAACGCCGTGCCAACCATCGAGGAGACGCAGTCTTCATCGGGATTAAGATGGCCCAGGACCAGAAAGTTTTCTTTACCGACGAAAACATCAATGATTTTGTCTATCGTCCCGATCTTCCGCCACGGTAAAAATATGTTTTTTTTGAGGGATTTCATTAATTGATTCACCCGGCCGGGC
>JAKLIV010000007.1 GCA_022709405.1 Spirochaetota bacterium
ATCAAGCATAATGAACGATTTTTTATTGACGCGAATTAATTCTGTGATATTTTCATAAAGTCAACCGTGGGAGGGTTATCATGAAATACAGCATGGTCAAGCAATTCTCGAACTCCGCTATCGACAACATGTACACGTTCGTGTTCAAGATAGGGGATTTCGCCAAGATATTCTACGAAATGCTCTGGGCTTTTCTCGAAATCTGGATCGCGTTCTTTCTCATCTTCTACAACGCGATCATGTATGTGTATTATCTCTTCCTGTTTGCGATCGACCGCGGCGTAGAGTCGAACACCGCCATATACTTCTCGCGTAAAATACCCAAGCGTATATCAAGGACCCCGGCCGTCACCATTACCAGCGGCCCCAACCCGATACCGGCCATGTACGGAAAAGCCGCGGCCAGGGCATCGTCCGTGGCGTCAAAAGTATCTGCTGCCGCACCAAAGCTTACCGGCTCGGTCCTGGATACTCCGTCAACCCTGACCTCGCTCAGGACCGGGAAGTCAGGCGCGGGAGCCAAGCGCAACATCGGCAAGTCGATACTGGAGTTTCTTGCAAACATCTTCTATGGCATAAAGAAAGTGGTCACCAGCCCGGCCAAGACATTCGTCACCTTCTTTGAAACAAGGATGAAGCCGGTGAAGCAGGAAGAAGCCGAAAGAAAGAGCGAAAGCCTCATTGACCAGTACATGAAGGAATACGAGAAAAAGAAAATGCGGTAAGTCCTAATTATATGAACAAAAAAAGCCGGCTTCATGCCGGCTTTTTTTGTTCACCAGATTATTTCTAATGCTTGAAAGCCCGCTGGCCGGTATACACCATGGAAACCTTGGGAACGGCCTGGTTGCAGGCCTCGATCGATTCGAAATCGCGCATCGATCCGCCGGGCTGCACGATCGCCGAAATCCCCTCGTTGATCACGACATCCACGCCGTCCCTGAACGGGAAGAACGCATCCGACACCGCGCACGCCCCGATGAGACCTCCGCAGGCCTCCTCGGTCTCGTCGTCGATCTCGTCGAGCAGTCTTTCATCCTTCTCGCCGCGCTCGACCGCAAGCTCCATCTCCTTGTACGACATTTTGTAGGTGTCGAAGCAGATGAGGTCCGCGTACTTGGTGTAGGCCTTGAACACCGCGATCTCGGCAACGCCCACGCGGTCCTGCTCGCCGGTTCCGATGCCGACTGTCACGCCGTCCTTCACGTAAAGCACCGAGTTCGACGTGACGCCCTGCTCGACAAACCAGCCGAAAAGCAGATCATCGTACTCGCGGTCGTTCGGGAGTCGGTCTATTTTATACTTCTGACCTTTGTACTCGGCCTCTGCCGGTTTCAGGTCGGCTTTTGTCTTGACGATGTTGAGCGGAGACTGCTGCACGATGATGCCGCCGTCGATGAGCGATTTGAAGTCGACGAAACGCTGGTCGCGGAATTTCTCGAGACGGTCGATGCGGGGTATCTGCACAATTCGCAGGTTTTTCTTGGTCCGTAATATGTCGAGCGCCGCGCCGTCATACTCGGGCGCGACCACCACCTCGAGGTACTGGGCGGCGATGAGCTCCGCGGTTTCTTTGTCGACGGTGCGGTTCAGGGCCGCACACCCGCCGAATGCCGCGATGCGGTCTGCGCGGAACGACTTGTTGAAGGCCTCGGCAATTCCGCCGGCCTTTGCCACGCCGCACGGGTTGTTGTGCTTCACGATGACCGCGGCCGGGGTCGCGGCGAGGTACTTCAGCACGTTCAGCGAATTGTCTATGTCGGTCAGGTTGATCTTTCCCGGGTGCTTGCCAGGCTGCACGAGCATGGCCTCGTCTATCCCGCTGGTCAGTGAATTACCAGGCTCGATGAATTTGCATCCCCCCAATACCAGGTTGCCGTTGACGAGCTCGTACATGGCCGCTTCCTGGCCGGGATTTTCGCCGTAGCGCAGCCCCTTCTCTATCACGCTGCCGTCCTCCTCGATTTTCCACGCCCTCTTTTTATACACGAGCTTCTGGTCGCCGAAGGATATGGTCATCTCGTCGGGGAAGTGGTCATCCATGACGGTGGTGTAGGCCTTTTTAAGATCTTGCATTGTTTCCTCTCAATAAGCTTTTTTTCGTATGAAGGCGGTTTACAACAGGGGCCGGGCTTTTCAAGCTTTTTTTGGGGATACGGCCCGGGGCATCCCCAAAAACAAACTCCTTGACAAAATCCCGGGCGCGCCTAAGGTATCGCAATCGAATCCGGGCCCGGTCTCCCGTATAACAAACACACCAGGATGTAAACCATGAGCAGGCTGTACGACGACGACATATCGAACCTCCAGGCGAAATTCGACGCCCAGAAAATTGCGCTCGCGCCGTTGATGTTCCAGGCCGCGCGTGTGCTGCGCGACTCGGGCATTCTCGAGACCGTAAAGAAGCACCGACGCACCGGCCTCACTCCCAACGAGATCGCCGAGAAGACCGGGGTCTCGCTGTACGGGGTCAAGGTTCTCTGCGAGGCCGGGCTCGCCATGGACATCCTGAAGCTCGATGACGAGAAATACTTCATGACCAAGACCGGATTCTTCATCCTGAACGACCGCATGACCAGGGTCAACATGGACTTCTCGCACGACGTGTGCTACAAGGGAATGTTCCATCTCGACGAGGCAATCGAGAAAGGCAAACCGGCAGGCCTCAAGGAATTCGGCGAGTGGGAGACCATCTACCAGGCCCTGTCGTCGCTGCCGCCGAAGGCGCAGGAGAGCTGGTTCGCGTTCGACCATTTCTATTCTGACGACGCGTTTCCCGCTGCCCTGCCCCGCGTGTTCAAGTACAAACCCAAAAAGCTCATGGACATCGGCGGCAACACGGGCAAGTGGGCGTTCCAGTGCGTTGATCACGACCCGGACGTCACGGTCACCATACTCGACCTGCCGGGCCAGCTCGCGATGGCGAAAAAAAACATCGCCGAAAAGGGACTCGAAAAAAGGATACTCACCCATCCCATCAACATACTCGACCGCACGCAGCCGTTCCCGAAAGGACACGACGCGATCTGGATGAGCCAGTTCCTCGACTGCTTCTCCGAGGACGAGATCGTTTCGATTTTGAAGCGGGCTTATGACGCGATGGATGAAAAGGCGGTGCTCTTCATCATGGAGACCTACTGGGACCGCCAGGCGTTCGAGGCCGCGCGCTACTGCGTGATCGGCACCTCGCTGTACTTCACCGCGATGGCCAACGGCAACAGCAAGATGTACCACTCGAAAGACATGATGCGCTGCCTCAGGGAGGCCGGGCTCACGGTCGAGGAAGATATCGACAATATCGGGATCAGCCACACGCTGTTCGCGTGCCGTAAAAGGTAGATGACGGGGCGATTATTCCCGGCCCCGGGCGGGTTCTTTTCAGGAAGCTACTTGATCATTCTCAGGTAAACGAGAGCCGCTACTGCAACGACAACGGCTATTGCGGCGACCGGGATGAGCGGATTCATTTTTTTCTTGGCCGGGGTCCATTTCCAGGGAGCTTCGCTCACCTTGGTCGGGGCCCATTTGTTGGCCACGGGCTTTCCGCAATTGGGGCACTCGGTCACGAACTCGTCGACCAGGGTTCCGCAATGGATGCACTTCACTTTTTTTGCAGGCATATATCCCCCCTAAAATTAAAAATCGTCCCTTGTACCCCGGCCGTCAAGGTTTGTCAAGAGATTATCGGATACGACAACACTGCTAACTGCCGATTTTCCCGTATCGCTGCTGGTCTGAAAAAAGCAGGACAAACACTCTGCCGCCGACGCTTACCGGAAAAAACAACTTGTAATCACCATCGTGGGAAACGAACAATTCCCCTCGATGATTATCATGAAAAACATCATTCAGGTATTCCCGCTCCTGAAGCGAAGTCGAGAGCATGAATTGTGTTTTCTTAATCGATTGATCTTTGCCATCGAAATCATTGAACTGCGCGTATTCAAGAAAAACATCTGAGCCCTCAATTGTGTCATTGACGATGATTGAAACGGAATTGAAATTATTATCCGTCGAAGACATCACTGCAAGCATGTTCGATGCCTTGTCGATCCATTCTTTTTTAAATTGGTATTTATCCAGATGCATATTACCGAATGCGTCGCTTTTGATTATCGACGACGCTGATGCGAGCAGGAGCTTTTCTTTCTTTCTCGTGGTAAGCGAATCACCCCCAATCAGCAGGATGAAAATTACCGGGAAGCTCACAATGAAACCCGCCAGCACTTTTTTGTTGAGTGATTTTTCAGCGACGGCGTCGTTGTTATGCTTTTCTGCGATGCGCGTCATATTGAACATGATGTTCACGATCAGCGCACCTGAAAGCAGCGCCAGAATACCCACGATGCTGAGATAAAATGTTTCGGTGAGGTTCTCCCTGAATATTTTCAATCCGAACACCTGCATGGACGTGAAAATGAATACCCAGTACAGCAGTAAAAGGATCGAGACGATCGCGATGGCATTGCTCAGGGATACTATTCTCTTTGGATTCATGGGTTTCCTCCGGTAATCCATTTATTTTCTATGCTATATTGTTGCCGACAACAAAACAATTTTCACGCAAGACACGGAAAGCAATTATATGGATTTTCACCTCACGCTGAAAAACAGCCGCAGGAAGAAATCCCTTCCCGAAATGGTAATGCCGCGCACCAGCGGCCCCGCGTGCGCGAGATATTCATCCTGCACCTTCTCCCAGTGCCGGGCGCTCACGTACTCCGAATTCTTTACATGATCCACAAGCCATGCGAACGCAGCGAGGTTGACCGCGAGGAGAGTTGCGGCCAGTATCTTCTTCACGCGGCCGAATCGCATCCGACCCGAAATGTTCATGAACACGATCGCCATGGCGGATGCAAGAGCGGCATAGGTGAAGGTCCACATCACCCGGTAGTCGTACCATCCGAGCATCCCCCATCCCCCCGAACGCACGAATTCACCGTTCGACCGGTACGGGTACAGCAGGGGAATGCCTCCCCACGCTCCCGCGGGCTGGGGAAGGTCCGCGAGCAGGTGCGAAATGCCCGACAAAAACACGAGCGCGAAGAACGCGGCATACATTTTTCCGGCTTCATGCCTGTCCCCGATTCCCGGGAATGCGGCTGCGCCGTAGATCCATACCGCGGGAATTGCTGCGGCAGATGCAAGCAGGATAAACGCGATCGAATGCGTGAGGCCGCGGTGCCCGACGTACACGTTTGTGGATGCGTAATTGCCGAAGAACGAGTCGAAATCCGGAAGCACCGCAAAGATGACCGCGAATGTAATCATGAGCAGGTACGGCAGATATTTTCGATCGAAAAATTTCTGGACCGAGTAGAAGATGTTGGCGATCGAGAAACCGATCAGCATGTGTTCAGGAGGGGTCATTGCCTGTTGTATTCTTCTGCAAATGCCATACCGTTTGCCGTGGATCCGGCAATTGACGGGAAACGCACGGTTTCCCGTTCGGGGATGGACATGGAATAGTATCAACCGGGGAATATTTCAACAATTTATCAATTTTTTCTGCGATCCGGACCTAAATTCAAGGGGATTCCTGGGCCTTGAGGTCCATTTTTGCGCTCTCCGTTTTTTTATCTTCAAGCTCCTTCCCGAGAAAGCGGTATGTAAGCCCGATTGCCACGCTGATCCTGTATTCATTGAATGTTTTTGAAAGATAATGATATATCGGCATGCTTACATTGCTGTATTCCGTGTAATACACCTTCCTCTGCATGAAATACTCGTATGAAGCGCCGATGTTGAGGTCAAACCTGTCGGTGACCCTGAATCCCAGGCCCCCGCCCACGGTATGGCTCGGTAAAAGCGAATCCGCCTCGTCCCGCTTGCCCTCGCTGATCCCGAAATCGTTGTAGCAATATCCCGCGCTGATGCACACGTTTTTGACGAAACACCATTCGATGCATGCGCCAAGTCGGTACCCGATATCCTTGTATGCATTTTCCTTACCGTCCATATCGCGCAGTCTTCGAAGCGTTATTTCCCCGGATGCCTCGATTTTCAGATTATCGAGGACGGCATATGAAATCCCAAGATCGAACTGCATGGGGTATTGCAGGGTGAAAGTCCGTTTACCATTTCCTGCCGAGTATTCCATCTCGTCGCCGGAAGAACCGTCCTTGTAAATGTCGAGGTTCCCGCTTGCTTCGATCAGCGGATTGACTTTCAGGTGATTGGTCTTTTTCACGATTTCGGCGGGCGTGTGATATTCATATTTGAAGCCGATATTGAGGGCGTCCAGGGGATTGAAATGCAACCCGAAAATAACGCTTGCCCCATGGCCCTTATAATCGGTGTCGATATGCCAGTTGTAATCCGGGTCTTTATCGATCACTCCGTTAACCACGTACATGATGTTTTTCACGCGTATGTGCATATTCCCGCTGTAATAAATATACCGGATCCCAACCGCCGCAGACATCCAGTCGAGAAACCTGTAAGCCCCTCCGGCCGCGCACCCGATGAATCGCTCGTTCCGGGTCGCTTCGGCGTCGCTGGAAAATGAATTAAAGACCGATGTTGAAATTTCAGGGTCAGCCATCGCAAGCTGTGATTCCTGCGCCGCGAGGTTTCCCCAGTCGATGATCGCCAGTCCCCTCGGGAAAAAGGTGTCGCTGGCGCCCTGCATGATGCCGAAATGGCAGTATACCGCCCAGTCCCTTCCGCCGGTTCTGTCACGGTACGCGACATAGATGTCGGGCAGCGCAGGAGCAACCGTTTCCGCATAGTAATAATCCGGCAGACTGCCGGTGAAAGATTTTCTGGTGTGATATGTCTGGACCGTTTCGTAATCCCCCGCCTTGATCGCGTAGTAATCAAGCGTGTGCTCCTTGCGGACATTGTAAGTCTGATTGCTGTACATGATGCTCAGCCCGGTCTTTTCCATGAATACGAGGCCTGCAGGATTATAGTAAGCGGCGTCGACCGAGATCGATGCGTTCCTGTTCTGGGTTCTGACAAATTCGACGCTGTGGTTCGGGAAAATACCGCTTTCCTGGTAAAGCCTCGTCGCATTTGCTTCTTCCGTAAACGATAAAAACAGAAAGAAAAGCATGAAATACGGCAATAACACAATCATTGCTGCACTCTCCTCTGAAAATTATATTTATTGCAGGCATGTCTGTATTTTTTCGCCTGCGAAAAAAGAATGAAAGGAATGAACAATTATTTAAAACAAGCAAACCGAGAATGATGAATGTATTGATGATTATTCTATCGCCTGATCGACCGACTCTACCATGCCGGGGATCATTGTATCGTCTGCGCCGACCGGTTTATCGCCGGTGAATTTTTTGTCGCGCATCATGGTGTTCCTGGAGCCGTTGACGCTTTTCTTTGACTGGATCACATGATACCGGTGGGAAACAACCAATGCCCGGACAGCTTCTTCAGGCGTTTCAAATGCGGGAATACCGAAATTTCTGCGGACATGCAGAACCCGTTCAATCGAATTCGGCGTGTAGATTGCTGCCGGTTTTCCATATTCACGGCATAGATCCGTCAATCTGATAATTGCGTCGATTATCGACTGCTGCCACACATTTATCGCGAGGACCAACCCGTCTACCTCGTCGGATTCCAGCAACAGCCTGAAAACACTGAGAAAGGCCTCTCCATCGATGCCGGGCCCGAGGTCAATCGGATTTGCGGCGTTGAAAACCGTTGCGGTATTGACGATGGCCGCCTGCATTTTATCAGAAAGAACAACGGGGTTCATGCCCGAATTCACCAGCAGGTCAGTTAAAATCGTCCCAAAGGCCCCGGTATTGGTGACTATCACGACACGATTTCCTTTTAAAACGGGCATGGATACGAATATCTTGGGCATGGAATACAGTTCGGTCACCGATTTGAGCCTGACGATTCCTGCCTGCCTGCAGGCGGATTCGAAGACAAGATTGTTATTCGCCATACCTGCGGTGTGCGAAGAAGCTGCCCGGGCTCCCTGGCTTGTCGTTCCGGCCTTGTACACCAGTACCGGCTTGTCCGATCCAGACGCCGCGCGCATCAGTTTTTTCCCGTCGCCGATGTTTTCAAGATACATGCAGATGACTCCGGTGAGTGGATCGTTTGCCAGATATTCAAGCATGTCTGATTCATCTATGTCGGCCCTGTTGCCGATGCTGACAATCTTGCTGAATCCGACGACATCGGACATGAGAGAACGCAGAACAAGCGTCCCAACCCCTCCGCTCTGGGTGATGATGGATGTCTCGCCCGGGTTGTCGAATAATTCATCGAAAACGCCCGGTTTCACCCCGAAAAAGCTGGTGAACCGCCTGTGCGCATCCATTGACCCGATGCAGTTCGGCCCGATGAAGCGGATGCCGTATTCCCTTGCCGTGAGATCGATCTCCTGCTGCAGTTCCTTCCCCTCTTCCCCCAGCTCCCCGAAACCGGCGGTTTCGATGATAACGTTCGAGATTCGCTTTTCCCCGCATTCACGCATGATCCGGGGCACGGTCTTCGCGGGCGTCAGGATCACCGCCAGTTCAATTTTTCCAGGGACTTCACTGATCGAAACGAAACCGGCGCATCCATGCACCTCCTCCCCCTTCCTGTTCACCACGAAGACATTCCCTTCGTATCCCAGTTTTTTCAGCGAGTGACACATCGGCGCGCCGAGATTTCCAGGGGCATTGGATGCGCCAATGATAACCAGCGATCCGGGATTGAAAAAGCTGCTCATATATGATGATTCGGTGTTTTTAACATTCATGTCTCTGTCTTCCGCTTCAGGCTATTACCCCGCCCTTTTTCAGCTTCCTGATCGCTTCAGGCGAAGCGCCGAGAATTTTTTCCAAAACTTCTTCGGTATGCTCACCGAGATCCGGCGAGGGAGATGAAATGAAACCCGGCGTGTCTGACAGATTCACCGGGTTTCCCGGCACATCTATATCGCCAAACCTTTGATGGTTCACTTTAGCAAACATCCCCCGCGAATCGAGGTTATCGTCTTTATTGACTTCATCATAGTCGACCACCTTCCCGCAGGGAATTCGCCTGCCTGTCAGCTTGGCGACGACCTCTTCGCATGAATACTGCTCCATCCAGCGGTTTATGACAGCCCGGGCGTCGTCTGCGTTTTTTACCCTGTTCACGAAATGCGAGAAGCGCGCATCCTGAATGAGATCCGGCCGGCCGATAGTTTCAAGCAGACTGTTCCACTGATTGTCAGTCAGTGCAACCACGCAGACATATCCGTCGCTGCATTTATACGTGCTCCAGAAAGGCATCGGATGCTCATGATCGGACAAAAATTTTTTCATCTCCCGGCCGAACAGCTGCTTAATGTTATCCTTTACAGGGCCGTTCGCCTTCTCCGTGAAGCACCAGAAATTGTGGAAATACATCACGTCCTGCATCGATATGTCGATGAACTGCCCTTTCCCGGTTTTTTCGCGGGCCATGAGGGCCAGCATGATGCCATATGCACAGTATGCGCCCGAAGTGAGATCGCCGAAAAAAACGCCCGGCGGCCTGTCGACGGTTCCATTGGCGTACATGATCCCTGCTGTTGCCTGTGAAATGATGTCAAAGGCAGTCCTGTCGGCCAGCGGGCCGTCATTGCCGAAACCCGATATTTTTGCGTAGATGATCCGCGGATTTCGTTGTTTCAGGTTTTCATAATTCAGGCCGATCGTGTCGAGTGTCCCCGGCTTCAAGTTTTCAATTATCACGTCCGATCTTTCAACGAGCTGGACGAATAAATCCGCCCCTTCCTTTTTTTTCAGGTCAATGATGATCCCTTTCTTGTTCTGGTGAAGGCAGCTCATCGACCGTTCTGAACCGCTGACCTTCAACAGCAGCCTCATCGAGTCTCCGGCCGGCGGTTCTATCTTGATTACTTCGGCGCCGAAAAAAGCCATAAGCTGGCTTGCACGCGGTCCTGACAGAAATTGAGAGAGGTCGAGCACCCTGATATTTTCGAGTATCTGCATCATAATTTTTTCCCTGGCGCCATGTTTAATGTCATATAAATACTGAGATTTCAGTATTTATATGACAAAAAAAATCACCAGTATTCCTTTTTATAGATTATTTTTATCAGCATTTCGGCCGTTTCACCGATGATTCCGTCCAGCTTTCTTTTGGTAACGGTCTCGTTGTTTCGCGCGATATAGTAATACGCGATCCGGGTAGCTGTTCCGAAAATAACGTTCGTCAGGAGCTCGATATTACAATCCTTCTCGATAACGTCGAACTCGATTCCCTTTTTGATTCCTGATTTTATTTCATCAATGAAATGCTGTTCGATCCGGCTCACGAACGGTTCAATGGAACGATTTATACCCGGCCCCATTCTCAGTAAAATTTTGGCGCTGTCCGGGTCATTGTGAAAAAAATGCATGATTCCGGAGAATTCTCTTCTGAAGTAATCCGCAGGCGCGGCCAATGCGGCCGCTGACGACCTGTTGCGCCGAAAGTCCCTCCAGCTTTGATATATGCTCTCGATAAGTGAAAGAAAAAGCTCCTCCTTGTTTTCAAAATACTGGTACGGAGTGCCCTTTCCGATATTGAGTTCGTTTACAATATCGATGATCTGCGTTTCGTAAAATCCCTTCCTGGCGAAAATAACCTTGGCGCATTCGAGTATTTGATTTTTTCTGTCCCTGGATTTCGGGGTTTTTGTCTTATTAATCGATTTCTGAAGGTTCATTCAATTTGTCCGGTTAATCCCCGGGAGAAGCGTCGCGCTTAACATCGATTCGGTAATCTTCACCGGGATAATGACTTTGAATAATAAGAAACCGTTCAAAGAAAGATTTGTCAACGAAAATACTGAGAACCCGGTATTGATTTTTTGCTTTTTCAATCTCATCGCCGCGCCTGGACAGAAATATTGAAATCCTTCCAGCACAAGATCAACTATTTCCCTTAATGATACCCGTTGCATCATTAAAAAAAACGCTAAAAGCGGATTCAGAGATTTCTCATAACTCCATGATACTGCATCAGTGCATCGCAGATCCGGGATATCGTGCTTCGTCAAATTGATGGATGCCGGCGGCGGGACCTGAAAGAGAATCCGGACGATGCCCGCAAAGTTCAGTGATTTTTTTCTTGATTTCTGAAATGCGGGCATGTCTTCATGATAATGAATAAATCACAGTGGAGTATCCCTATGCGCACCATCAAACCCGAAGAGATAAAAGACAGCGTGTTCACACTGGTCGGCAAAGATTATTTCCTGCTGACCGCGGGAACGAAGGATTCGTTCAACACCATGACCGCAGGATGGGGAGGGCTGGGCGTGCTCTGGAACAGGAACGTATGCTTCGTGTATGTACGCCCGACCAGACACACTTACCAGTATCTCGAAAAAAATCCGACTTTCACGCTTTCCTTTTTCAGCGGCCAGTACCGGGAAACGCTGAACTTCTGCGGAACCCATTCGGGCCGCGACACCGACAAGGTCAAGGAGACCGGACTCACGCCGGCCTTCACCGAAAGCGGCTCTGTGTATTTTTCCGAGGCCCGGCTTGTCATCGAGTGCGCCAAAATCTACAGCCAGGACCTCGACCCGTCTGCCTTTCTGGATCAGAAAATCGAGAAGAACTACCCCGGGAAAGATTATCACCGCCTGTATATCGGCGAAATCGTCACGTGCATGGAGAGATAGACACTCATGATCAGTATTCTATCAACTCAGAAAATAAAAATCCTGGCGACGCTGGCCGCGGGGCTCGCACTTCTCATCTATATTTCGATATCATATTCAAACAGCCAGCACCGAAAGAAAATAGACAAAATGATCAGCCAGGGAGCCCTCACTGTAGACGTACGGACACCCGAAGAGTTTTCATCCGGGCATGTCAACGGGGCAATCAATATCCCCCTAGCCGAGATAGAAAAGAAATTATCCCTTTTCGGCGACAAGAACAAACCGATAGTGGTTTATTGCCGTACCGGCAACCGGAGCTCCAGGGCAAAAAAAATTCTCGAAAGCCGCGGATACACGAACGTTGAAAACGGCGGCGGGCTTGATGACATGCCGAAATGATTCAGGATTACAGCTTCTTTCAGGGCATATACTCGAACGCTCCCGGATCGACCGCATCCCCTGCCGGTCTCTGATTACCGTCAAAGTCGTATAGCGGCGCGAGTGCCGGTGATCCCGCGTCGATGATCGCGAGAGCGTCGCCCCTGAGATGGAAATCGAATGAATCGGGATCAACGAAATAACCGGCGTAGGCATCAGGATCGCTGATGATGATGTTGTGGTCCTGATCGGTATCGCCCGAGTAATTCAGGTTCCACGCAATATTGTTGCGAATAAGACAGCCGGAACTCGGCGACCCGTCCTTATGGGAAGTGACCATGATCCATATGCTGTGCGCCTGGTCGATCACCGGATACGGGTTCAGCACGGTGTTGTTGACGATGCGGCATTCGATCGCGCCGTACAGTGAAATCCCGTGCCAGTGGTCGACGATGACCAGGTTGTTCTCGACGATCCAGTTGATGTACCATCCGTCGAAGCAGCCGATACCCTGGAGACAACCCCTGAGCGGCTGGTCCGGATCCTCGTTGTTGATGATGGTGTTGCCCCGGAGCACGACACGCTCCCACGGCGGCGCGCCGTTCACCGAAAAGGACTGGAACCCGTCGTCATGGTTACCGTTGCCCGAATCGATGCAGTTCTTGACTGTGTTGCCCTCGAAGGTCAGGTCATGGGCGTTGCCGCGCATGCCGTCCCCGTCGAATGTGTCGACCGTGTTTTTCTTGACCACGGTGCGGTCTCCGTCGACCGTGATGCCGAAATTCACGTTCTTCAGGTAATTATTTTCGATCAGCACATCCTCGGCACCGGACATGATGCCGTTGCAGGCCAGGTCATCCCAGTCCTCTGCATCCCACGAGGATGAATCACTGACTGATGAAAGACGGCAGCCCTCGATAATGATGTTATGTGCCGGACCGTGCCATCCATGGGACTCGATGGTCACCAGTGTCGTGTTCTGATATTCCACGCCAGTTACCGTTTCGTCCTGGGTGATCGTGAGACCCTTCACATGCCAGCGTGATACGGATGAAAGAACAAGGCTGGAAAGAACGGGAGTTTGGCCATCCTGGGCCATGATGGTTATGAACCGGTCATTGAACCCGCCGCGAAGGAAAACAGAGCCGTGATACCCGCTCCGGAGTACGATGACATCTCCACCCTTGACCGGACCGTCGGGATTGATAATTTCCAAGGGCGTATTCTCATCAGGGGGAAGCTCGCTATAAACTTTCATCTCGATGAGCCCGTTTTCGAACACCTCCTGCAGGGTGCGCCACGGGTGATCCGATGAGCCGTCATTGTCCATGCTGCCGGCTGCAGGGTCAACATAGAAGACGTTCCCCTGGGGATTCGTCGTGACCGTGACCGTGTTCGTGAATGCGTTTTTTCCGGCTTTTCCTCTTATGCGCACGAAATATTTGTACGTTTGCCCGGGCGACAGGCCGGTATCGGTATAATGATAGACGTATGAGGCGCCGATCACCGTGTCGCCCCGGTAAACCGAAAAATCCCCCGAGCAATCAAGGTCCGTCGGCATGGACCAGGTAAGCCGGACCTCGGTCGATGAAAGGGCTTCACCCCTGAGCGATCCGGGAAACGGGCTCTCGGGCACATGAACCATCGAGCAGTCGCATCCGGCTGAAAGAAGAAGCGCGGCTGATATAAAAAGAAACAGGGACGCGGCGATTTTTCTCATTGAATATCCTTTTTGGGCATTGCTAAAAATACGGCGCCTTTGACAGGCGGTCAAGACATTAATGCGAATTGCTACATCCGGGTATAAGAGCGAACGACTTCCCTGACAGAGTATTGCGGCAGATAATATCCTTGAAATAATTATTCCCGGGCGCTATCCTGTCAGGATTTCAATCTGCGGGGGCAAGATGAAAAAGTTAAATCTGCTCATTATACTATTGCTTTTTATAAGATGCGATATCCGCAACAGGAAAGATGAAGCTTTCGTCATGCCGAAACCTCCCGCGGACGCGCCGCTGGTGCTGACCCAACACGGTATTTCCTGGTACTTTGACCAGGAATATGCGCACGGCACCTTCGCCAACGGAGACCACTGGGTCGTCGGGCCGGCAAATGTAATATTCATCAATCCTCCATCATTCAGCTACAAGGGCAGGGTTCGAAACGGATCAATGATAAACCCGTCACCCGCGCTGGGCACGACCCAGGGATATGACAGCAGCATGTACGGCGGTTATGCCTCGGATGACGACTATGACGACGCGCTCAACGTATCCTTCGGCGTATCTCCCGGGTCGCCGCTTCAGCTTCAACCGGATTCATCGCTTGTCTCCGCCATAAGCCTCGACGAGAGCGGCGGCCGTCCCCAGCTCAGGACCGCAGCGATACTGACCGTGCTTGAATCAGCTCCCGGCGAAACAGATTATTTCCGCCCGCCCTACTGCGGCACCGATAAGACTCCCGGGTACCGGACCTCGGACCTTCTCACCGGAGAGCTCGCGCAGCTTGCGCCCCCCGCGGAAGGAGCGCCGGACATAACCGGGGTCGCAGCATATTTCGAGCGACCGTGGATCGATCACGTGCCCAACTGGATGGGCCGCTGCATCCATCCATCCGACAACATGCCCGACTACGGAAGGGAAATAGCGACCGAAGTCGGCATCGGCGCGCTCATGCTGCACCTGGACATCCCCCTCGAAGACAAGATGATCCTGTTGGTGAGGTATGTGCAGCTCGGTATCGACCTGTTCGGCGTCATCCGGGACGGCGGCGAGGAGAACTGGGTGCCCAACGGCGGGCATGCGAGCGGCAGAAAATGGCCTATACTCTTTGCCGGAATCATGCTCGACGATACCGACATGATTAATATCGGCCAGGAGGACATAATCTTCGGTGAGGATGGCCAGACCTTCTATGTTTCCCAGGCCGAGATCGACATCACCCACAGCGACGCATGGAGCCCCGACGAGCGCGCCGAGGAATTCGCTCCCTACGAGACGAGCGACATCGGACTGCCCGAATGGGGCATCGTCCACTCGCTGCAGCCAGAGGCCGACAACAGGGGATGGCTCACGCCATACCGGCAGTGCTGCACCGCGTATTCGTGGGCCGGGTTCGTGCTCGCCGCCCATATCATGGGCGCGGTCGACCTCTGGAACCACGACGCGCTCTTCGATTACCAGGACCGGTACATGCAGGTGACTTCAGAGGCCGGAGCGTATCCCGGATGGCGGTGCACGTCTGATTTCGTGGAGAACATGTGGGATTTGTACCGCGCCGATTACGGGACCGTGTGGAGTGAATAGTGAAAGGCCCGCGTTTCCCCGCGGGCCTCACGGTAATCGTCAATCAACGCCGAATGGCCAGCTCCCGTCTGTAACACCGCCCACGTAAATGTCCCTGACCATGGACGTGCCGTCGCTGGTGCCGTCACTGGTCCAGAGCTCGAAGTAATGAGCGCCATCATCCGCGCAGAAATAAAGTCGGTCCTCCATGACAGTGAAGTTCCATGGATTTGAATTGCTGGGCTCGGCAGTGGTATTGATCTGCTCCACCAGCTGGGTCCCTTCAGCAGTGCCATCAGAAACCCACAGGTCGTTTCCCAGAGCTGTAATTTCGGCCCTGAAATAGATGTTCCCGTTAAAAACGGAAAGAAACATCGGCGAATATGCGGTGTATGTTTCATAGGTCATTCGGATTTCGCCCGCAGTGCCGGTCGTGCTGTCGAACACATACAATCTATTCTGGCCCGCGCTCGTTGCTGAAAAATACAGCCTGCCGTTGAACACGATCATTTCATCCGGATTACTGTTTCCTGCTCCTTCGTTGATGTCGGCCGCGCATCTGGTTCCCTCTTCGGTGCCATCAGAACACCAGAGCTCGTTCCCCGACTCCCCGTCGTCGGCAGCGAAATACAGCTTGTCGTTATAAACGACGAGAGTATCATTAATCGAGCCGGTAGTATCGGAATCGATGTCGGACACGAGCGCGGTGTTTGCCTGCGTCCCGTCGGTCTTCCAAAGCTCGCGGCCATATGAGGCAGTCACGGCCGTAAAATAAAGCATGTCATCCATTTCAGTCAGATGCATAGGATTGCCGCTTCCGCCGCTGTTTACTTCGATTTCAGATGCGTCCCCCGTCCTGTCAATGCACCACAGATCGGTGTCGCCGGAATCCGCGGCCGAAAAATACAGCTTTCCGTTGTAAACGGCCATCCCGGTCGGATTCAGCAGCGTCGGCTCCCCGGCTGCCGGGGCCTTAATGGTGCCGGCCGCTGTCCCGTCGGTTTTCCACAGTTCGGTCCCGGTTGATGTGGTCCCAGCGAAATAAAGCCTGCCGTTGAAAAGAGTGAATCCGTATGGATTGAAATCTCCCGAACCTGTATTGAAATCGTCAAGCATTTCGGTCCCGACCGCAGTGCCGTCGCTCACCCAGAGTTCATATCCATCACTGCCGTTTGTTGCCTGAAAATAGGCTTTCCCGTTTAAGTAGGCAAATTCATTCTTCAGTTCATCCGGAATGCCGTCACCGGCGCCCTCATTGATGTCTCGGACCTGTTCCGTTCCTTCCTCGGTCCCGTCAGTGATCCACAGCTCCCTGCCGTCACCATCAGTTGCAGCGAATACCGAGAGCGGCGCACCCTCGAGAGTTGAGGAAACCCTGGTCTTGCTGCCTCCGTCATCATCACATGCAATTATGGCCCAGGAGAAAATAACAAGCAAACCGAAAAACCCTCGAATTGTCTTCATATATTCCTTCCTTTTTGCATATAAGATTGATTGCGCGCCGGATAATCCCGAACTTTCGGCCAGGATATGCGCATATTCCGTACAGTGTTCTATATTATAATACCGGATACACATGAAGAATGCAACAGAAAATTCGGGGTCAGAGCAGATACTATTTTCGCAGCCTCACGAAGTTCTCGTATACGGCCTTTTCAAGCTTCGAAATGGACTCGCCGCGCAGATCGGCAATGAATTGATAGGTGTGGTGCACGTTGTGCGGCCGGTTCTGCTTTCCGCGCAGGGGAACCGGCGTGAGAAAAGGGGCGTCGGTCTCGATCAGGATCCGGTCGAGAGGTGCGTATCGAGCCGCATCCTGCAGGTTGTGCGCTTTTGAATAGGTCACGTTTCCGGCGAAGGAAAGATAGAACCCCAGGTCGAGCAGACTGCGCGCGTCCGGGACTGTGCCCGAATAGCAGTGCATGATCCCTTTACCCGGCTTTTTACGCCATAGAAGATCGATCGCGGCGGCCATCGCGTCGCGGGAATGCACGATTACCGGCAGCGAGTGGCGATGCGCGAGGTCGATCTGGAACTCGAATGAACGCTCCTGGACGTCCCGTTGCTGGCGCATGCGATAGAAGTCGAGTCCGCACTCGCCGATCCCGAACAGAAGATGTGCGTCCCTGCCGGCCATGACTTCGGCCGTGAAATCCGCCAGGTTCTTCAGGTCTTTTTCCGAGGCCGGCGACGACGGATGTATTCCCAGTGTGAACAGTATGCCCCGGTCCCGGTTTCTCGCCGCGAATTCCCGCGACCATGAAAAGCCGGCAGGATCGATGGAAACCTGTACCGAGAAGGCCACGGAATGCTCTTTGAGCCCGGAAAAAATCTCGGCCTCGGTGATGTCCCGGCCCTCGAGCACGAGATCAAAATGCGCGTGCGAATCTATCAGCATATAATAATTCTCCGGTCGCCTCAGCGACATTCATCCACGGCATATGCATCTTTTGCAAGGAAAAAACCCCGGAAGTCCTTGACATTTCGGCGTACAATCTATCAATTCTCAGGTACAGTCAAGGCGCACACTCATATGAAAAATTTCGTTGTTCTGACCATCATGACCCTTCTCTGCTGCGGCTCATCAGGGAATGCCGGGGGGAACGGCGATTATGTCGTGCTTCTTCACGGGCTCGGCAGGTCAGCCTCGTCCATGCATAAAATTGAACATTATCTGCTCGACAAAGGATTTACGGTGGTCAACGAGGGCTATCCTTCGACCGCGCATCCTGTCGAGGTTCTCGCCGAAAATCATCTCGCCGGGACCCTTGCCCGCCGTTGCACCGACCCCGGCAAAAAAATCCATTTCGTGACCCATTCAATGGGCGGAATCGTGCTGCGCTGTTACCTTAAAAACCATGCGTTAAAAAACCCGGGGCGCACCGTGATGATCGCGCCGCCAAACAGGGGCAGTACGGCCGCGGATTATTACCGCAATGTCCTGCTTGTGCGCCGCGTCCTTGGTCCCGCGCTCGGACAGATCGGCACCGGACCGGATGGCATCGCCGGAACGCTGGGCCCGTTGCATTTTGAGGCCGGCATCATCGCAGGCACCTCGACCATCGACCCTTTCACTTCAATCCTGATACCCGGTGAGGACGACGGGAGGGTGGCAGTCGAAGAGGCGAAGGCGGAGAACATGAAGGATTTCGCCGTAGTGAAAAGCAGCCACGCCTTTATCATGGATTCCGCCGAGGTCATGGAGCTGACCCTCAACTTTCTTCTGAACGGAAACTTCGGCGTTCAGCGTCAGACGCTTCCGGATTGACTGCGCCGCCCCATAATTCATTGCGCGGCCATGCTCCATCTTGGAGACGCACGAAAATCCTCTTGAATCCGCCTGTTTTTTTTAATTGAATTTTTTCATTTGATGAATATCATTGCACAATACCAGTCCAGGGAGACGAGATGAAGATATTCGCCATATCCGACATTCACGGAGACATTAAATACATCGAGCAGGCCTCGGAGCTGATAGCAAAAGCCGAGCTGGTCATCATCTCCGGCGACATATCCCGGTCAGGAAAAATCCTCAGCGCCGAGAGGGTGCTGGATTCGATTGAAAAATACAACCGGAACATCCTGGCCGTGCACGGGAACTGGGACCGATCCGAAGTGATCGACCTTCTTGAAGAAAAGGGCTACAGCATCCACAATACAGGAAGAATAATCAAGGGAACGGGCTTTTTCGGCGTCGGAGGATCGACCCCCACCCCGATGAAAACCGCATCGGAATACAGCGAAGACGAAATCCTCGACTTCCTGAAAACCGGCTATCAGTCGGTCAAAAAGGCGGGAACCGTCGTACTGGTATCGCATACCCCGCCGCTTAACACCAGAGACCGGACATTCCTCGGCCTCAGGGGAGGAAGCCAGGCGATCAGGGACTTCATTGTCGAGCACGGGGTTTCCCTCTGTCTTTGCGGCCATATCCATGAAGCCAACGGAACGGCGCAGCTCGAAAAATGCGCCGTTGTCAACCCCGGCTCCTTGAAAAAAGGGAAATACTGCCTGATCGAGATATTCAAGGATGGCCACGCTGAAATCCAGCACGGCAAACTGAAAAGACCTTTTTTCAGAAAATTATTCAAACGCACCGGCGACGCCCGGCGGTAGCGACCCGGCCAACATCAATCGTAAATTCAAAGTCTCTTGACAAAGGGACTTTTTTCATACATAATGAATATTCTGCGGGGTCGCGGAATGGTACTGCTCAACAAGAAACCGATGTCAAAGCTGAAAAAGAAGCTCTTTCTCTATTTTCTTCTTATTTCGATTGTTTCCATATCGGTAAGCGCCGAAATCATTCTGGAGATGAGCTCTTCGCTCTTCAAGGAATCCATAAAGAACTCCTTCTACACGCAGATGCAAAGCACGATATCAGCTGAAGCCATTGAATCATTCAAGGCCCGCGCCGACGACAGGGAGCTTTTCGCGCCGGTGACAGACCTTCGCAACAGGATGATCCTGCTTCTGCTGGTGATATCGGGAAGCATTATAACCGCGCTCATACTTTTCACCAAAGACATTGTATCTCCGATGGACAACATGGTGGAGGCCACCAAAAAAATCGCCGACGGGGATCTCACCATATCGGTCCCGGTCATCAGTCATGACGAAATCGGACAGATCGGCGAGTTGATCAACAGCATGAACGAAAAGCTGCTCGACATGATCATTCAGGTCAAACAGGACCTGAACCGCCACAAGGACAAGATGAAGGTCGCCGCCAGCATGATTGTCGACATGGTCGAAAGCAAGCAAACTGGCCGCATAATTGAAGACAGGAAGATGTCGGTCCGTGATTTCAAGCGGATGGTCAAGCTGGGGCAGGATATCGTGAACCTCCTCGAAATAATGACCGCAGATCTCACGTCGCTGCAGAATTTTATAAACATGTATAAAACCTACACCCTGAAAACCGAGCTCTCGCAGGACGAGATCGAGGACGCAATTGAAGACTACAAGGAAAGAACCAGGACCTGATCAAGAGGAACGCCATGAGTTTTGAATACTGGTACATGTTTCCGGTCGCGATCGTGATCGCAATTCTGGCGAATTCATCAGGATTTTCCGGCGGTGTTCTTTTCCAGCCGATATACAACCTGATCCTGCACATTCCGATCCAGAACGCAGTGGCCACAGGCATCGCCACAGAGACAATCGGCATGACCAGCGGGGCTCTTCGGTATCTCTGGTACCGCATGGTGGAGCTTCCCATCGGATTCACCATGATCATGCTGGCTATACCTGGCATCGTACTTGGCAACCACGCTCTTCTCGTCATCGACGGTGATTTTCTGAAGCTGACGCTGGGTATAATCATCATGGGCATCGCCACAATGCAGCTCTATAACGCCCTGCGCCGCCATTTCGGCACAAGGGAAAACATCCCCATCGAGGAAATCTACGGCTACATGTGGGCCCCGCCCATCAGCGGCTTTTTTTCGGCCACTACCGGAACGGGAATCGCTGAAATTTCGCAGCCAGTGCTTGAAAAGGGAATGAACATCAAGACAAGGAGGGCGAACGCCACCGCCATACTCATCGAGGCGACTCTGGACTGGATCATCACGATACTCAACCTGCACGCCGGACTGATCAAGTGGGAAATCTGGATATTCGCCGGAACGGGTGTGGTCATCGGCGGTCAGATCGGCCCATATATCTCCCGCTACCTTCCGGAAAGACTGATCAAAATCGTTTTTTCCATCGCCATCTTCATCATCGGGGTATTCTATATATTCAAGGGCATCATGTGGATAATCAGTGCATAGCGCTTAATCAGTCAGAACTTGGATACAGGTTTTGAGGAATGAAACAGACTGACAGCAAACCCAAATCGAAAGGCACCAGCCTGCGCAAGAGAATGATCTTCTATTTTCTCCTTATAGCTATTGCAAACGTTTTCGTTGCAGGAGAAATTCTCTGGGAAATAAAAAGCCCGTCTTACCGCAACAGCGTGGCCGAGCAGGTAACCCTGATCAAGGAAGGCAAACAGCCGGTCACCAGCGCATACGACATTCTTGACAACCTATCCCGGAAATTCGTGATCATGATACTGATTCTCATAGTCGTATCGGCGGTTGTTCTTTTTCTGTTCGTATGGCAGATTGCTTCTCCGCTCCAGTACATGATAAACCAGGCCGAAAAAATGGCTGGCGGAGACCTGAGCATCCGTATTGACATTAAAACGAAAGATGAAATGGCGGTGCTTGGGAAATTGGTCAATGAACTATCCATAAACCTTCAGGAAGTTGTCGCCCAGCTGGAGCGGATGGGCACCGATATGTATATCTCGATTGAGACATTCAAAGAAGCCCTTGAACAGAAGCCCATAAAACTTTCAACCGTCAAAAGAAACGTTCTAACCCTCGAAGACCTGGTGAAAAAACTCAACATGCTCAAAGACATGTTTGTGCTTTACACGATCGAAAGCTTGAGAAAAAACACGAAAAGCTGACAGTCCGATTCTCAGAAAGGAAACGCTCTCTGATGGAAAACTGGATCCTTGTCCCTATCGGCATCATCATCGCAAGCTTCGCCTCCCTGATCGGCATAGGCGGCGGCCTCCTCTGGGCGCCTTACTTTATCTTTTTCCACGGATTTGACCCCCAGAAGGCGATCTTGTTCTCCTTTCTCATACAATTCGTCGGCATGGGCTCTGCTACATTCTGGAATATCAGGCACAACAACATATACTGGAAGATAGTTCTTTTTTTTCTTCCGATTATTATTGCCGGCGTCATTGCAGGGGCCTATCTCAACCAGCGTGTTGCCGATCCCCAACTACTTAAAGGGGTACTCGGACTAGTCAGTATATCCGTATCCATATATTTCGCCTTTCAAACTGAAAAATACGACACCGTTCTCACCCTCGACACCTCTACGACTCCCACGGTAAAACAGCAGGGCCAGAGCTTCTTTTTCGGCATTGTTTCAGGCCTTTTCTCAGTAGGGATCAGCGATTTTCTGGTGCCGCTCATGAGGAGCTCGCTTAAAATACCGATGAAGCATTCCATAGGCACCAGCCTGTTCTTGAATTTCTGCCTGGCGATTGTCGGAGCAGGCACCCACCTCTCTTTCAGCCATTACCAGCCGGATATGGGAATGGCCTATATAATTTTTTTCAGCTGGATCGGCGTTTTTATCGGAGGACAGATAGGCCCGAAGCTGGCCAATATAATCGACGAAGGACGTCTAAAAGAAGTTTTTATCTTTACCCTGCTGCTTATCGGCATACATTTGATCTACCAGTCTCTCTGATCGGCTGAACTTTTCGAACTTTCCGCAGCCGACCGCAAATATTTCGTTTGACATTTAAATCATGCATGTACTAATATAAATCTCGGTATGAGTTCGCTGAAAAGAAAAGACCTGCTCGATATACAGTCACTGTCCCTCGAAGAAATTAATCTCATCTGCAAATCAGCCAGATATTTCAAAGACATTTTCACCCGATCGGTGAAAAGCGTCCCGGTGCTCAGGGGAAAGACGGTATGTACGCTCTTTTACGAACCGTCCACTCGGACTCGAATCAGCTTCGAGCTGGCGGCCAAAAGGCTCTCTGCGGACATGATAAACGTCTCGGTCTCGACATCGAGCGTGGTCAAGGGGGAATCCCTCATTGACACGGTGCATACCCTTGAGGCCATGAAGGCGGATTATATCGTAATGAGACATGCGGCGTCATTGGCGCCGCATTTTTTATCTAAGAACATCAAGGCGTCGGTGATCAACGCGGGCGACGGTTTCCACGCCCATCCGACACAGGCGCTGCTCGACGCGTATTCGATACTTGAAAGAAAATCGAGCCTCGAAGGCCTCCGCATCGGTATCGTCGGAGACATCCGGCACTCCCGCGTCGCGCGTTCGGATATCGAGGTTTTCAAAAAGCTCGGCGCAAAAGTAGTGCTTTGCGGGCCGCCTACCCTTGTGCCCGACGAGTTCAAAATATACGGCGTCGACATCACGTACAATCTCGACGAGGTCCTGCCCGACCTTGACGTGATCAACATGCTCAGGATACAGAAGGAGCGCCAGAAAGGCTCCCTTTTCCCCTCCCTCAGGGAATACCACCGCCTGTTCGCACTGACAGAAGACCGCATGGCGCGGTGCAAACCGGACGTCATACTCATGCACCCCGGGCCCATAAACAGGGGAATAGAGGTCGATAACTCGGTGGTCGAAAGCCCCAATATCATAATGAACGAGCAGGTCACCAACGGGGTCGCGGTAAGGATGGCCATCTTCTATCTCCTGGCCGGAGGAGCCCCCCTCGAAGAAATGAAAGAGGAAAGCGCAGGATGAACATAGTGATAAAAAACGGCCGGGTAATCGACCCGGCATCTGCGACTGACGCGATCCTCGACGTGCTGATCAGGGATGACAGGATTGCGGAGATCGACACTAACATAAACTACTCGGACGGCGAGGGAGTGATCGACGCCGGCGGCTGCCTGGTGCTTCCGGGACTGATCGACATGCATGTTCACTTCAGGGAGCCGGGCCGCGAGGATATCGAGACGATCATCGGCGGGTCCAGGGTCGCGGCAAAGTCGGGATATACCGGGGTCTGCACCATGCCCAACACGAACCCGGTCATAGACAACCAGGCCCTGGTGCGCTTCATCAAGCTCGAAGCCGAAAAAGGCCCCATAAACGTGTATCCGATGGCGACCATAACCAAGGGTTCCAAAGGCGAGGAAATATCCGAAATGGGAGAGCTCATCAGGGCAGGCGCGGTCGCGTTCACCGACGACGGGCAGCCGGTTACGAGTTCGGTCCTGATGCGCAGGGCCCTCGAATATTCCCGGATGTTTGACGTTCCCATAGTGAGCCACGCCGAGGACCTCCTGCTGACCGACGACGGCATCATGAACGAGGGAGTCAATTCGACCCTGCTCGGCCTCAAGGGCATACCAAAGGAATCCGAGGAAACCATGATCGCCCGCGACGTGCTGCTCACCAGGCTCACCGGGGGCAGGCTCCATGTCTGCCACGTCTCTTCAGGCGGTTCAGTGGATATCATCGCGGCCGGAAAACGCAAGGGAGTGCAGGTCACCTGCGAAACTGCACCCCATTATTTCGCCCTCACCGACGACGCAGTCGCCGAATGGATGTCCATGGCCAAGATGAAGCCCCCTCTTCGGACAGAAGCCGACCGCAGGGCCATCATCGAAGGATTGAGAAACGGTGCCATCGACGTGATCGCGACCGACCACGCACCGCATTCGCTCAATGAAAAGATGCAGGAAATGGAATATGCGCCGTTCGGGATCGTCGGCCTCGAGACCGCCGTGCCGCTGATCATCACCATACTGGTGCGCGAGAACAATTTCAGTTATCTTCAGGCATTCGAAAAAGTGACCTTGAATCCGGCGAAAATACTGAAGATAGACCGCGGACGCATCGCGAAGGGAGCGGCGGCGGACATCACCATCATCAATCCGGAAGCGAAAGTCGCGATTACCAACTCGTTCATGCTTTCACGGTGCAAGAACTCCCCTTTCATCGGCAGGGAGCTCTGCGGCAAAGTGGAATACACGATCTGCGGCGGCAATATCGTCTACTCGGCAAAATAACGGTTACAAGTATAATCGATCAATCCAGCCTGTAAGCAACGACCCGGTTGTCGAAAAAAGTGGGAACAAGAAGCGTTTTTTCCTCCGCGATGTATTCAATGTCTGCCGCATTGATCTTCCGCCCGGTCGTATCCTGGAGCAGCTGAGGCTTCTTTCCCTGCTCGATCACCTGTATCTTCCCCTTCCAGTCGGTAACGACAAACCGCCCGCAGTCGAAAGCTTTGAGACCGTCGATACCCCCGGTCAGCGGAATGAAGAGCTCGTATTTCCCGTCTGCTGGATTGATTTTGAGGACCCCCTGTTCCGAACCGGCGTAGATGGATCCGTCACTGAAAATCATGCCGTTAATTCCGGTGAAGTCCTTGAATTCGAGCCATACCGAGATGGACCTTTTCCTCATGATGTAAATCCTGTTTGCCTGCATGTCGGATACATATACGGCCCCGTCATCATCAACCGCGATGTCGTTGAGAAATTTAGCGCCGTCCGCCTTGAAGGATTCCCTGATCTTACCCTCCAACGCATCCATCACATGGAGCCGATCAATGTCCGCCACATAGAGAGTGTTTCCCCTTAGCGCCATCCCCTTGGGCGCGTCCATTCCCGAAATCCATTTGAAATCCAGGATTTTGCCCTCCATTGAAATCCTCGAAATGAACCCGTCTCCGTCCTTGCCGGTCGGGACGCCGTCGATATTCGAAACATAAAGAACATTGCGTATCGCGTCATGAAGCACGGATTCAGGCACCCGCAGTTCGCCGGGTGTCGCCCATATTTCAGAGATTGAAACACTCCGGCCGCATGCGCACAACGCCGCCAGTAAACCAGGAAACATCATCGCCATGATTGCCGTTTTTTTCATGACCGCCTCCCTATGCGGATGCCAGGGCCACGCCGGGCGTCCTTCCTCCTGCATACCGATAGATATTCTTATGGGCATCTCTATAAAGCAGGTTTTTGCCCCCTCTTTGATTCTCCCCCTAACAGGGGGAGTTAGTGGGGGTATAAAACCTGATTTAACCAATGGTTATGCCCACAAGGGAACATCCAAAATGTAATTTATAGAGGTTCCCTTATTATATAATTAATGGATTTAAATCGCAAGACAATTACAGCGGTTCCGCTCATTGACGGGCGGCATACGGCGTATCAGCAATCCTGCATCTGGCCTGATTCGTGGACAAATACGCCCGTTGCGGACGACGCTGCGTGTTTTATCATGGCACGGGCGACCTTTTCGGCGCTGATTGAGCGGTAGTTTTTCAGAGGCCCGAAAAAAAACGGGTCAAGCGCACGCATTATCACTGCCGCGATCTTCTCTCCCGGCCTTGATTCGGACCGCTCGCCGACAAGCAATGAGGGCCTGAATATATGCAGCGAGTCGAATCCGATTTTTTTCAGGTTCCTTTCGAGGTTGCCCTTGACCCTGTTATAGAAAATTCTCGAGGAACTCGACGCCCCCATGGCCGACACGACAAAGAAACGGCGGGCGCCTCGGGAATATGCCGTGTTTGCGGCAATCAGCGGATAGTCATGGTCGACCCTGGTGAAATTCTCGCGGGTCACGGCCTTCTTGATGGTCGTTCCAAGGCAGCAGAACACGTCGTCTGCCTTGAATTCCTTAACATGGCTCTCAAGACGGTCGAAATCGATCAGGACCTCCTTGAGCCTCGCGTGCGTAAGGCCGGAAGGCCTGCGCGTGAGGGATATCACGCGCTCATACAGGCCGCTCTCGAGAAGCAGGCGCAGGCAGTGCCCGCCGATAAGGCCGGTAGAGCCGACGATGAGAGCAGTCCGTGATTTCATATCAGTTACCTCAATATTTTTTTATCTCAGGCTTCACGCTGTCAACATCGGCGCCCTTGATGAATTTTTCAGAATCACCCCTGTAGTCTCCCATGATCCTCTCATGCGTCTTTTTGAATTCATCCTTGAGCGTCTGAATATCCGCCAGGCTTCGCCTGTGTACTTCAGCGACGCGGTCGGCTTCTTTTTTTGTCTTCTCGAACTCGAGGTATATCCTGTTGTTCGCCTTTCTGAAGTTGCCCGCGATCATCTCCAGGGCCTGAGCGGCGGTTTCGGCGAGCATAATGTTGTCTTCGACGCCGTCTTCGGCCGACTCGACCGCCTTGCCGGCCTTCGAAAGATCGTCTCCTGTTTTCGCGGCGCCTACCATTTTCTCCGCGCGGTCGATTTCGGCCCCGTCATCCCCGCTTCCGAGCTCAAGGTTTTTCAGGTAGGCGTTGTATTTATCGGCGCACTCTTCAGGATTCTTATCGAGCTCCTTTTCTTTTGAATCAAGCCACGCGGCGAGCTCGGCCTGCTTTCCCTTTTCCGGTTTTTCGGAAACGTTCGATTCGGCCTGCTCTCCCCGCTTGAGGATGACCCTGCCCGAGGCGTTCTCGACAAGGACCTCCCCCTCCTTCACCTGCACCAGCGCGTCGCCGTTATCTGCCGCTGATATATCAAGCTCGGTGCCCCTGATGGCGCAGACCGCGGTTCCGCCGTACAATCGCCTCGAGCCGTCTGCGAGCTTTTCGAATTTTCCGGTAAGCCGGCCCAGTATCAGGGCCGCGCCTTCGGAGCCCTTTATCGACGCGGTTCCGATCCGCACCCTGCTGTTTTCCCGCACGATGATCCTGCTGTTGTCGCCGTAAACGATCTCGGCCAGTCCGCTCGCGCCTGTCTGTATGACGTCCCCTGACAGCAGCTCGATCCCCGTGCTCACACGCACGTGTTTCCCGTTACGAAGAATTTTCACCTCTCCGGTGTAAAACGACAGCTGGATCGCGTGGGCGATAACCGAAAAAGACATGATAAGAGCGATGACCATGAATATCCTCGTGAGCCGCATAAAATCCTCCTCATGGCTGGATTAAAAAAAGGGGAATAGGTGCCCAGGAACGACGACCATATGCTAATTAATCGTGCAAAGTCCGGGAAATACAAGTAAAATATCTGCTACTGCCGTGTAAAACCGGGAAGATACAGCCGAATCCCCTGCCAGTAGGCCGGATGGCGGAATCCGTCCCTGCCCGCCAGCTCCTCAAGCGCCCGGGCATGGGCGTCGATGACGGTCAACCCCTTCCTGAGGCCCGAATAATATCTTTCAGCATAAAATGCGGAGTTTATGTCTTTTTCGAATGAGGCGCCGACGATGACCGGTGCGTTATCTGCAATTGACGATACGAGAGCGGCCAGCTCCCGGTCCCCGGATGAAGCCTGCGCACCCACCCAGACACTCCGGTACGGGCCTCCTTTCAGACAGAGCTCGCCCGCGAGTCCGGCCCCGAGTTCTTCGATCCTGTCGCCGCCAAGCAGCCCGAGAAGATGCAGGCAGTCGGCCTTTTCATCGCATGCCACGGAAATAGTCGAACCGCTCGCGCGCAGCGCTGCCGCCTCGACCCCGCCGGAAACGTCGTCCGCTACCCGCTTCATTCGTATCGCCGCGGTCCGACCGCGCCCGCCGGCGAACCCGTCAGTCGAAAGAAGAAAAACCACCGGCCGGGCCGTGCAGAGCATTTTTTTCTTTCCCGAAATTTCAAAGGGAAGGGCCGCGAGCCCGCGGTCGGCCAGAACATAGACTATCCCTGAGCCGCCGGCAGCGATCATGTCGGGGAAGAGGTCTTCCATGAGGGACGATATCTCATGGGTGTCGCGCTGGCTTTTCAATCTTTCACCGTAGGCAGTCAGGATATCCTGAGCCCTCCTGAATCCCCCTTCGATGACCGAGGCTTTTCTCGCATCCGGGGACATCATCCACAAAAAGACATCATCGCCGTTTCCGGCAGCGCAGACGAAGAGCTCTCCCGGTTTCAGGCGCCCGGCAATCTCATCGACGGCCCTGTCCTCGTCGAAGCCGGCAATTCCGGCGCCGGACGCGCCCCAGGGCAGCCGGGTTTTACACAGAAACACCGCAAGGGCCCGGCCGTGATTGCCGGTCTTCATCTTGAACCTGATGTACTGGTCGAACATGCTTTCGGTATATCCATACAGCCGGTTGCCGGCATAAACGCCGGGATCCCTGTCGAGCATTGAACGCGCAGAACTGAAAAGCCTTTCGAACAACTCACCCTGCGAAGGGCCGGCCGCTGTTAGCTTCGAAAGGCGCGCAAGCTCGTTGCGGATTTCGATCATCAGCAGCCAGTAACGGTCCGCGTCATCCAGCTTCGCCGTTTCGAGTCTCATCGCGCGCTCGTTCGAGGAATCCGTCTTGCCCTGCGCGCTCTCGATGTCGGCTAAAAGAAGCCCATAACGATAATAGTCAGGACCGCTTATAGACCCCGGCGCGCCTTCTCCGGCGCGGGCGAGCGCCCTGTCCGGGTACCCGGCCCGCAGGAGTGAAAGCGACTGGCTGAAAATCGCCCTCGATCGCAGGGCAGGCACGTGGATTTTCGGCATCACCCTCGCGCACCATTCATCCATGACCGCGCCGGCCGCCCATCCATCACCGCCGGTCCGGGGCACTGCGTCGGCCACGAGCTGCGCGAGGTCCAGCCAGGACCCTGAAACGACCGAATCCAGGACCTCTTTATCGATGAGTTCACGGGCCTGGCGGGCGGATAGTATCCTGCCGGGCAGGTCAAGCGCGCAGAGCAGACAAGAGGCGCGCGCCTCGGCGGTCTCCAGACCCACAATAGCGTCCCTGGCCTCAAGCGCCCACCTGTCCGACACTACGCCCCGGCACAGGAAAGACAGTCCCTCCGGCAGAGACATGCTCTCCTGGGCTCTTTCCCCGGACAGATAATGCAGCTTGACCGCTTCCCGCAGCCCCAGTGGGATTCCCGCAATGCCTGCTGCAAGGCCGGCCGCTTCCCTTTTCATTCCGAAAGCCGACAGGTATTCAGCAGCCAGAAGGCGGAGCCTCCCCCTTTCAACGAGATATTCCTCCTTTTCGCCGGGAAGGACCCTGCCGCGCTCAAAGCCGTCCTGCGCGCACAGAGCGCTGATCATCGAATAGAATTCACGGTCAGCGGTCCCGGACAGGTCGTTTTCGTGGGATGAAATAAACTCGGCCGCCCGTGCGCAATCTCCGGCAGCGAGCAGGAGGTAGGCCTTCATCGATACAAGCCGCCTGTATCCGTCATCCCCTGCTGCGGCAAGAGCCAGCCCTGAATCGACCGCTTCGAGCGCCGGCGCTGGCCTTGAACACAGGAGAAAAGCCCTCGCCTCCTCATACGCAAGCTGCGCTCCGCCTGACGCAGAAAGTCCCCTTTTGTACCGCATGAATACGGCCAGAGCCTCATCGGGCCTGCCGGCCAGGGCCTCGGCGTCCATTCGCAACCTGATTTCGCGCAACGGGACCTGCTGTCCGGGGGCCTCATGCCGGGCGCTTACGAGGGTCCCTGAAAAAAATATCCCGGACGAAGATGAGGTGACCGCCGCGGCAGGGCCGTTTTCACGGATTTGACCGAATATTCCGGCAGCTGTTTTGTCATCCGCCCCGGAAACCAGGGCGACGCACGGCACGCCGCAATAAAGCGCCGCATCGAACAGGGCGGCGATATCGTCCGGAGAATATTTTTTCACGCTGGCGACAAGACACTCGGGCCTGAAGTGCTTCGATTCGTACAGGGCGCCGGCCACGGCCGCGGCCCTTCCCGTTCGGGTAATGACAGCCGGGTATTGCAGCATGCTTTCGTCACCTGAGGGCTGATCTCCGAATATGCCGTGGTCAGGGCCGAGCGCGAGCGGCTCACGAAGTGAAATGTCCCCCATGGTTTTGATTAGGCCGATCCTGTCGATTGACGGCACCAGCATGGCGGGCAGCGCGGAGACTGATCCCTGCGATCGTTTTTCTATCAGCGCGCAGACTGGAGCGTTCAGGAGAAGGTATCTCTTTCCGGCCCCGTCGGGATATCCGATCACCGCGCCGCCAGTCTCCATGGTAAGCTTCTCCATTGCGACCCTGCCTCTGAACAGGGTGACAAGATAGTACCTGTCACGGAAGAACATGATCTGTGACACCGATATGTCCTTATATTCCGGCAGCGATGCACCGGCAGGCACGACATAGGGCGGCCTCCGAAGTCCGGAAAGCCTGGCCCTGAGGGCGGCGAGCCTTTTCCCGGCCTGGTCGCGGCCGAGCAGCGCTTTACGGTAAACGTCCGATTCGGGCTCCTCCCCTCTGCGAGCCAGCGCCGCCAGCGAGCTTTCGGCATCCAGAACCGACGCCTGGGCCAGCGCGTACTCACGGTACATTCCGGCTTCGCCGGCAGGGAGTACGGGCTCAAGCTCCTGATACCGCAGAGCGCCGAGGATCATGCCCCCGTAATCCGAAACCGCCAGCGCGCCCCGCGGGTCGCCCGCCTCGAGCATCAGCCCTGCGCAGGTTTCAAACGCGCTTTGTATTTCGGATGCGTAGCCTGCAAACGCGATCGGGGTCTCGGCCGCCAGATCGAGCGCAGTGCGTAAATATTCCCATGCAGCGACGCGGAAATCATCCCCCTCGACCTCCCTGCCCGCTCTCGCAAGAAACAACCCGGCCCGGATGCATGACTTGAACCTGAGTTTCCTGTCGCCGGTCCTTTCGCTGATCTCGACTGCGTCTATCAGCGACTCGTACGACTCGTCATGCATGAAAAGCTTTTCGTGGCACAGGGCGGCGTTGAGAAGCATTCTCGCCTGGAGAGAAAAGTCACCTGCGCGCTCCGCAGTTTTCTGTGCAGATAAAAACAGATCGAGCGAAGAGGAATATATGCGGTAAAGCTCTTCTGCGCGCTCCGCCACGGCCCCTACCGCGCCTTCTTTTTCGGCCAGCAGTTCTGCCCGGTAATAATTCAGGGTGGCGAGCGCGATATCGATCGACAGGTTTTTTTCGACCTGCTCGCGGATAATGGCCTCTTTGACAGCGGCAGTTTCCCGGGGCTTGACCTTCCTTCCCTCGGCCTTTGCCCTTTTCCCGAGGGATTTCATCTCCTCGGCGTAGCGTGCGTCGAAATATTCGCCCCGATACGACTGCAGGCTTGCGGCGAGAGCGTCACTTTCGGCCCCGGCGTTAGCCAGGACCATGCTTTTGTTCTCGATGATATGTGCATAGCAGTTTGCGAGGTTCATGGTGGATGAGAACATGCCTTCCAGGTTTTTTCTTTTCAGCGAATCGTTCCTCGCCCGGGTAAAGAGGCTTACGGCATCGGCGTATTTACCCCTCCGGAAAAAGTTCCACCCGAGATTGTTGATCGCAGTCGCCATGGCCCTGCCGTCCATCTCCCTGGAGCCTTTCTTCAGCAGCCTGATCTTCTCCTCGATAAACCGGGCCGCAGCCTTGAGGCCGCCCTGACGCTCCGCAAGGTCGGCCTGCATTGAAAGGTTCAGGAGCTTCTTGTCCCTGGCGTCGAGCTCCCTGAAAAGAATGCTCTCTCCGATCACGAGCGAATCCACGCCGAGGTTCATGACAGGAGAATTGCCCATTCCGAAAAATTTCAGTCTTACAGGGTATTTTTTCGTGTCGTCGGCATAACGCGAAAGCATTTCCCAGGCATCTTTCAGGTATTTGCCGGCGCTCCCGTAATCCCCGATCCCCATCGAGCACCAGGCCATCTCCTGTTTGTACCTTGCCCGATCGAATTCGATCGAATAACGGTCGCAGTGGCGGATGATCCTGTCGTACCACGCAAGCGCCTCGGCATACCGGCCCTCGGTGCGGCTGAAGAGCGCCATATAGCGGTACAGTATGAACAACTGGCCGGCCCGGTCGTCTTCGGGCTTCGATCCGCCGCGGGACTCGTAGTGCGCGATGACCTTCTGCATGACCGCTCCGGCCCTTTCGGTGTCGCCCTGCTGCCACAGGCAGTACGCCCGGTGAAAATTGAAAAGCGCCTCCCCGAGCGGCGATCCGAATTTTCTCTTTATTTCGGCCGCCCTGCCGTAATGATAGGACGCGCGGGCGTAGTTCGTGAGAAGGAAATATGCGTTGCCGAGGTTCAGGTGGATGTCTCCCTCCTTTTCCCGGTCGGAATCCTCGTTGTTCATGGCAAGGGCTTTCTCGAGCATGGGAATGTTTTTTTCCAGCAGGTGCTGCGGGAAATACCGGTCCACCGCCTTCCTGCTAGCGGAAGACTGCTCCCTCATGACGTCGAGCTTCTGGTTGATCCAGCTCTGCAGGATATACGGGTCGACATATGAATCATCGATGAACAGGGACCAGTCGCAGTGCATGACCGATTCTTTCAGCAGCGCCGTCGGCTCCGCCGTGTTCGGCCCGGCCGGCCCTGAGGAGACTGCCCCGCTTTCGGCGTCCATGGCCCTTCGTGCGAGAACATAGGCCAGTCCGTACATGTGCGCCTTGTCGAAATCCATGCGCGCCTTGGCGAGGCCATCCCGGTATTCCTTTTCGGCATCGTCGATGCCCCGACGCCCCCCGGCCTCGATCGTCGCGTCGATGTACAGCACGTGGGCGATCGAAGAGTGCCGGTTGTATATTGTCTCGAACTTCCCGAGCCGGTGGATGAAACTCATCAGGGACACGTATTTTCTGAAAAGCTCAGATCTGCTCCCCGGAGTTCCCTTCCCGGGAACGGTTTCCTCGTAATACCGCACCAGCCATTCCAGGCGCCGCATGAAATCCGCGTCCTTCCATTCGATGCGATACCTGCTCAGTGCATTATGATAATACACCGCCGCGCTGTCAGGGTCGCCGCCCTGCTCCTTGATCCTTCCAATGAGAGTGTTCGAGAGATAGCCCACCAGACTCGCGGGCTTGGTCGCATCCAGGGCCTGGGCCAGATACTCGAAGGATGGCGCGAGATCCCCCGCATCATACAATGCCTTGCCCATGGCGTAAAAAAGGAGTGACTGGATCTGCCTGTTCCCGGCATGGACGGCAAGCTTGCCGCTTATCTGATTTTCCCTGGCCGCGGCGCTTCTGACCGCCTGCGCCAGTTCGAGCGTCTTGAGCATGACTTCGTTGACCTGGTAGTACTGCCCCTTTTCGAGCACCTCGAGCGAATCGGGAGAAAGCGAGCCGGAAAAATCGTTTTCGACAAGGCCGGCAAGCATCCTGCGGACGCTGATGATTCTTTCAAAAGACGGGTGCGAGTCGATAATTTCGCGGCACAGATGAATCGCTTCGGATTTTTTCACGGCGGAAACCATAAGCCCGGCCAGGTCCTCTTTCAGATACGGAACATACTCTGACCCTTCCAGCTTTTCAAGCCCGGACCGTACGAGCGCAATTCCCTTTGCAGGCTCGCTGCCCGATTTCAAAAACGCGAGCACGACCGACGCGTATGAATTTCCCGATAAGGAAAGAGAAGAGAGCCCGGACTCGCACCCGATATAGCCCGGCCTGTCGCCGTGGCGCAGGCAGAACACCGCGGCTGCGTAAAGCGCCCTGGCCGAGTACACCGCTGACTGCACATCGCGCGAGCTTCCGAAGCGCTCGTACACCCTGAGAAGGCCGGCCAGGTGCCGCTCGGCGTCATCGTCCTCCTTCAGGTACTTGTTGGCGAGATCGTACTGCGAGCGTGCGCTGTCCTTGATGGGAATGATGCCGGTCTCGGGAATGAGGCTGATGTTGATGTTCGTCCCGGCCTGGCTCGAGTACAGGAGCACGCCCCGGTACCTTTCGGTGGAGTACGCCGGATACCATCGGGCCGCGAACGACGATGCGGAGGGAAGGGTAAGGCGGTAATTTTCCCCGGTCCTGATATTGCAATGCCAAAGCGCCGCAGAATCCTTCAGGTCTATCCCGCCGCTGCCGTCCGTGTCGCCTTCGATCGCGGTGTAGACGATTTCCTCCGCAGAGCCGGCGAAGACCGGGAAGAGCTTGATGATCCCCTGCGCTTTTATGATCTCGTCCCTGCCTGACGACATCTCCACGACGCACAGTTCACCCTCCCTCCCGTGCCGGTACGATATGCACACGATATGCTTCCCGTCAGGAGAGAACGACGGGTACATGCCCCCGTCCCGGGTTATCCGCCTCGAATTATTCCCGTCAGGGTCCATCGCCCAGATGTCGTGGATACCGCCCCGCTTCGAGGAAAAAACGATCGTTTTACCGTCCGGGGACCATGAGGGATTCAGGTCGCTGACCGCACGGACTCTCTCCGAATCATCGGTCATTCTGGTGAGGTTGTTCGCTTTCAACCGGTAATCATTCGAACCGCCCGCCGCAGCATCCGCGGCATCCCCGGGGTCTAAACCCGCGACGAAAATATCCCCCTCGGGGTCGTCCCTCATGGATACGAAAGCCAGAGTCCGGCCGTCCGGGGACAGCGCAGGCGAGATGTCGGCCGAGGGGTGCTGTGTCAGGCGCACGAGGCGGATGTCGCCGATCTGCCGGAGATAAAGGTCGAAGTTGCCGTCCTGCCTGTCAGACGAATACACGAGGTATTTCCCGTCCGGGGAAAGGAGGCCGTCCCGGTCGACGGAACTCTCGATGGTCACCGGAATCTCTTTTCCGCTCCCGAACCGGAATTCCTCGTTGAGGATCGCCTTGTAGCTGAACAGCACCTCTGCGGGCCCCCTGCCCGCATCGCAGGCGGTAAAAATCATCGCAGCAGCGGCGATCAGCGAAAGAAAAATTTTTCTCATTTCTTCCTGTACCATTTACCGTTAGCGTCCCGGATCCAGTCGCCTTTTCTGGACAGGAGCTCCTGCTCCGCGGCGAACTTTCTGCCGGCTGCGGCCATCTCTTCGCCCGACGGTTCGGCTGCGGATTCCAGGCTGCGCCTGAATATGACGCTTCGCGCGGAATTCTCCTCGCCGACAGCCTTCATGAGCGTCGCTCTGGCTTCCGGATCCTTTTCATACCCGGGGGTCTGCCGGTACGCCACGACCCCCTCGGCGGTTTCACCCACGGAGCCCTCGTCCTTGTACTTCCTGATTTTTTCATCGTTGAAGTCCCTTATCCTGAGCGCGGTCATCAGCTCCCTGTCGCCCGAGGCGCCGGCGGCGGTCGACCGCGCGCCGTATACCGGGGTCATTGCCGAGGATATGATCCAGGCGTCCTTCTCAATCTCGCGGTATTCGCCCACGATCTGGCGTTCAATCATGGTCTTCTCCCCGGTTATGACGATTGCCGGGGGCACCACGGTGATACAGCTCGAACAGGCGTTGCACGATATCAAAAGGCACACGCACAGAATATGCAGGACCGTTCTCTCAAGGCGCATGATCATTCCTCCCTTCCCAGCTTTTTCAGGTACTCCTGCACCGGCAGCCGGTCGAACCTCACCATGTTGTTTTCAACGCCGACGATCCGGCCGAAAACTCCCGGCGAAAGGGGCACGGACGCGTACACCAGGCCGCGGTCAAGGGTGAAGTTGAACCCCTTGACCCGCATGAAATTGTCCATGACGAACTGCCCGAGCGAACCGAGCTTCGATTTTCCCTTTTCGGTGCTCAGCCCCCGCATGAGACGGTTCGCGAATTTTTTGCCGATCCGGTGTATGTTCACGTATCCGTTGGCGGTGATTTCCCTGTCGGTATTGATCCCCCTTCCGGAAAAATTCGCGTTGAACGAAAGTAGCGCGTCCCGCTTCTCCTTCCGCTCATCGGCGTCGTCGAGAAGAGCGATGTCCATGTTGGAAGCATCGAGCCGCAGCACGTACTCCATGCTGTCCGGCAGGTTTCGCACCCCGGCCCCCTCGAGGTCGAGACCGCCGAGGCTCAGGGCGATCTCCCTGCCATAGACCGGGCCTTCCATGGCGAAGCCCTTCAGTTCGGATACCCGGTATACGTTCCGCTCTGACGACACCGCCGCGCTCAGGTCGCGGACATATTCGAAGACCTCCTCCCTCGCCGGGTGTTTCGCCCTGAGCGCGCGCACGAAGAGATTCGGTTTCTCCCTGAAAAAATCGTTCGTGATGATCTCCTCCTTGTCGGCCGCAAGAATGGACCGCGCTGAGCCCGTTCGGGAGAATACCGCCTCAAGGGGAAGGTCACACGTCATTTTTTCGATCTCGGCCCTGGTGTCCCTGTTCCTGACATCCATGTCCTTCGTGATTATGCGGGCCGTTGCCCTGCCGTCGGACAGGCTCCCTTTCATCGACGCCCGTACGTCCATGAGCCCCCGGTACATCCAGGGCCCGTAAACGTTTCTCTCGCGCGCGGACTCGAAGCGCAGGGACAGGGCCAGATCCGAGTCTGATATCGGCTTTTTCGCGAGCCCGATCCTGCCTCCGGCCGAAAGAAGCAGGTTCCATTTTTTGCTCGCGATCCCGGCCTTTTCCAGGGTCAGGGTTTTTCTGTCCCGGTCATGCAGTGCGTCGAGGGTCAGGCTGAGATCCGGCAGATCGTAATCCGGAACATTCAGGCTCAAATCGCATCCCGCCCTTGTCTTCGGGCCGTTCATGGAACATTTTAGGCTACCCCTCGCTCCGGCCGGGCGTTTGAGCGCGATATCGGCGGTTTTTTTCCTGAGGCGGCCGGGGAGCATCTGTTCGAGCGGCGCCTTGTCGAACAGGCAATCCCTGATTGAAACCGCCGCGGCGACAGGGGTGAGCGAGGCCGAGCCCGCCGCCTTCAGTGAAAAAGCGGTGCGGTTGCTTTCCGGGTCAAAGAACCTGAGATCGAAATCCGAGAGAACGATCATCTTGAAATTTTTTTCGCTCCTGGCGCGGGCCCCGGCGATGATCGCATTGGCGCCGGACCTGCTGCCCTGGAGCACGTAATAAAACGGAGACATCGAAACAGAAGCGCTGAAATCCCCCGAGTCTCCCCTGATTCTTCCCTCGAATCGCATCGATGCCGAAGGTGCGGTCAGGGAGCTTTCCCTGTGCTTGACGAAAAGGCCCGCGGCGGACAGCGCTGCGTTTATGGTCATGTCCGACGAATCCCCCCTGACCGTCACCGGCATCAGGGACACGGTCCCGCCGAAGCGGCTCCTGGACAACACAGCGATTTTTTTCACGTATGGATCAATATCGTCGAGCACGATCCGGCTCTCGGTCATCCGCATATCGACAAACGGCCTGGAACTGATTCGGGACACCCTGCCCGTGAGCGCGATCCAGGTCTTCCCCCTGACCGAAACCGACGCCCTCCGGAGACTCAGCGAATCGCCGGCAGGGTCGCAGGCGAGGTCATATGCGACGAGAAAATCAAGAGGGGCCAGGAACGTTCCCCTGTATCTGAAAGGGGCCCCCTGCGCGCCGAACCTGAAGAAGCTGGTCATCGAGGATTTTTTCTCTTTATCGTAATTCAGGCCCAGGGTGAACAGCACGTCGGGTTCGGTCGAAACGACCGGCGACGAATAACCGGCCCGGATATTCCCCCTGGGGTTGATCGTCAGCCCGGCCCGCCTTACGATGTCGACGGCATGGACGGATTTCGGGATCGTGCGGAACCTTTCGGTCTCAGCCCCGGCGCGGACCGTTATGCCCCGCACAGAGGATGAAAATCCCGGGCCCTCGATGAAGACATCGAGATCGTCGAGAAAAAAATTGAAGCGCGCCTTGACCGGCAGCGGGAGAGACAGGATGTTTTCGCTTTCGGATTCAGCCTCAGGCCCGCGCTTTTCTTCTTTCGCGGGAAAAAGCGCGCTGAAGTTCCATATCCCGTTTTTATTTCGCAGGTATATCCGGGGCTTCTCGATCGTCAGCTCGCCGATATCAAGGAACCCGGCCAGGAGCGGGAGCAGGCCGTACTTCAGGCGGATCGTTTTCACCTCGGCAAGGGGATTGCCGCCGAAATCCGGGCCGTTTTTCACCACGATGTTTCGGATGCAGATCGAGCCGAAGATGTCTGACTCGTCGACCTTCATGGAAAGAGAGCCGGTGCTTACGGAGGAAAAGACCGAGACAGCGAGTCTTTCTGTGCGTTCAGGTGAGAGATAGAACCTGGCGGCCGTCACGCCGATGAGGATCAGCGAAAGCAGCGACAGCGGCAGCCACAGGAGAAGAATCCTCGCGGTTTTTTTTACCAGATCGCGTTTGTCAACCGCACCGTTCATATTCATCACCGGCGGAAAACATCTGCAGCAGGACATCCTTCATCCTGTCACTTTTTCCTGACGATGTCCACAACTTTCCTCACGTCCTGGGAGGAGTCCTTGCGTATGACCATGATCTCTTTCCCGGCCTGGACCACGACGATGTCGGACAGGCCGACGATGGATACCCTGGCCTCCTCGGTGAAGACCGAACAGCCGCTGCTGTCCACGAAAATCGCATTTTCCGGCCTTGGGGAACGGTTGCCTCCGCCGTCGGGCGACAGAATGTCGTCGATCGACTTCCAGCTCCCGAGGTCCGCCCATCCGAAATCCCCGGGGATCATTGATACGTTTTCAGACTTTTCCATGATGCCGTAATCGATCGAAACGGAGTCAATCTGGTCGAATATGCCTTTTTTGATTTCCCATACCTTCTCTGAATCACCTTCGATTTCGGCGGCGCCGAGCCCGGCCAGAGGCCCGAACTTCGCGAAAAAATCCGGCATCTGCTTCCTGAAGGCGTCCATTATTGAAGATATTTTCCACAGGAAAATCCCGCTGTTCCAGTAATAGTCGCCCGAAGCCAGGTACTGCCGCGCCCTGTCGATGTCCGGTTTTTCGACGAAGCGGTCCACGCGCGCGACCCGGGCGCCCTTTTCGAGGGCCTTTATATACCCGTATCCGGTTTCGGGGTAGGTCGGCCTTATGCCGATGGTGACGAGGCTCCCCTTTTCGGCTTCGGCGATCCCGGTTTTGAGCACCTCGACAAACACGTCGTTTTTCCTGATATAGTGATCCGCCGGCAGCACGACCATGACCGCGTCGCCGACCAGTCTGTGCAGGTAAATCGCGGAATACAGCACGGCGGCGGCGGTGTTTCGCGGCCTTGGTTCGCAGAGAACGACGCCGGGCATGCCGCATTTTTCGATTTCATCTTTAGTCAGGTTCTCGTACTTCTTCGACGTGGCGACCACCAGGCTTTTCGGCGAAAGGGGAAACAGCCTTTTTATCGTCTCTTCGAGCAGCGAGCCCCCTCCGGAGAGGTCGAGAAACTGTTTGGGCCTTTCATCCCTGCTCATCGGCCACAGTCTGGTGCCGGCGCCGCCGGCCATTATTACCGGAATCACGTTCATATTAAACTCCTCGAATGGTATTTGCTTAATTTCCACGCGTAAAAAACAACCGTCAACACAAATTCGTACTCATATTCCCCGGGCCGGGAAACCGGATTGCAGTTTTTTGTTGCTTTTCACCGGAGACTGTTGTTCAATGGGAAAAATCATCCCCATGCGCGCGCGGCAGGTTAAAAGTGGCCGGAGAAAAAAGTTTCCTACAGACGATTAAAATGGAGATCAGCCGGAGCTTCAGGCTGGTCCCCTACGAACGCATCGCCTTCCATAAAATCCTGTCAATCCTCAAAACCGAAAGCGGCAAGAACATCCTTTTAAAGGAACTCACGAAAAGCGAGGATATAAGGACAAGCGCGATCGAGACGCTGGCGTCGTTCGACGATCAGGGCGTAACCGACAAGCTGGCCGAAATGCTCGGCGGTAAAATATCCGACAAGGAAGCGGTCCTCGTGCTCGAATGCCTGGCCGAACGGGGATCGGAAAAACACCATCAGGCGGTGACCGATTATATCGAAAAAAACAAGTCCGGGACCCAGTCGCCGCATGTCGTGCGAAAGGCTTTCGAGGTGCTCAGGAAAACCGGGGCATCTTCTGAAAGCGTGCGGGACTATCTTCTGTCGTTCATCAAGGGCGAGGGAGTCGGCGACATGCTGATCCCCATGGCGATCAACGCGCTTTCGTCGTTTCCCGTAATCTCGCCTTACGAGCCCCTCCTGAAGCAGAATGACGAGAAGATCATCCAGGCCGCATACAATGCGCTGTTCAACCTCGGCTGCAACCTGTCTGACATGGCCAAAAAAGCCGAAAGCGACCCTGAAGGGCTTTACACGTACTCCCCTGAAAACGAGGACAAATCGATCCTCGACATCAGGGTCCTGTTGGGGAAAATGGCCCCCCGCTTCGACAATTATCCGAGAAACATCAAGGTCGCGTTCATCAGCGCGATGATCTCGTGCAACCACCGTGAATTTCTGGTCTACGTGATGAAAGCGCTTACATCAAGAGACCAGGAGCTCATTAAAATGGTTCTCTTCACCATCTACGCCAACATCAAGAACCTCAAGGACCCGGACAAGCTCCTGAGAAGCCTTATAGCTCTTTCGACCGAAAAGGAGCATGAAAACGAGCTCATCATAGACATCTTCGTGAAATATTTTTCCCAGGACATAAAGACCCGGCACTTCAACATACTCAGGGACAAGCTCTACAACTACATCGTCGTGACGCTCGAATCCTACTTCGAGACCTACCGAAAGGACTTCATGATTCCCCAGGTCATCGAGAAGAGCTATCCCGAAACCTTCCAGAGGATAAGAAAATTCATACTCGAGAATTTCACTCCGGAGATCAAAAAGAACATCGTTTCGTTCCTCCTGAACGAAAAACCGTCGGCCCTCAAGGGAGTGTTCATCGACATTGCCAAGTGGATCACCTATATAAGCGATGCCGAAAAAGAGGACCTCGAGCTGACCCTGCAGATCCTCTACGACGGCGACAAGAAGTCCCGCGAAAACTCGGCTGCCAGAATCGACGACATCCACTTCGAAAAAAGATACCTGAGAAACCGCATCATCAGGCTCTGCCGCATAATCGAAGGCCTGAACATCAACGAAGCGGCCTCGACGCTGGTCAATATCTACAACTACCTGAAAAAATATCCCGACCCGGAGATTTTAAGCGCCTCCATACACGCACTTTCAATGCTCAACTATTCCTACATGCTCGGCGAAGTCGAGGTCATGCTCACGACCGGCTCACCCGAGGAAAGGCTCGCATCGCTCGACCTTCTCTCCCTCTTCCATGAGCAGCGCTCGATGAACATAATAATCGATTACCTGCAGCAGAGGGCCGACGAGGTCTCGCCCGAGGTCAAAGCGCTGCTGGAAATCCTTCTCGAGCGGGACATCTCGGGCAATGTGACGATAAACCGTATCCTCAAAAAAATCGTCGAGACCAACAAAGACCAGGAAATGCGCCGCCTGGCCATACTCGGCATCGGCAAAAGCGGCTTCGACACCGACATCGATTTCCTCAACGACCTGTTCCTCAAGTTCGAAAAGAACGAGCCGAAAGACGCCATCGCCCAGGCCATGGGAAGCATCGTTTCGATCAACGCCGACGTGAACAAGCGGACACTGGTCAAGTACCTCCAGGAATACCTCAAGGACCCGGGCATCAAGGTGAGGATTTATGCGTGCCTCCTGCTCGTGAAGCTGGGCGACAGGGACGCGATACGATCCATACGCGACATGCTCATCATCAAAAACAGGATCATACAGCGGGACATACTGACCATCATGGGCGAGCTTCGATCCGTCGAATTCGCCTTTTTCCTGCTTTCTCTCCTGAAAGACGAATACGGACTGTCCGGGGACATCATCCCCGTCATCGAAAAGCTTCCCGAAGAGGACCTGAAGGAAATAGACAATTTCGTCGTTAACATCTTCAGGAAATTCGAGACTCCCGATATCGAGATTCTCGGACAGCCGAAGGAAACCCATGATGCGCCGCTCCCGAAAAAAGAGGTGACGCTCGCTTCGATCGAGCTGTACAAGCTGAAAAGCGACGCCGAATACACTCTCACCGAGCGGATCAGCCTCAACATGATGCTCAAGGGCCTCATCTCCTCGATAATAGAAAAAAATCATGGCGCCATTTCCCAGATATCGAACAGGAAAATCACGGCCTACTTCACCCATCCGGACGGCGCGGTCAGGACGGCGCTTGCCATATCCGAAAACATCAGGGAATACAACCTCACGAGAATATCCGAACTGCAGATCAACGTGCAGGCGTTCGTGGCCACGGTCAAAGCGGTAATCGTCAACGAAGAGATCATCCAGCTGCCCGAGGACGTTCTCTGCAGCGTATCATGGCTGCCGTTCTCGTGCGACGTTTATTGCAACACCAGGGCGTCCTCCCTGCTTCGCGACAACTACACGATGATCATGATCCCGGAGAACATGCATGTCGACAGATGCTTCCCTTCGCCGGTATACGACGTGATCAGACCGGTCAATTTCACCGAAACAGCCGAGAAGATACTCGAAAAGCTCATCAAAGACGAGGAAGAAAAGGCCAAGCTGCAGATGCAGGTCGAGACCGAAATGAAAAGGATGAGAAGGGAATCCAGGCCAGCCTCGGCCATATCCATCGCCGGAGACCTGGAGGACATCGGCGACCGACTGAAGGCCCAGCTCGAGGAGATCGAGAGATACATCCAGCGAAGGTCGACCGACAGGGAGATGATCAAGAACGTAAGGCGTATGCTCAAGAACGCCCATGACCTGTACAAGGTCGAAATATCCAGGATAATCATCGAATAGAAGTCAATCGCGGGTCGACATCCGCCTGCTTATCTCGAGCTTGTGCCTGATAAGCGCCGGAGAGTTCGTCAGGAAGAACCGGTCGTTTCGGTGCCCCAGCAGAATTTCGTAATGCTCAGCCGCTCCCCTGTAATCGCGCAGCTTGAAATCGGACTCGGCGAAATAATAGTGATACGCCTTGTCATAGGGAAGCGAGGTATCGATCGATTTCAGCATCACAAGCGCCTTGACGTACTGGCCGCGCCTGAAATATATCTTGGCCCTTCCCAGAAGCGCGTTGGGATACCGGCCGTCGATCCGCAGCACCGTGTCATAATATTTCTGCGCCATCTCGAGCTGATTGCGCCTGAAATAGACCTCCCCGATCAGGATGAAGGTCTCGAGCTCCTTGGTGTTTTTTCTCAGCGCCTCCCTGAAAGACTCGATCGCCTCGCTGTCCCTGTCCCACCGTTGAAGAATGTAGCCGATCTGCAGATAAGTCTTTGAAAATTCGGGCACCACGTATTTCGCCTTCTGGAAGTTCAGCATGGCCCTTTTGAGGTCCATCATGTGGGTGTAGCAGGTAGCCAGATTGTACCTGAACGGAAAAAAAAGCGCGTCTCCTTCGGCCAGGGCGGATTCAAGAACCGAGGCCGCATCCTCGTATTTTCCCTGCGTCATGAGCTCCGCGGCGCGGTTGTTTTCCCTCGCCGCGCGCCCGGGCCCGGTGCAGTAGAGGATATCGTCTTTCATGTGGATGTTTTCGAGGGCCTTTTCCTCTACCGGGGTTTTTTCGACCAGCCTCAGGAGGTCGAGCAGCCGGGCGTCCTCATCTCTCACCGCAATCGCGGGCCAGGCGAGCAGCAGCATCAACGCGGTATATGCGGCCAGGATTTGCCGCCTTTTCTTTTTTCCCATTGATTCAGGCATTGACATTTTTTTTCACGATGAGATTTACTTTATGGAAATGTCATTCCGGCCGTAGTGAAACGAAGAGCCGGAATCCATCTTAATGGAAATCTTTCGAACTTTCAATAAACAATCAGTAAAGATGGCAGCATACCCGCGACTCACCGACTTTTTTTTCAGCTGGATAGACCTCCCTGCACACGTCCATCGCATGGGGGCAGCGAGGATGGAAATGGCACCCGGCCGGAGGGTTTTCGGGCGAGGGGATCTCTCCCCTGAGGGCAGTGAACCCGTGTTTCTCGGGCTTGAGGCCCGGTATCGACCGCATCAGGCTTTTCGTGTACGGATGCAGCGGTTCGGCCGCGAGGCTCCTGCCCGGCGCCTCCTCCACGATCTTTCCGAGGTACATGACCACGATGCGCTCGCTCATGTGCTCGATCACGGCAAGATCATGGGCCACGATCAGATACGTGAGGTCGAGCTTTTCCTGGAGCTCGCTCAGCAGGTTGAGGAGCTGCCCCTGTATCGACACGTCAAGGGCCGAGACCGGTTCGTCGAGGATGATGAACCCGGGATTGAGCGCAATGGCCCGGGCGATGCCGATCCTCTGGCGCTGGCCGCCGCTGAACTCGTGCGGATACCGGTCATGGTGCTCTTTTCCAAGGCCCACGAGATTCAGAAGCTCGCACGCCCGATCGCGAAGCTCCCTGCGGGGCGCGGCCGAATGTATCCTGAGCGGTTCGGAGATGATGCCGCCCACGGTCATCCTGGGGTTCAGAGACCCGTACGGGTCCTGGAACACCATCTGCATGTTTTTCCGGAAGCGCCTGAGCTCGCCTTTTTCGAGGGCATGCACTTCTGTTCCGCCGATAATGATCTCGCCGGCGTCGGGCTCAATGAGCCTGAAAACGGCCCTGGAGGCTGTTGTCTTGCCGCTGCCGCTTTCTCCCACCATGCCCAGGGTCGAGCCGCGGGGAATAGTGAACGAGATGTCGTCGACCGCCCTGATTATGCCCGGGGAATCGAACAGCCCACTCTTTCGAGTCTTGAAATATTTTTTCAGTCCTCTGACTTCGACCATCTCCGCTCCCGGCAACCAATAGGGATTTGCTCATCGGACTATTAAAATCCGCCAGCCCAGTACTATACCGGAATCGCCCCGGTGACAAGACATTTTTTGACCCGTGATTTCCCGGTCGCGGCCGGCGCACGGTTACACTGCGGGATTCCGGGTTTCCTTTATCCGCCTGACCGTGAAATACAGCTGCACCGCCGAGATGACAAAAACCGCGTTGACCAGGCCCGACGAAAACGGCGTGACGAAATAATCGCGGCCGATCGCTGCATGCAGCACGAAATGAACCATGCCGAAAACCCCCATTACCAGCGATATCGCCAGTCCCGATTTTTTTCCGAGGTTCATCATGCCGTAAAACACAACAAGGAACAAAGGCACATGGGCAAGAATAAAAACGATGAGGCCGAGGTATTCAGACGCGATACCGAAAAGCTCCCACTCCTTCCAGAACACCGCGTCCATTTCATGCAGGATGAACGCCACGGCGTTGAGCATGTACGCCCACGGCAGGATTTCCGCTTTCAGCATTTTCATGGGTTCACCTCCATCGGATCATGACCGGCCATGGGCAGTCAGATGCCGTCCGAATGCATTTTCCGGTCGTAGAACGCGGCCGCATAATGCGCCAGTGACAGGTTCACGACCACGAAGACAGAAGCGGCCAGGAACCAGATCATCGTGTCCCTGAATACGAGCAGACCGCTTCGGTACAGGTAAATGAGCGCGTACAGGCAATACAGGCACACCACGGTGATAACCGGAACAGCCGGCCCGCTCCGCTTCACCATTACTGCCTGCACGGTGTGCATGAGCATGTGCAGGAAAAAAGCCCCGAGAAGGCCGGCGAACAGGTTGAACAGCTCGAACTCGACGGCGATGATCGTGATCACCGAAAGAATGACGAACTCCTCGGCAACCACGAGTGCGAACGCGGGAACCGTGAGCCGGTCAAGGTGCGCCAGCAGTTTTTTGAAAACGGGAAACCGGTATTCCAGTGTCTCCCTGTTCCGGCGCAGCCAGGGTTTGAGGATTATGATTTCCTCCAGTTCATGGATCATGAAAAATACCGGCAGAAGCCACATCAGGGTCTCGATCTTCATGTATGTATTCCTGAAAATTGGATATGGTATGATTTTTGATGATAATTGATTGTGGCCCAAAAATGATCAAGAAGAATATGGGGGGATGGGAAAAGAAGTCATGCCAGAGGGCAGGGACTCCTGCCCTCTGGCATATATTATCAAGTATCAATCCTGAGGATTGTGATATATCCAGAATTCCATTACTGAATATATCATATTGCCAACAAAGTCAAATACAAATCTTTCATGGGCGATCTGGTGATCTTTAACAAGATCCATTTTAATAGCGAAATAAGGGCTTTCCGTACTCACACATGATATTTTCCCCTGTAATGCCCCCGTTCCGCAAACATAGTTGCCTATTAATGCATGAGAAAGGGGAATTGGTGGATATGGGCCCGGCCAAACAAGGGTCATATATTCATTTTCACAATCGTCGCCAATGAATTTCCAGTTTTCAACAAATCCAAATGTCAGTGCGGATACTAAATATATTTTATCTGCCTCTGTCTCACTACAGGGGTCATATTTCAACTCATAGACTATGTTATCAATAGTTTTGTTGTTCATTACATCAATAGCTGCTTGATGGTCCCCACAGAAATGACGCTGTTCAGCCTTGTCAACATTCAGGACTGCAAATTCTTTTGCGCCGCCCGGTAAATGCCATTGTATTTTCGTGGTGCCTGTTATCTGAATTTCGGTTGTCTTTTCTGCTTCGGTATAAGTAAACAGATATGTTTCTACATCAAAAGTCATTGCCTTCTCAAGCTTTTCTATAAATCCGTCATCAGCTTCTCCGCAAAGCGACAGTTGTCTGTTAAATTCCATAGCGGGCCAGTATGCTTCCAGATCGCTTTTATAAAGAAGTTGTTCATACCAGTATTTCCTGCACGTTGTGATATAGTTAGCCAGCATATTAAATATTTCTTTTACTGCGGAAACCTGCGCGGAAGCTCCTTCACAGTCATATAGATTGGCTATATTTATTACCTTCATAGTAACATAATTTACAGCAATATATTTATCTTCTTTTTTAATGTATGTTGACAGTAAAGTTTTAACTTTCTTTTGAGATCTGTAATTTAATTCACAGAGATAATACAGGGCCTTATCTTCATCATACGTGGTTCCTGTGAGGTCGAGCTGGCGTTTGTATTCCTGCAGAGCTTCAAATACCAGGATTTCCGGAAAAGCTGCTTTATAATAATCATTCAGTAAACCCAGTCTTTCCCCGTATTGCTTTGCACCTTCAGCTGTGCCGGTGTCAGGCTTATCCTTGCACAGGTTGGATATTCCGGGCGGTTCAGGCATTACGTATTTTTTATATTTAAGAAACTCTTTGATCTCTGTAACCGTATTATTGTAATTCTTCAAGGCCAGATTACCCCGCGCTGCTATACCCGGATCCTCGCCGCCCGCGGGTATGGTGAAATGATTCAAGGTGATCTGGTATGTTCTATCTCCAGTCTTGGTTGTCTCAGCAAACATCAACTTGCTGCCATCGTCTTTCGCAAGGTAAAACGAGTATTCGGCTGTTATATTTTCCGGAAGAGTTACAGTAAGTGTCGCCGGTTCGATAAAACTAAAACCATCGGGGCCGAGCTTCACACCACATGAGACATTTAATGTATCTGAATCCATAGACACATTTGTCAGTGGTGCCATTGTTACCGGCACCTCGTCATACAGATCATTTCCCGGTATGTCGAGTTGCCAGACAATTCCCTGCGAATCGGTTACTGTAAGAGATGCATCAGCCGGACCAATTAGTCCGGTAACGGTATTTTCTGCGTCCACATTAAAATCAACCGAACCCAAATTTGGGATATTGTCTACAATAGTTTGAGTAGTTGCCGAATCTTTTTTATCACTTCCTGAATCACAAGTTACTATGGGCGACAATAACAGAATTAATAAAATGGGGAGCATGAAACAAATTCTATAATTGAATAACCCTGAGATCATAAATTTTCTCCTATCATTTAATTGGATCTGAGGATATCAATTGCTATTATAACATAACAGTTGATAAAAAACATCAATGTCAAGTGTTTTTTTTCATATAAAAGCACTATTATATAATTAATGTAATGCGTTGGAAGATTTGGGGTAATCAAATACAAACAACCATTTAAACTACTGTTCTACTGTAAAACCATGCCAAAACCAAAAAAATAAGGCGCAATAATGAATCACCTTTTTCAAACAAAATTTGATTTCTCCCCTCGCCCAATATTCTGGAATTACGGGCGAGGGGAATGTGATACATGCAATTATTCTTGCAGATTACTGTTCCTTACTAGATGAAAAAGACCAATTGTATTGAACTTCATCACCCGAAGAATCATTACAACTAAATGAAGAACTTACTGAAGTGCCATCAGAACTAATTCTAGGATACCCCTCTGAGTCGCACGCATCATGTTGAGTAGTGAAGGGCTGAAGTATAGCACCTTCAGTAGTCTGGCCGCTTTCTGAACATTCTTTAGTGTATTCTATTGATTTACTTGGGCTTCCTCCCATAAAAGCGCGATAACTTTCCCCCGATATGAATTCAAGGCCGATGGTCATAAGTATTGGCGTAGTAATGTTCCAATTGTCTGAGCCCGAGACTGTACACTCGCCATCGGGCGATGAGCCTGAAACAATCCATGATCCAATATCAGCATTTAGTTTAAAAACATTAGGCAACGAGTAATACCCACCAATGACCGATTCCCACTCGATTGTGCTCGACGTGGCATTAATTTCTTTCCAGCCGTCATTAACTTTGTCTGCTGAAGCACTCCCTCGCCACCTATAGCATCCGATATTTGTTATCCACAGCCTTGAATCATAACCGATATCTGGCTTTGTCAATGTATTGTCTTTTTTTGGAGTACTATTGCCAAATATAATGACGATCTCATCAAAGTTATTCGATTTCATATCCCGGCATATTCGCCTAACACCTAAAAAATTCTTAAAAGTATATGAATTGCTCCATACGTTGTTTTTCATCGTCATGACCCGCACAGCCGCACCTTCCAGAGGAACTGGATTAATAGCAATGCCTGGTGCAATATTGGGCTTATACATCGAATCTCCATTCTCTTCTTTGGTAATCTTATCAAGCTGACAACTCAGGCCATCATAAAATACAACATAGCGCTGGTTATCATTCATGACGAAATGGTGGTAATTGCCAGACAAATGAGTAACTTTCTCATTAAATGACAGATCTTTATCAATCGCCATATCAATGACAGCGGGTTCCTTTCCCTCTATGCTCAATGCTTCATCATCTAGACTGTCGCTTTTAAACCATCCATTTGTTCCGTGGTTCCAGGCGGCCTCGAGAAATAATGGCCATGCATCGGCAAAACCCTTTGGCAGGGCACTATCCACTGAATCTAACGCGGACTTTGTCTGAAAATTCTCGAATACGCGCCGCACAATAGTTTTGTCATTATAGATACTTGTGACATACTTGAAGAAAAGATAAGTAGCATATACACGATTACCAACATCATAGTCTAAAGGTTTATCAAGCGAATTTAATAATAGAGATGAATACTCATGTTCAGTGTTGGTTGCTGGATAGACATCATCTTCAGCCCAGGTTGCGATACCTTCAAAAATCCATTTGTCATACTCGTAATTTCCGGACTGCTCATAAGTATCCTGACAAGAATGCGTCATTTCATGGGCGAGGGCTTCGATCAAGCCTGATGGCCTACCGCTATAAGGAAGACGTGCATCCAACTGTATCCATGTCAGGGCTGGCGCTTCTCCGTAAGGCGTTTCCAATCCGTCGGAACCTAGGCCGTCAACGAAAAAAATGTTGAGTTTCCCCTGCATGCCGCTTAAATCCTGCGGGTTACCGCTTATAATTGGAACATGTTTTTCACCCCATACAATTTTCAGTCTGGGCCAGATCTTCGCCTCAGCCTCATTAGCAACGTCATACGCAAGAACTGCCCCATTAGACATGTTTTCATGGTACCAGACCGCTACATGCTCCCGCTCCTCACAATTCCATCCGGTGGAAACATCAATGACGTCCATTTGGAAAGCACCGCCATAACCGAGAATATTCTGTGAAAAGTTGCTGCCGGATGATGAAGGGGGCACGAGAAAAGGCTCTACAATCTCCTGAGTTGCAGGAGAGACGAATTCCAACTCATTTTTTAATAAATGGGTCACCCATGAAGCTGAATGCTCCCGCTCTCCTCGGTATTCTTCAGGCAACCGCGTATCGTTCTCATACAATGAAAACGCCAGGTACCGCACTGCCGTATCGAGATCGATATCGCCCTGATTCAGTGCCTTCAATATTTTACCGCCGCTGGTCGTCGGCTCGATACCGCTCGCTTCAAGCACCTGCACGCTGTTCGTCGCGCTCCCTTCACGGCCCGCGCTGTCTTTGACAGTCAGGGTGAACACGAGTGTTTCTCCAACGGGACTGGGGTCGGCATCCTCGGCCGGCGCATCGAAGCTCGGCCGCGCAGTGTCGGCATCGGCAAGCGTCACGCTCGGTCCGGATGTCTGCACCCACGACCATGATTCAATGGTGGCGCCATCCGAACGCGTGCGGGAGCCGTCCAGTGCAACGTGCTCTCCCGTCTCCACGTAGCGGTCTGACCCGGCGTTGACCGTGAGCCCTCCTCCCTTGCCGGAATCGGAACTCCCGCCGCCGTCATCGCAGCCAAAAAAGAAAAAAACCGCGATAATTGCCGAAAGGAAAATAAGAGAAAACACTCTGCAAAAATTTTTACATTTCATCGTGCATTCCTCCATATTTGCTGATTCATGTTCCTTCTCAGGTCAGAGTCGATTTATCATGGAAATTACGATCCGGGACACATCCGTGTTTTAGCTGCAAGCTTTGTGAAAAGTTGAGAATGAATGTGCCCACAAGGGAACATTTAAAATGAAATTTATATAGCTTCCCTTAATTATTTAATAGCCAGAAAAATATGCAAGATTAATTTTCTATAATAGAGTAATTTTATAAAAATCATCTGATTATACAGCACATTTACATGATACTGAATCAATGTTGTTGACGATCCCCCGGACCATATATTGCATTTACTCGGAGTCGATTTTAGGTTTCAATTGTTGAGAATAATTAATTGCGGGCCAAAAATGATCAGAGAATATGGGGGGCATAAAATAAAGAAACTGCCAAGGTAAATTGCCGTTTAAATAATCGTTATTTAGTTATTAACAGGAATAAGAATCAAAGTAATTGACGAAAATGCTCCCGGTCGGTATCTTGATATTAAAGGGGGGACGATTTTGGATTCGACTGTAATGGCGGATCTGGAGTTGCATGCCGAGGGTGCTGTCATCTCGTAAAACTGGCAGGCTAAACACAACTGCAAACGACAACTTTGCACTAGCAGCCTAAGAAC
>JAKLIV010000070.1 GCA_022709405.1 Spirochaetota bacterium
AACTCTGGGCGGCGTCCTCGATGACCGGCAATCCGAATTCGCCGGCGATGGCGTTGACGGCATCCATGTCGGCGCACTGACCGTAAAGGCTGACGGGCATTATGGCCCTGGTCTTTTTCGTTATCGCTTTTTTTATTGATTCAGGCTCGATGTTGTATGTCATTGGATTGATGTCGACAAAGACCGGTCTGGCGCCGAGCAATGCGATCATTTCTGCTGTTGCTATAAAGGTGAACGGGGTAGTGATCACTTCATCGCCGCTGCCGATTCCAAGGGCCATCATCGGGACGAGCAGCGCATCGGTACCGTTTGAAAGAGAGATGCAGTGTTTTACTCCGACATATTCGGCGAGACGTCCCTCCATCTCATCTATTTCAGGGCCCATGATGTATTTGCCGTGGTCGAGAACACTGTTCAGTCTTTTTTGCAGGGACTCTTTTATGATTGTCTGCTGTTTCTGGAGATCGATAAAAGCGATATTCTGTTTCATTTGCGACATGTGGTTAATCCCGATGAATTATTCTTGGAACCGTGAAATAGTATCACAACTTGTAAATTTTATTATCGACTATGCCGTTTGTTGCATTGCGCAGGTCAACCACCAGTCTGGCGTTGTTGACTATTCTCTGTACGTCATAGACGGAATGGTTGGTGACAAAAACGACGCAGTCCATTTCGCGTATCAGCTCGTCTGAAAGCTCGGTACTGGCAAAACGCCTTCCTTCTTCGGTCGTAACTTCGGGAATGTAAGGATCGTTATAATGTACCGCGCCGTTCTTTTTGGCGACCTCGTCCATGATGCGCAGGGCCGGACTCTCCCTTTCATCCGCGATATCCGGCTTATACGCGACGCCCATAAACAATATCTTTGACCTGTTAATTGATTTTTCATGCCTGTTGAGGGCCGAATTAATCTTTATCGTCATCCTGTGAGGCATGAGATTTTCTATATTATCCGCAGTATTGATCATTGTCAGATTGAACTTGTATTTCTTGGCGATATATTCAAGGTAAAAGGGGTCAAGCGGGATGCAGTGCCCCCCGATGCCGGGGCCCGGATAAAATGCCTGAAAGCCGAAGGGCTTTGTTTTCGCTGCGTCGATTACTTCCCAGATGTCGATACCCATTTTGCCGCACAGCAGGGCCAATTCATTGATCAGGCTTATATTCACGAGGCGATAGGTGTTTTCGAGAATTTTTACCATTTCGGATACTTTCGGACTGCTCACCGGGTGAAGATGTGAGATCGCTTTTCCGTATATCGCAAGGCCGAGATCTATCGCTTTTTCTCCCAGGCCGCCGATAACCTTGGGTGTGTTTTCAGTTTTATAAGTCTTGTTCCCCGGATCAACACGCTCAGGAGAAAAGCACAGCCAGAAGTCAACGCCATGCTTTTTCCCGGAATATTTTTCTATGATGGGCAGCATGAAGTTTTCGGTTGTCGTGGGATATGTCGTGCTTTCGAGGGATATAAAAACTCCTTTTTTCATATGTTTGCCGATATCGGTGCAGGCGCTTTCAATGTAGCTCATATCGGGTTTTCTGAATGCGTCAAGCGGGGTGGGGACGCATATAAGTATGGCGTCGCATTCGCTTATTCGGGAAAAATCGCTTGTAGCCTGAAGCATGCCGCTTGATACAACTTCATGCAGGTCCGCATCATCGACATCGCCGATGTAATTCACTCCATCATTGACGTGTTTTGTTTTATTGTCCGATTTTTCAAAGCCAAGAACTCTGACCCCTTTTTTGGCGAATAATACCGCCAGAGGCAGTCCCACATATCCGAGCCCCAGTATTCCCACAAGAATATCGTTGCTGCCGACTTTTTTAACGAGTGAATTATAAGTTTCCATTGATATACCTGCCATGTATCAATCGATCGGGGTTAATGTTCCGTTTGCTTTTCTGTAGGTATTCCCGCACATGCATCTTAATACGCTATCGTTGTCATTTTTTAGAATATTACCGCATTTGCATACCCATCCTGTCCGGCGGGCCGGCACCCCGGTAAATAATGCATAGTCCGGGACATCTTTTGTGACGACCGCTCCGGCGCCGATAAGGGCGTATGAGCCGATAGTGTTGCCGCACACGATTGTGGCGTTTGCTCCTATGCTTGCTCCCTTCTTCACCAGGGTCTTCTTGAATTCATTTTTTCTTTCGATGAACGACCGCGGATTGACGACATTCGTGAAAACCATCGAAGGGCCGCAAAATACGTCGTCTTCGAGTTCAATTCCTTTGTAAATCGAGACATTGTTCTGTATCTTGCATCCCGATCCGATTATTACATCGGGACCGATCATCACGTTCTGCCCTATTACGCAATTCGAACCAAGGCGGCATCCTCGGAGTATATGGCAGAAATGCCATATTTTGGTGCCATGGCCGATGACGACATCATCGTCTATGATGGATGATTCATGAACGAAAAAATCATTATCCATAAAGGAAATCCAGCAATTAAAAAGACAATTTTTCCATAAGAGATATCCCGGCTATGACTTCTTCATATCTGGGAAACATATCGAATTTCCGCTGTACGATGTATTTGTACATCGTATCATGGCCTTTGCCGTAAATATGATCGATAGTGAAATCAATATCCGGCTTGTCCATGTTTTCAACATCCCAGTATTCGATGGTGTTCAGGTTTGTTCCGGAGAGGCGGATGTTGCCCTTTTCAGCGATTATCGTCGCCTCGGTGCAGTAGTTTTTTCTGTAAGAGCATACGGTGGCGTTAAGGCTCCCGACGATCCCGTTCTGGAAGATAATGGACGCCGAAACGCTGTCCTGTGTGGGAAATCCCCGAAGCCTGCCGCCGAATCCTTTCGCTTCTTTGATCGGGCCGAACAGAAAAAGCAGCATGTCGACATAGTGGCTCGCCTGTGTATAGAGGACCCCGCCGTCGATATCGATGCTGCCATGCCAGTTGTTTTGATAATAATCGTCATTTCTGTTCCAGAAAACATTCACGTTGATTTGATAGACCGTGCCCAGTTTGCCGCTTTGAATGAGACCGCGGGTGAAATCTATAAGCGGGTTGTATCTGTTTTGATAAATTGGCAGCAGGGTTTTATCGTATTTACGGATAAAATTGTACATTTCGACAGCTTCACGGACGGTGAGGGATACCGGCTTTTCACATACAATGAATTTCGCTTCAGCGTTTTCGGCTGCTTTGATGACATGCCTGGGATGGTGCCCGGATGGAGTCGCAATGACGATAATGTCGACATTTTTTATTTCCGCTATGTCGGTTACGCAGGGGACATTAAAACGAGATGCGGCGTGATGGGCTCTGTCTTCATCAACATCGCATATCATTCCTATTTCGACACCTTCAGTCGCGTCGATGGCCTCGAAGTGACGCTTGGAAATTCTCCCGCAGCCGACAAAACCTATTTTCACGTTTTCAGTCATACCCGCCTGATCCTCAATTATTGAATAAGCCATGACATTATTATCCGGCGATAAGGCAACAGGATAATTGATATTAATTTTGCATAATTACACCGCTGGTATGTTTTTGTCAACGCATTACAATCTGACTGTTAAAATATATTCAGCAGATGGAGATATCGGCGGATGATTTAAAGCAAAAGAAGGTGTAGTTCTTAAGCTTTGACCGTGCCCTGTTCTTTGAAGTATGCGCTGGTTTTTATTAATTCGTCATATGTTCCGGATTCGACAATTCTTCCTTTTTTCAGGACATGGATGACATCGCATTTTTTGACGGTTGCAAGCCGGTGCGCTATCATGATAATGGTTTTCTTCTTGGCCAGATTGCTGACGGCTTCCATGATCGCTTTTTCGGTATAGCCATCGAGGGCCGAGGTCGCTTCATCGAGAATGAGCACCGCAGGGTCGTTATATAAAGCGCGAGCGATTCCGATCCGCTGGTTCTGGCCGCCGCTGAGCCTTATTCCGCGGTCGCCGACGACGGTGTCGTACCCATCCTGCATTTCGTTAGTCACCAGATCATGGATGTTCGCGATCTTTGCGGCTTTGATAACGGCATCCATATTGATTTCATCGTCGGGCAGGCCGAACGCGATATTCCTCGTTATCGTGTCGTCCGCGAGATATATCCTCTGGGGGACATATCCGCAGTTGTTCTGCCACAGGTGCCTGTTCGAATCGTCTATCGGGACATCATCGATCACCAGGGCTCCTTCGGATGGGGTCAGCAATCCGAGTATAATGTCTATCAGCGTTGTTTTTCCGCATCCCGTCGGGCCCACGATGCCGACGGTTGTGTTCGCCTTAATGGTGGCGGTTAAGTTCTTGAAAAGATAATCCGGCGAGGTCTCATATTTGAAGCCCAACTTGCGGATGTGTATACGGTTTTTGAAGGGCAATCCTGAGAAATCGATTCTATGAGGAATCGATTTCTCATCCAGGCCTTTGAGGTCATTGTATATAATATCCAGGGAATGAAGGTTGCTGCGAATTATCGCTATGGCCGCGAACATGTCCTGCAGCGAAGGCAGCAGGCGGTACCCGGCGAACGCATACAGGGCCACCAGCGGAAGAATATCGGAGATATCGTTTTTCGTTGCGAAGAGGAACAGGACGATCGCCAACATTCCCCCGAAAGCGACCGTCTCCATAGCGTATTTGGGCATTCTTGACAATATCTGGGCGATGGCGACCGATCTTTCGTAGAGTTTCGCCGGCCGCGAGAAGCGGTCTATGTATGCTCTTTCCTTTCCGAGCAGCTTGATGTCCTTGATGCTTCCAAGGGCCTCATCGGCGATTTTGAATCGGCGGGTATTCGCCGAAACGCGCTGAAGGCCGTTTTTGGAGAGCTTTCTTCTCACGAACATGAAAATAACGGCATATGCGCCTCCCAGAAACACTCCCATTACCAGGGCCAGCCGAGGGTTGATGACCACAATAAAAATGAGAATTGCAGAAGCGAGTATACCTTTGGCGATGATTTCTATTATCGGCTTGACGAGGCTCGTGATGACCTGCTGCACTTCGGAAAATAGGTTTTTGGTGAGCTCCGAGGAGTTGCGGGTCAGAAAAAAAGAGTAGGGGTTGTTCAGGTACCGCACGAGCAGGTTCCGGGTCATATTATACCCGACCATGCGGATGAAGTGGAGCTCCATCCAGATCGTCGTCGTCAGGAACATGTTGCTGACAACGAAAATACCCAGAAGGGATGCGCCGAGATACAGCATGAATCTGTTTACGTCGGTAAAGCCAAGAGTCGAGTATAACCAGGACAGTATTTCGTTTGTTTTGATGATCTCGGGTTTTGACAGTACGCTCAGAAAGGGCATGATGGAAGCGATGCCGATAACGCCGATAAAAGAACAGATGATCATGGCGATAATAAGCAAGACCAGTTTTTGTTTTTCATTTTTTGAAAGAAGCTGCAGCAATTTTTTAAAACTGTTCATATCGTTTTTCTTCATATCAGTTGCATTATTTATGGCCCGGACAGAGTTGAATTGTTTTTTTTTGATTCACCAGTCAATCAGAAAAATATTTTTTTACATATTTATTCCGATTATTCCATATAATTGACCCTGTGACGAACAATCGGATGCTTCCGGCATGCGCCCGGTCAGGCCGACTCGATCACTTCAATCCACCGGCTGACGATTTTTTTGACTTCAAAATCCATTATTCTCTTTTGCGCCTTTTGGCCGTACGCCTTACTCGTTTTTCCATCTGTTAAAAGCTTTATAATCGCTTCTGAAAGAATCCTTTCTTCGCGGGTCAGCGGATCATCGGCCATGTATTTCGTCCCGTCTCCTGCCGGAACAAGTATTCCTGACTGCGCATACTCAATTGCTTTTGTCTGGCTTGCGATGTCGGTATCAGGAGCCAGTATTTCCCGCGGCCCGGAAGGGCAGTCGAAAGAGATTACGGGAACTCCGCAGGCCATGGCTTCTGCCAGGGCGTTGGGAAACCCCTCGAACAGGGAGGGCAGCACGAATAATCGGGAATTCGCCAGGTATTTAAAAGGATTTTTCTGATAGCCCATAAAAAGGACATGTTTTTCAAGGGCCAAATCGGCAGCCAATGATTTGAGATAATCGCGAAGCTCGCCGTCTCCTAATATATACAATTTAACATCAGGAAATGATCGGTGAACCTCTGAAAATGCGCGGATTAAATGCCAGTGCCCTTTTGCGTCTGCGAGTCGGCCCATGGTGGATATATATTTTTGTTTTAAGAGGGGCAGCGTCATTTTATCTTTTTCATCGCTCAATTGGCGTATGGAATCAAAATTATACAGGTTGTAAATTACTGTAATCCGATCGCCTTCAAGCTTAAAGTTTTTCACCAGGTCACGCTTGCACAATTCGGAAACTGCGACAATTCTATCAGCACGATTATAGAAAAATTTAACGATTATTCCATAGAGTCTGTCGTATACGACTTTCTTGTTCCGTTCCGATAAAACATTTCTCACGGAAAGAATTATTCGGTCCCGTTGACGGGAAAAAATATTGGCGACATTCGATAACTCATGAAAACTTATAGATATGTCGATATCGTGCAATTTTTTCACTTTCCGCAATTTTATAATTCGTCTGACTGCATTGATCATTTTAAGTAGAATATTATCTGCATGAGGTATCCCCAGGTCGACAAGCCGCCCTTCGAATTCGTAGTCGATTTTTGATCCATCAGAGAGAATCAGGAACAAATCGTAGTGACCTCCCAGCGCCAGGGATATTTTTGAGACAGCTCTCTCCGCCCCCCCGCCTGAAAGATGATTAATTATCAATGCAACTCTTTTCATGTTCACTGTTCCATAAAGCGGACGGGAATTGACCGGCATGTCTTACCATATTGGTTACAATCAATATAATCATGTGTGCATACATCATCCCGGTAAAAAATGCACCTGCCGCCAAAAGAGCCGTAATCTAAGATAAAAAAAGAAACGATCATTCACATTTAGCCAGTATCAGGTCGACCATTACGCGGCCGACTTCTTCCATGTGGGCCAGCACCTGGTCCTCGCTCCTTCCGGGGAGCTTTCGGTACGTCACGAGAATGCCGTTCAGGGAGGCGAAGAAGAAATGGGCGAGCATCCTTATGTCACCCTTGTAGCCTATCTTCGAGAAGATTGATTCGAAAACGTCAAGTCCGCGTCGCACCATCTCGTTCAGTTTGGCGAGAGCTTCCGGGTTCAGGTTGCCCCTGGTCATGAAGAGCACCATCATTCGGAAGTACGAATCATGTTTTGAAATGAATTCAATGAACGTGTTGATCGAGCGTTCGAGCAGGTGCTCATCGGCAGAGGACTCAATGATCGAGTTCAATTCATCGATCAGCGCGTTGGTGTTGCGCAGGGTGGCCTCGACGAAGAGGGTGTCCTGGTTCGGAAAGTATGTGTAAATAGAGGATGTGGCGATGCCGGCGTCATCGGCGATTTCACGCATGCTCACACGGTCGAAAGGGCTGTTGGAGAAAACTTTTTCGGCCGAGTCCATGATCAGGGTGCGCCTGGCTTCACGTTCGTTTTCTTTGAATCTGGAGAGGGTGTTTTTCCTGGTCATTTTTATGGTACCTGAGACAGATTATGAACATAATCTGTGATTTAATTCTCAAAAAGCAAGGAAATTTTGAAAAATATTTGACATACTGAATACTGTTCAGGTAATTGATAGATGGTCAATACAGCGATATTAATTTGAGAGGCAATTATGATATTATTAAACCCGAAAAACCATGTGCGCAAGTATCCTGACGAAAAATCCAGGCAGATAATGGTCAAGACCATCGAATACTTCGAGAAAAAAGGCCTGAAAAGCATCAAGAAGGACTGGCATGAGAAGAAGTGGAACTATGAATTCGTCGAGTTCCTCAAGGAAAACCAGGTATTCGCGACCCTCATGACTCCCGCCGGATACGGACCCGCAGATTCCCGCTGGGACACCTACCGCAATAATGAATTTTCCGAGATAACATCCTTTTACGGGATAACCTACTGGTACACATGGCAGGTTTCAATGCTCGGGCTGGTTCCCCTGTGGCTGGGAAGCAATGAGCAGGTGAAACAGAAAACGGTGAAGCTGCTTCAAGATGGGGCCGTTTTCGCATTCGGGCTCTCCGAGAAGGAACACGGCGCTGACATTTACTCGAGCGATATGATGCTCTATCCCCAGAAGGACGGCACCTATCTCGCCCGCGGCGACAAGTACTATATCGGCAATGGAAACGAGGCCGGGCTTGTGTCCACCTTCGGCAAGATCGACGGCACGGGCGAGTATGTCTTCTTCGCGGTGAATTCGAAGCATGAAAAATATGAATGCATCAGGAGCGTGGTGAACGAGCAGAATTACGTGGCCGAGTTCGCGCTGCACGATTATCCAATTACCGATTCCGACATCATGGAGCGCGGCCCCAAGGCCTGGGACGACATGCTCAACACGATCAATGTCTGCAAATTCAACCTGGGGTGGGGATCGATCGGGCTGTGCACCCATTCCCTCTACGAGGCCATCGACCATGCAGCGAACAGGAACCTGTACGGAAAATTTGTGACCGACTTCCCGCACGTGCGCAGGTTGTTCGTCGACGCCTACTGCCGCCTGGTGGCCATGAAGCTCTTTGCCGAACGCGCGACCGATTACATGCGCTCCGCAAACGACAACGACCGCCGTTATTTACTGTACAATCCCATGGTGAAGATGAAGGTGACGCGCGAGGGCGAGGAGGTGATCAACCTCCTGTGGGACGTCATCGCTGCGCGCGGATTCGAGAGCGAGCCCTTCTTCGAGATCGCGGCGCACGAGATCCGCATGCTTCCGAAGCTTGAGGGCACGGTGCACGTGAACATGGCCCTGATCGTGAAGTTCATGAAAAATTATTTCTTCAATCCCGGTCAGTACGAAGAGGTTCCCAGGCGGGATGACAACGGCAACGATTCCTTCATGTTCAGGCAGGGACCGACCGGCGGGCTCTCCAAGATTCAGTTCCACGATTACAACATCGCCTACGATAGCGTCGATCTTCCGAACGTGAACATATTCAAGGAGCAGATCAGGCTCTTCAAGAAGTTTCTGGCCAAGGCGAGCCCGGACGAGAAGCAGGCAAAGGACATCGATTACCTGCTGGCCCTGGGAGAGATCCTGTGCCTGGTGGCGTACGGCCAGCTCATCATCGAGAACCGCAAACACTTCAATGTCGAAGACGCCCTGCTCGACGAGATCTTCGACTTCATGGTGCGCGATTTCTCGAAGTTCGCCCTGAACATCCACTCCAAGCCGAGCAACAGCGACGCCCAGAGGGAGTACTCGCTCGCCATGATCAAGACGCCGCTCGCGAATCCCGAGCGCTTCAGCAAGATATGGAAGGAGCACGTGTACGCCCTCAAGGGCCTGTATTCGATGAATGAATAGCTGCACCGGAGAGCGTTTGTTCAGCATTGGCGTTCAAGAATTTTTCTGATATGCTGGATGTTGACCGGTTTTTCAAGGTAGGCCAGGGGCGCTGTCTGCAGCGCCCTGTCTTTAATTTCCTTGGTTGAATACCCCGTCATGTATATCACGGGAATCGGCATTTGCTCGTGGATTTTCTGGATTGCTTCAATGCCGTCCATTTCTCCTATGAGGTTTATATCCATGAGTATGGTTGACGGCATGTCGGTGAACGCTTTTTTTACGGCTTCGTCTCCTGAGGCGATGATGTCGGTCACTTCATAACCGAGATGCATCAGCTCATGCCGCAGGCTCATCGCGGTGATCATCTCGTCTTCGACAATCATCAGTTTCTTTTTCGCGGCCATTATATCCTTCTTCGGTAGAGGTTGGTTTTTATATTGATTATACACCCGAATCCCTTCCCCTTCAAAAAAATAATCTCGCCTCCCAGCTGATTTTTCGAAATAGTGTGTATGATATTCATACCGAGGGTCGCCGATACCGAGGGTTCAAATCCTTCCGGGAGTCCGATGCCGTTGTCCCTGTATTCGAACTTCAGATTCTTTCCGGCGGATTCGATTTTAATCAGGATTTCTCCGTGGCTTTCCCCGTGAAAAGCGTGCTTGAGCGAATTTGATATGAGCTCGTTCAAAACAAGGCTCAGCGGCATGGCCACGTCGATTGATATCGGGATGCTGTCAACCGATTGCCTGATGGATATTTTTTCCGGGATAAGGGCATAGTTTCTGGTTATCAATTCCGCAAAGCTATTAATGAAATCATGCAGGTTGAGATCGGTAAGATTCTGCGATTCGTACAGTTTCTGGTGCACCAGGGCCATGGTCTGTATCCTGGTTTCAATATCGGTGAAGAGATCATGTATCTCTTGATCATCTGTACCGGCTGACTTGAGTTTGAGCAAGCCGCTGATGACCTGCATATTGTTCTTGGTCCGATGGTACAGCTCCTTGATCAGGAGCTCTTTTTCATCGAGAGAACTGCGGAGAGATCGTTCAGCCTCCTTGAGATTGGTTATATCCTGCAGGACAAAGATAATACAATCGTCGCCGGCAATCTTTATTCTCCGGGCTGAATAGTTTACATTGCGCAACGAACCGTCTTTGCGCCTGAACCGTGATTCACGATTCAGGACATCCAGGTCTGCTTTTAAATCATTCACCATTTTGTCTCGTTCGACAAGGTCATTCCAGACATTGATTTCCATGGCGGTCCGTCCGATTACCTCATGTGTTTTCCATCCCGAAATCTCCTCGAATCCGCGGTTGACATCCATGATTTGACCGTCTTTCAATCGGGTAATCACGATGCAATCAGGCGTAGTCATGAAAACTTTAGTGAACTTTTCCTCAGATTGGCGGGATTTTTCTTCGGCCAGTTTTTGCTCCGTAATGTCGAGGAAAATTCCGTCAAAGACAACACGATCATCGCTCCTTACCGGTGTTGAAAGCCCCTTGAACCACATTATTTCACCCGACGGTTTTAATAAGCGGCCTTCAAAATTCCATGGTGCGATTTTTTCCTGAGCCTCCCTGATCGAGTTGAGAAATCTTTCTTTGTCTTCCTGGCACAGCCGGGAGATGAAGGTCGGGAATATCGATTCAAGGTCTCCAGGCAATCCGAAGATTTCCGTAATTCTTTCACTGGCATAGCTGATGCCGTATTCGCCGTTGTCTTTCGCATAGAACTGGTAAACGACGCCTGGTATATTCGTCGTGATTCCGTGAAGCCGTTGCTCGTTCTTTATCAGTATTTTTTCAGTCTCCTTGATTTCGGTTACGTCATTGAGTATGAAGATCAGACATTCCTCTCCTGCGATCTGGATCGTTCGAGCCGAGTAAATCCCCTCGCGAACCGTGCCGTCTTTCCGTCTGAATTGAAATTCGCGGTGCTTGATTTCCCTGCCTGCCTGGAGGTCGTCAATCATTCTTTCGCGCTGTTCAAGTCCGGCCCAGAACATGATGTCGATCGATGTTTTACCTGTCGCCTCTTCCCGCGTCCAGCCGGTGATTTCCTCGAACCCGATGTTGACGTCGATGATCATGCCGTCGCTCAATCGAGTTATAGCAATACAGTCAGGAGACAACATGAAGATTTTCGTGAATTTTTCCTCTGACTGCCGGGAGCTTTCTTCAGCAAGCCTGCGCGCGGTGATGTCCTGCATAATAAATATCAGGCATTCATCTCCAGCGATCTGTATCGGCTTGCTGGAATAAAGCCCGATTCCCGGGGAATTGTCCTTGCGTCTGAACCTGCATTCACGCTGCCGTATTTCCCTACCGGCTTTCAGCTCGTTTGCCATGAACACCCTGTCTGCAAGATCGTCCCAGAAATTGATATCCAGCGAAGTGCGCCCGATTACTTCGGCGCGTTTCCAGCCGAGCATTTCCTCGAACGCCTCGTTCGTATCGATTATCATGCCGTCCTCTATTCTTGTGATGCTGATGCCGTCGGGCGCCATCATGAAAACTTGAGTGAATTTCTCTTCGGTCACCTTGCGCCAGGTAATATCCTGGGAAACATTTGCCAGATACTTCAGCGAACCAGTGTCCGGGTCGTCGATGGTGAAGGCCATGGCATGCACGTCAGTCAACCTGCCTGTCTTGAGGTTGATATATTGCAAATCGCCCTCCCATGACTTGCCTTCAATAAGTGATGGAAGCAGCTCATTTTCAACCAGCCCCCTAATATGGTCTGGGATCACCTGAAGTATGTTTATTTTCTCAATGTCTTTCTGGTCGATGCCGAGCATCCTTGATCCGGCTTCATTAAGAAATACCATCCTCCCATCCAGATGGGAGAGGTTTATCAGTTCATTGCTATGCCTGACGATTGAGGCGAGTTTCCGGGTCTCTTCCTCAATTTTTTTGCGCTGGGTTATGTCGGTTAATATTCCCTCAACTCCCTGGATGTCGCCTTTCTCGTCATAATAAAGATGGCTGTTTATCAGAGCCGGAAATGTAGTGCCATCCCTGCGTTTCAGTTTCACTTCATAATTGACCACTTTCCCGATCCTGTATATCTCATCAAGGAGCAATACCCTCTGACCGGGATTTTCGTAAAATTCTTCAGCGACATTCATCCCTATAAGCTCGTCGGTTGATTCAAATCCCAGGTTGCGCGCCCCCGAAGGTGTTATGAATGTGAGATTTCCCTTCAAATCAGTCCTGTATAATGAATCCTGGATGTTATTTACCAGTGTGCGGTATTTTTCCTCACTTTCGCGGAGTGTGTTTTCAGCAATTTTTCTCTCTGTGATATCGAGTATGGATCCTATGCTGTATGCGGTGCCGGGGATCATGGCCACCCGAACAATGACATCCAGGATCTTGCCGGTTGCGGTCTCAAATTTCGTATCATACACCCCCGGCGCGGTATCCGGGTCGATTCTGCGGATCGTATGGTATTGTTTCATCTTTGCGAGGTTCTCGTCATCCTTGATGAACTCGATCCAGCTCATCTTCCCTTCGACCTGTTCTTTGGAATAGCCGGTCATTTTTTCGAATTCCCTGTTGACCAGTGCGATCGTCGTGTCTTCCGCAATGCATAACATGCCGACGCCGATATTCTCAAATAAAGTCCTGTAGCGTTCCTCGAGAGCGTTGATGTCGGTTCTACTATCTGCGAAGAAATTCATTTCGACGCCCGATATTGCGACGATTTCTCCTCCCGGCCGCCCGCCGTGAGGAATGAGCATGGTGTTCCACCTGATATTTCTGATCGTTCCATCCAGGTAATACATCTGTGTATTGAAGGCATCGGCCGTATCTCCTTTGATCGCACGGCCGATCGTGGATGTGAATGTGTTTTTATCGGCTGCCGTGACGAAGGGCCATCCGGGATCATCTCCTGTATGCTGAAGCAGTGCCCCGATGCGGGAGTTGAAGTAATCGTTTATCCAGATAATTTTCCCTGATGCGTCCGCCATCAATATGGGGATTGAAGCTGTGTTGAAAGCTTTGTGGAACGAATTGATCATACCGTTGATATCGGAAAAATATTATCTCGATCCGGTCCGTGGCAGGATAATATGCCGCCTGAAAGCCCTTTTAATCTGCGGGACTCCTTGATCGGATTCAATGGCAATATTCTATCATGGCTATACTGCCTGACAATTGTTTTTTTAGTGTATTGATATCCGCCCAAACCGCTAATATTCCAATATTATATTTGACAGGATCAGGCGCTCATGTAACATACACCAGGTCTGTAATAACAGGAGTGGAGGCGGATGCCGGTATTCTCGCATATATTCGCCGGCGGCATGAAAACCTCATTCGATCGTGAGACCCTGGATTTTCATCAGGACTGTTTATCCCCGCAGGAACCGGTTACGGCGCACGATGCCGCCTGTTATTTTATCACGGACAAAATAAAGCAAAGCAAAACGAAATAATGGAGGAACAATTTGCGAGCCGCTATTTTTATTGATGGAGCCTATCTTCTGTCATTTTTGAAAAAGAACAACATTGAGCCCAAATATGACGAGCTCTCCGACTATCTTTTAAAACCACTGCGGAAATCCGTTCCGCTCGACCTTCTGCGCTGCTATTTTTACTATTGCGCGCCATGGATGTCTCCCGAACCGACTGACAGCGAGAAACGCAGGATGGAGGAGCATGATGCGTTCATGGATGAAATAACAAGCCTGCCAAGGTGGGGTGTGCGACTGGGCAAGCTCCATCGCAGAAGGGACGGGAACCGCGAATACTTCGAGCAGAAAAGGGTGGATGTCCTGCTTTCAGTGGACATGGTGCGCCACTCCGCAGCGGGCCACATCCAGCATGTGATCGTCGTCGCGGGTGACAGCGATTTCATCCCCGCGATCGAGGCTACCAAGGAATCCGGCGCGACAGTTTCGCTCTGGTACGGCGACGAAAACACAATCCACAAGGACCTGCTCGCGCTGGCCGATATCACCCACAAGATCGACTGGAAGAAATTTCCTGGAAAGAAGATCAAGGACGCGAAGCCGGGTATACTGAGCCGGTTGAGGTCGGGATCGGCTTCGGTTTCGAGTTCGGGTTCCGGCCAGCCTTCGGGATCAGACCAGCGTTCGGGCCGCGATCACCGCAGAAGGCGGCGAAGGCCCTCGAACCGCAACTCTTCTGGGAACAGCCAGCCCGTTTCCTGAGTCGCGTGCATCATTGACTTTTCGCAAGCATTGCGGCGCATTCAGATGAACTGACCGTTTTCTGTTCGCCTGTTTTCAGGTCCTTGACCGTGCATGTCCCGGCGGCGCTCTCGTCTTCTCCGATAATCACTGCGTAAAGCGATTTCTCGCGGTCCGCCTTTTTGAACTGCGCCTTGAATCCCTTTGACGCCGGATCCATGTCGACCGAGAATCCGGCGTCCCTGAGCCGGGATGCGAGCTCGACCGCCTGCCTGAGCGATTCCCCCCCGACATGGACGATGTATGCGTCGATCCCGCTCGAGGAGATTTCCTGGTCCTCGATCAGCAGGTACATCCGCTCGATCCCGGCGGCGAATCCTACAGCCGGGGTCGGTTTTCCGCCGAAATGCTCGACAAGGCCGTCATAGCGGCCGCCCGCGGCGAATGCGTTCTGACCGCCAAGCTGCGAAGACACGAATTCGAAGGTCGTCCTGGTATAGTAGTCGAGGCCGCGCACCAGGAAAGGGTCGTCCCTGCAGATGACGCCGTTCGAAGCCAGATACGACTTAACCGTATCGTGGTGTTCGGCGCAGTCGCGGCACAGATGGTCGGTAATGACCGGCGCCTCTTTCTTCAAATCCCTGCAGCTTTCATTCTTGCAGTCAAGGAGCCGCATGGCGTTCTTATCGAGCCTTTTTTTGCAGTCCTCGCAGAGCCGCTCCTTTTTGCCCTCGTAGAATTTTTTAAGCAGCGCGATATATGCCTCGCGGTCGCCGGTGCAGCCGATCGAGTTGATGAGTATCTCGTATCCTTTTATGCCTGAACCCCGCGCGATCCCGTCTGCGACTGCGATGATCTCGTAATCGTAGTAGGGGTCCTGGCTGCCGAAAAATTCCGCACCGATCTGGTTGAACTGCCGCAGCCTTCCGCGCTGGGGCCTTTCGGCCCTGAACATGGGGCCTCGGTAGAAAAGCTTGCATGCCGCGAGCCTGTTGTATTCGCCGTTTTCGACATAGGCGCGCACGACCGAAGCGGTCCCTTCCGGGCGGAGAGTGAGGCTGCGCCCGCCCCTGTCTTCGAAGGTGAACATTTCCTTCGAGACGATGTCGGTTTCGTCGCCAAGGCCGCGGGCGAAAACCTCGGTGAATTCCATGACCGGGATTATTATTTCACGGTAGTTGTATTTACGGAAGACCGATTCGGCCGCTCCAATGATGCGGTTCCAGCGGTCGATCCGGTCGGGGAAGATGTCTTCGATTCCGGGAGGTTTGGCGAACATTCATGGTCTCCTTGATGCATTTGGACGGACGCGCCGGGACAGGCTGCCCGATAGAGCAGGGTTATTCCCGGATGATGATTTTGTCAAAAGATTTTTATTGAATGAATTTATAAACGGTGATGAGTATGGTGACCATTGCGGTCATCATCCCATTTGATATATCACCGAAAAGTAAACCATCAGGTAGTGGAAAAACCAACCCATTATAATAAGCACATGAAAAATCTCATGAAAACCGAAAACGTCCGGTCTGCATTTCGGTCTCTTCGCTGCATAAACGACGCCCCCGAGCGTGAACGCCAGGGCGCCGAGAGCTGTATAGATAATGATATTCCCGGGCATCGCGTCCCAGAAATATTTCAGCGGTATGAGAACCAGCCATCCCATTGCCAGATAGACCCCCGTGCTGAGAAAACGCGGCGCATTGATGAAAAACATCTTGAACAACAGGCCGAGGGCGGCAAGGGTCCACTGCGCGCCGATGATTGCGGTCTGCAGGGGGCCGTCGAGAAAGATCAGCGTCATGGGCGTATAGGTGCCTGCGATCATGAAGAATATGGCCAGGTGATCGAGCTTTCTCCAGACGGTGGTTTCGTTCTCGTCTTTCTTATTCATATGATAGAGGGAGCTCGATGCGAACAGGAAGACAGTGGTGGACCCGTATATCAGCACTGCGATGAAAAGCGGCATGTTGTGCCGAGCTTCGAGTGCAAGAAAGAGTGTGCCCGCTGCGGCTGCAGGAACTGCAATGAAATGCGAATAGAATGAAACTTTTTCTTTTTTTCTGATGTCCATGCCGCCTCGTAATGAACCGGATTCTTTCAATGCAATCAACGATTAAACAAGACAGCATGACATCGATTGCGGTTGCAGAAATAATGTCTTATCAGTCTACAACGCCCTCTATTCTGGTCAGTCCGTCGGCATCGGTAAGGCCGTTGCAGTAGGGCATTACGCCATAGACAGAGCAACCAAATTTTTTTAAAGCCTTGTCCTGGAGTTCCTTGCTGTCTTTGCCTTTAAATTGTACATAGTGGTTTGGTATATCGCATATATAGCAGCCGTCTGTCACATCGGTCACCGCCATGCCTGAATTCAACAAACCAAAGAACATCCCCAAAGCACACATTGAAATGACTATTTTTTTCATATGAACCTCTTTTAATAATTATTGCTTATGAGTGTTTTATTAAGAAAAAATAGCAGTTTTGCCAATAAAAAATCCCACCTACATGGGCTTTTTATGAAAAAATTTGTTACGGAGATATAATTTCGAGATTTTTTCTTTTTTAGTGAATAGGGTTACTTGATTATTTTTCTGAAAAGGGCGTTTGAATAAACAGGCCTGTCAAAGGTAACAGTATACACGCTCCCCGGCCTGGCTACTGTCGTTATACCAATATCGGCGGACCTGATATCAGTGATAATGCACTGGTGATCCATAATGGTTTCTTTTATAGGATAAATCGCATCGACTATATCCCCGACCGAAAAAGGATTGAATACCTTGACATCGATTTCTCTTGACTGAACGCCGTCATCCGCCCGGTAACCCATGAAAAGGGCCTTTTTGATGTATGGTACCGATTCGAAAGGGATATTGTCGAATTCATTGAACAGGTCGTTTGTGTAGGGTCGGTGGCTGATCAGGTCAAGCTCTCTGTTCCAGAAGGGCAGGTGTTCGGCGAACGCCCCGGTCCCTGCGCAGTCGACCGCGTGCCGGTATATGCGCGTGGTGTTTGCGGCGTAATAGACGGATTTCATTCTCCCCTCGATCTTGAACGCGCTGACCCCGGCATCGATGTAGTCCCCTATCTTTTCGATCAGGGACAGGTCCATCGAGGAGAGTATCTCGGTGCCCGATCCATGCTCGATGACATCGAGATAGTTGCCCGGCCTTTTTTTTTCGACAAGGGAGTAGTTCCACCTGCACGGCTGGGAGCAGTCTCCCTGGTTGGCGCTGCGTCCGGTGAGATACCGGCTCAGAAGGCAGCGGCCCGAATAGGCGACGCACAATGCTCCGTGCACGAATATTTCGATCTCGGCGTCGGTGGCGTCCCGGATCGCCCGTATTTCGTCGAGCGTCGTCTCCCGGGCGAGCACGATTCGTTTGAATCCGGCGCTGCGCCAGAACTTCACCGCGAGATGGTTCATGACCGACATCTGCGTCGAGAGATGGAACTCGGTCTCGATTCCGGCGGCCTCTATGAGCGCCTTGGCCGCAGGGTCGGAGACCATGATCGCGTCGAAATTGAGGCGCTTGATCTTTTCGAGATATGATGCGGCCGGAGCGATGTCTTTTTCGTGAAGGAAGGCGTTGAACAGAAAAACTGTCTTGACCCCGCTTTTTCTGCAGAACTCGACCGCTTCCCCGATCTCTTCAAGGGTGAAATTGTCCGAGCGCACGCGCAGGTTGAATTCGTCCCCGCCGAAATATACCGCGTCCGCCCCGTAACGGACCGCGAACCTGAGCTTCTCAGCGTTGCCCGCGGGGGAAACTATCTCAGTCCGCACGTTTCTGCCTGTCCCTGAATCCATTTTTAACGCCCTTCTGGTAGTAATCGACGGCCCGTGAATGCTCGCGCAGGTTCGTGGAAAAGTAGTGGGACCCGTCGTTCCTGGCAACAAAAAAAAGATAATTGCTCTGCGCGGGACGCAGCGCGGCCCTGAGCGATTCCCTGCCGGGCGAGCTTATGGGCGTCGGCGGGAGGCCTCGCCTCCGGTAGGTGTTGTACGGGCTGTCGCTGTCCAGATCACGGTAGGTGAGGGGGCCGTCGAAATTTTTGACCGCGTAGCGCACGGTCGGGTCGCAGTCGAGTCGCATGTTTTTTCGCAGCCTGTTGTGGAACACGGCGGATATCAGGGCCCTCTCGCCGGGGATTCTGGCCTCCTCCTCGATGAGGGATGCGAGTGTCAGGATGTCGTGTATCCTGCTGTCGGAGTAAAGCGCGTCCAAATTTTCAAGCTCCTTGAGTGTTCTTTTGTGCATCTGGGCGATGATGTCCCTCGGGTCGGATTCCTGGGGGAAGACATAGGTGTCGGGGAAAAGATAGCCTTCTGCCGACGGGGAGTATATCCTTATCGATGCGAGAAAGTCCTCGTCATGCGCGTACATAAGAAAATCGGCTTCATCGCAGATTCCCGTCTCGTCGAGCCTGCCGGCGATCTGGAAGAGGTTGAAACCTTCAGGAATCGTCACCCTTCCGGTCAGAATTTCTCCCCTGGTCATTTTTTTAAGGATATCGAGCGAGGTCATGCCCCGGTGCAGTTCGTATTTGCCCGACTTTATCGACTGTCTGCGCCAGATATAAGAGAGGAGCACGAAGTAATCGGCGCTGCGGATTATCTGGTTTTCTTCCAGTCGCTTCGCGGTCGTCCTGACGGTTTCACCATAATTGACGTGAAAATCGCTGCCTGAGGTCCCGGCCGGAGGAAGGTTCAGAGTGTATCCGGTGGCGGCAGCCAACAGGCAAAGCAATAATAGGGAGGCAATGATGTTTTTCATTCGATTCTCCGGATTCTCATTTGAATTTGGCGATGCCGATCATTTTTTCCATGTTCGGAACAAGAAGATCATTTACGAATCGTCCGCGTACCGGCGTGCCGCCGAGTTCGCTTATTATGAGCCGGTTTCCCTCTGCGTTTTTCGGGTAGGATGCATATTCGGCCGTGAAGAGTGGAATCCCCAGCTTGTGGGCCGATTTCCCCGCCTCATAAATGCCGCCTTCAG
>JAKLIV010000071.1 GCA_022709405.1 Spirochaetota bacterium
TACTGCGGCGGCTGGCGGTCCATCTCGGTGAAGAATGGCCGCATGTGGTCGATCGCGATGTTCTTCGCGGTTTCGATGACCATGTCGAAGGTCTCCCTGCTGTGGTCTGCGAACAGGGGATATGCGGTCAGCGAGGCGACGTCATTGACCTCGTAGAGGTGGAAGTTGAGGTCTCGTTCACTGTAAAATTTTTCTGACATAAAATAACTCCTTTACTCATCAAAGACAGCCACAGAGGCACTGAGGCACAGAGTGGATTATTGACCCCCTCCCATCCTCCCCCTTACAAAGGGGGAGGTGACTGAGCGAAGCGAAGTCGGTGGGGGTTTGAAAGAATCTTAGTGTCTCCGTGGCAAGTCCCTTGTTTTTTGCCTATTAAAGATTCGACTTCGCCATTACCTCCAGCGCGGTTCCTTCAAGAATCTTCACCGCGTGAATCAGCATACCGAAACGTTGGTCCTTTGTCTGACCGTGGAAGAACCGGTAATATATCTGCTGGGCTATGACCGCGAGCCTGAACAGGCCGAAGCAGTAGTAGAAATCGAAGGTGTCGACCGGGCGGTTGGTCAGCTCCGAATACAGTTTAATCTGCTCCTTACGGGTAAGCATCCCTTCGATGTTCGTGGGCATCATGCGGATGAGCTGCATCTGCTGCGGATCGTCCTTCTCGACCCAGTATGCCAGCGACGATCCCAGGTCCATGAACGGGTCGCCCACGGTCGCCATTTCCCAGTCGAGGATGCCGATGATCTTCATCGGGTCGGACGCGTCGAGCACGGCGTTGTCGAACTTGTAATCGTTATGGATGAGGCACGGCCTGTCGGTATCGGGCTGCATCTTGTCGGCGAGCCACTGCATGACCTTTTCATAATCCGGCGCGTCCGGAGTCCGGGCGTCGCGGTAGCGCTTGCTCCAGCCCTCTATCTGCCGCTTCACGTATCCCTCAGGTTTGCCGAAATCCCCGAGCCCTGCCTTTACATAATCGAGATTGTGCAGCTCCGCGAGCACCCTGATCAGGTTCGTGCTCAGGGTCCGGGCCTGGTTAGTGTCCAGGGTCATGCCCTTGGGCAGGTCCTTCCTGAAAATGATTCCCTTGATCCGCTCCATCACGTAGAACGGGCAATCCATAACTCCGGAGCCCTCGCTGTACACCAGCGGCTCCGGGCAGTACGGGAAATATGGTTTGAGAGCGGACAGGATGCGGTATTCGCGCGACATGTCATGCGCGGTCTTGGCTTTTTTGCCGAAAGGAGGCCTGCGCAGGACCATCTCCCGGTCTCCGAGCGTGATGAAATAGGTCAGATTCGAGAATCCGCTCGGGAACTGCTTGATGCTTATATCCCCTTTCAGGCCGGGGATGGATTCGATTAAAAACGCCCGGACCTTTTCGGGGTCCAGCTCTTCGCCTTCGCGTATTTTTACGGGTTCGTCAAGTGCTGCCATGACAATCTCCTTATAGGGTGCTTTGTTTTTTCAACACAAAAGATTCAATGATGGAAACGACAAAATCCGCGTACTGGTCGATGCCGATATTTCTCTGCGTGTACTTCCAGCGTTTCAGATACCAGTCCTGCATGAGCGCCTTTATGGCCGACCCGGTGAGCACCGGATCATCCACATGGAACACGCCCGATTTCTTCCCTTCCTCGAGTATATCGATGTACACCTTCTCGGTCCAGAGCTCGCTTTCGACCGGGATTCTCCGGTCTTTTTTGCTGAGATTCTTCGTCTCCATGAAGAAGAAGGCGAACCAGTACCGCATCAGCTCGCTCAGATACAGGTGAGCGCGGATCGCGGCCTGAAGCTTTACGGCAGGGTTGTCAACCCCGGTTGTGAACTGCGTCAGTATCTTCTGCACCGATTTGTGTCCATGCTCGTGTATCATGAGAACGAGCTCGTCCTTGCTCGAAAAATACGAGTACAGAGCGCCCATGCTCAGCCCGCTTTCACCGCACAGGTCCCTGAGGCTCATCGCCTGAAAACCTTTTTCGTTTGAGAGCTTGAGCGTGGCCTGGCAGATCGAAACGAAATTTCTGACTGCAACGTCCTCTTTTTTGATTTTCATGAGGCCGCGGTTTTCCCGGTAAAACCCCCTGCAGATGTCCTCCAGGGAAACCATGACCGTATTTTTAAATTCCTCGAAATTCATCCCTTGACCGGTCCTTGTCCTCTCGTACGCCTATTTTTCGTACCGCTGAAGCACGCGCTTGGCAAGCGACGTCTTGTGAACCTCGTCCGCCCCGTCGTAGATCCTTGCGGCCCGTTCATGCCTGAAGAAGTACGCCAGCACCGTGTCGTCGGTCATCCCGAGTCCGCCGTGAACCTGGAGGGCCCGGTCGACCACCCGCTGCATGGTATTGGCCACCACGTACTTGATCATGGATACGTCGTCGCGCGCGTCTTTCGGGCCCACGGTGTCGATTCGCCACGCCGCGTAAAGGGTCATGAGCCGCGCGGCCTGAATTTCCGCTGCCGAGTCAGCGACCCACTCCTGCACGATCTGGCGCGTGGCGAGGGTCTTGCCGTTGGGGGCCACGAGCCGCTCGTTCGCCCTTCTGCACATCAGGTCGAATGAACGCTTGCAGATGCCCAGCCATCTCATGCAATGATGGATTCGTCCTGGCCCCAGGCGCTCCTGAGCCATGACAAATCCCATCCCTTCCTTGCCGAGGATGTTCGACTGGGGCACGCGGCAGTTCTGGTACAGTATCTCGCCATGGCTCGCGTAGCTGCTTCCTGAATGACCCATCACCGGTATGTTACGCACCAGGTTGAAGCCCGGGTTGTCGGTTGGCACGATGATCATGCTCGCGCGCAGGTACGGCGGCGCGTCCGGATTTGTTATGGCCATGACTATGGCGAACTTCGAACCGTCGGCCGCGGTCGTGTACCATTTGTGGCCGTTGATGATGTAATCGCTCCCGTCCTTGACCGCGGTGGTGTCCATCATGACCGGGTTCGATCCCGGAAGGTCGACCTCGGTCATCGAAAAACAGCTTCTTATTTCGCCCTTGACGAGCGGCTTCAGGTATTTTTCCTTCTGTTCGGGCGTGGCGTGGATATGGAGAATCTCGATGTTTCCGGCATCAGGCGCCTGGCACCCGAAAACATAGTGGCCCAGCGGGCATCTTCCGAGCGCTTCCGACACCAGGCCGTGCTCGAGCATCGTGAGCCCCATCCCGCCCAGGTCCCTGGGATGGTTCGGCCCCCACAGCTCCATCTGCTTCACCATGCGCCGTTTTTCTTCGAGCACCGGCTCCATGTCCCTGAACTCGGTCTTCACGAACTCCGGCTCGAGGGGGATGAGCTCCTTGTCAACGAACTCGTTTATCATGCCGAGAATCGTCTGCATCTTGTCGCTTAATGTAAAATCCATGGGGTCCTCCTTTTCTTTTCTTAAGATATCTTGCACCGGGTAATGCTGATTTCTGATCCCCCCTAAATCCCCCGGAGGGGGACTTTTCTGAAAATAAATCCGGCTCAAGGAGCCCCCCGCTGGGGGGTTGGGGGGTAATATATTTCACCTGTACGTAATCATGTTCTTCTCTTTGCATATCTCCAGATGGCCGTGTTCGTTGAACGTCGCCATCATCAGGCTCGTTTCGGTGCATTTAAAACGTGTAATGGAACAGTTCACGATCTGCCATGTCGCCCTGAGCGTGTCTTCATTTGAAAGATTGAGAGCCCTTCGTATGAAAGCGGCGATAGTTCCGCCAGAGGTGAAAACCGCAATATTTTTGCCCCTGCCGTGATTTTTGAGAATATCGTCTATGGAGCGGTTCACCCGGGACAGGTATTCATTCCAGGTCGCGATGCCGGTATTTTTATACCTGCCTGCTGTCCACCGGGCCAGGGTTTCCTCGAAGATGAGCTGAAAAGACTTTTTATCAGTGTAGATTTTCGAGAGATGTTCCTTCCAGGAATCGCTTTCATCGATGAGCTCGGGGACCAGTGTCGTGAGTATCTGCTTCGAATCATACTCGTTCAGGTCCGGTGTGTTCGATGTTTCGGGACCAGCTAAAGAATTGGCCTTTAAAATATCTGCATATTCGTTGAATGTCTCAAGATGCCGGACCATGGTCCCGGTGTAGATGCGGTCAAATTTCACTCCTGCTTCAATCAGAAATTCGCCCGTGATCCGGGACTGAACTACACCCTTTTCCGACAGCTTGTCGTAGTCGCCTTTACCGAATGATGCCTGGCCGTGCCTGATAAGATATATGGTGCTCATTGGATGCCTTTGCTGTTTTATAATTCAATAATACTTGCCGGGGTAGAATAATGTCAAGAAAAAATATAGCGAGCGCTCGATTTTTTTATTGACTCATCGTATATTTGGATTAAACAGTGTTTACAGACATGAATTATCTAACTTGTTGCGAAACATACGTCTCGCGCTCGGGTTGCCCCCCACAGGTGGGTTTACAGCAAGTTATTTTATACGAGTGATAAAAAATGATTGCTATCTGACAGTTGAGTCTAAAAATAGATAACACTGTTATTTTAAGTATATTTTCGGAGAGTCCCATGTCCCAGAATCCACTTATCGGTCTCATGAATCCAAAATCGATCGCCATTGTAGGTGCAGGAAACAATCCCATGAAAATGGGAACAATGCATGCCCTGAGCATCTTGAAGGACGGCTACCAGGGCACGCTGTACTGCGTTCATCCAAAAGAGCAAAGCGTCCTCGGTACACCGACATATAAAACCGTTGCCGATATTCCCGAAACCCCCGAACTCGCGTTTATCGTGGTCCCCTCCGAACACCTTCCATCCCTAATGGAAGATTTCGGAAAAAAAGGGACAAAATATGCCGTGGTAATAACCGCCGGATTCAAGGAGACCGGCGGCGAAGGCAAGAAACAGGAAGAGCTGATCAACTCCATTGCAGCCAGATACGGTATGCGCTTTATCGGGCCGAACTGCATGGGCATCATCAACAGCCAGATTTCGCTGAACACCACGGTAATGCGGCTCGAGACAGGGCCCGGAATGCTGGGAATGGCGTCGCAGAGCGGAACATACGTGACCCAGGTTCTGCCATACCTGAAGGAGCGTGGTATTCGCTTCAGCAAGGCGATAAGCGTGGGTAACGAGGCGAATATAAACATAATAGACGCACTTGAGTATCTCGGAAACGACGAGCATACCACTGCAATATCCCTTTACATCGAGGGTATCCGTGACGTGGCGCGGTTTCTCGACGTGGCCCGGAAGATAACCCCACGCAAACCGGTGCTGGCCCAGTATATCGGCGGCACCGAGGCAGGGGCCCGGTCCGGGATGAGCCATACCGGAGCCCTTGCCGGACCTGACCACATGTATGACGGACTTTTTAAACAGGCCGGGATCATCCGCGTCCATTCTGTGGAGGACCTTTACGGGCTCGGTTGGGCGCTGGCGACCCAGCCCCGCCTGCGGGGAAACCGTATCGGCATCATCACCAATTCGGGCGGGCCAGGTTCAGCGATAGCCACGACCTGCGAGATGGGAGGTCTGGCCATCCCCCCGTTCAGCGAGGTGTTACAGAAAAAACTGCGGCCGCTCCTCCCGGCGCATGCCCCGGGGGGGAACCCGGTTGATGTCACCTTCAGCATGGACAGCGGAATGCTCACCGAAAAGCTCCCGGAAGCGATCATGGCAAGCGGGGAGGTCGACGGCATCGTCATGCACGGGGCCATGTCGTCGGGCTTCATCAAGGCGATCTACGATCATATCAAGCACCTGGTGGGCGGTGCATCTATCGAAACGATCACCGAAGCGACACGGCCGAAAGACGACAGATACGCGCAGCTTCATAAAAAATTCGAAATTCCCATGACCATATCCTCCTGGTTCCAGAACAGGGACAATTTCACCGAAGGCTACCAGTTGAACGACGTCCCCACCTTCGATTCACCGGAAAAAGCCGCCAGGGCCATGGTCGCACTGCACCAGTATAAAAAAATTTCAGAAAGGAAATCCTTTGCAGCTCCGGCTCTTCCTGTCCCTGACAAAGATGCATTGGGTATCATACGCGACGCGATCGGAAAAGGGCAGAAGGCGCTCGACGAATATTCCGCCAAAAGACTGCTCGCTGGATACGGCATACCGGTCTCTGCCGAACGGCTCGCCTCCAGCAGGGATGATGCTGTCAAAGCCGCCGGCTCTATCGGGTACCCGGTTGCCCTGAAGGTTTGCGATCACGAGATCATGCACAAGACCGAGAGCGGCATGGTCATGCTCAACGTCAAATCCGCCGACGAGGCCGGCGCCGCTTTCGATCTTATCAGGCAGCGGGCCGGGAAAAATGTCCCGGTGCTCGTGAGCAGGATGATCAAAGGCGAGCGGGAGCTCCTGGCCGGCGTCGTGCACCAGCCCGGTTTCGGCCCGTGCGTACTTTTCGGGCTCGGGGGGATTTTCGCCGAGGCCCTGAACGACACTACGTTCAGGGTCGCGCCACTTTCGGCGCGCGACGCGGAGGAGATGGCCGACGACCTGCGCAGCGGAAGGCTTCTCGGAAATTTCAGGAAAATGCCGGCGATCGACAGGCTGAAAACTGCTGATCTTTTACAGAAGCTGAGCCTCATCCCCATACTGCACCCGGAAATCGCCGAGATAGACATGAATCCGATAATCTTCAGCGGACCTGACCCTGTGGTCGTGGACGCGCTGATCGTGCTGGGGAGAAAATGAAAATCCTCGTCTGCATTAAAGAGATCATTGATCCCGAATCCCCGCTCGCGCTGTCCGAGGACGGCGCTGTGGTGCAGGACAAAAATACCTCGTACCGCATGAACCGGTACGACGAGTTCGCTCTCGAAGAGGCGGTTCAGATAAAAGAACGTGCTCCGGGAACGACCGTGACCGCGATAACAGTCGGTCAGTTACGGTCCAGCGAGATGCTGCGCAGGGCCCTGGGCAAGGGAGCCGATGATGCCATTCACATCGTGACCGGTACCCGCTTTTTAATCCCCCCCAAAAAAACCGCACGCCTGATCGCCGACTACGCCAGGAACAAGAATTTCGACCTGATCTTTACCGGAGTTATGTCGGAGGACGGCATGTACTGCCAGACCGGGCCGATGATCGCGTCTATGCTCGGAATTCCTTTCGCGGTTTCGGTCATTTCGGAAGCTCTCGATCACTTGAAGGGCTCGGTCGCCGTTGAGTGCGAGATCGAGGGCGGCATCAGGGAACGCGCGGCAGTCTCCCTGCCCTGCCTGCTCGCTGTCCAGTCCGGTATCAACCGCCCCAGGTATCCGTCGCTTTCGAACGTGCTGCGCGCCAAAACCCAGGAGATTACCAAGATCGTTGCCCGGGACCACGAGCTTTCAGCGACAGGCAGCCCGGCAGGCCTCCTCGGTTATCCTCCGCAGCCCGACAGGGGCGTCATGCTCGAAGGATCCAGGGAGGAAAAGGCCGAGAAACTCGCTGCGATACTTCATGAAAAGGGATTCGTATGAATATCCGGAGGGTGATCTGATGACGAAGAAGTTGCTCATCGTTTGCGAAACCCTCGACAATTCGCTGATAACGCCGGTTCAGGAGCTCGCAGCCTTTGCGGCTTCATGCTCCATATCATCCGATGAAACAACGGTCATGATCGCAGGACAAGACGTCTCGGCCGCTGTTCCGAAGGCCGCCGCCGCAGGCATTGACGTGATGACGGTCGAACACGAAGCCCTGCGGTATTATAATCCTCCGGCCCTGGCAGGATCAGTGATCGAAGTGTGCCGTAGAATCGGCGCATCACGAATATGCTTTTCCCACACCATGCAGTCATGCGCGGCCGCGGTGATCGTCGCGAATGAACTGGATTGTGCGATCGTCACCGGAGTCGAACGTGCCGGGGAGAACAACGGCGTAATTGAATTCGCGCGATCGGCCTATAACGGCAAAATGCTGGAAAAGACAATGTTCGGTTCAGGCGATGGTTTCGTATGCACGGTACAGTCAGGGTCTTTTGCATCAGATCCGGCGGCGCCGAATGCGACCGGCAATATACGTAAATTCGATTATGATGCGGTTTCCGAAAAGTTCATTCCGCTGGGAATCACCGCCGCCGATGAATCCGCAATTTCCCTGAACGAGGCCGATGTCATCGTTGCAGCAGGCAGGGGTGTGGGCAAAGAGGAGAACCTCGCAGTTATCTACGAAACCGCGAAGCTTTTTTCGAACAGCGCCGTCGGCGCATCGAGAATCGTGTGCGACAACGGATGGTTACCCTACGGGCGCCAGGTCGGTATGACCGGAAAAACCGTATCGCCGCGCCTGTACATGGCCTGCGGCATTTCAGGGGCCCAACAGCACCTCGTTGGCATGAAAAATTCCCAGTTCATCGTGGCAATCAATTCCGACCCCCACGCCAATATCTTTTCCACAGCTCATGTCGGCGTGGCTGACGATCTGAATCTGTTCCTTCCGGTATTTATCGAAAAATGCAGGGGAATCGAGTGATGTGTACGCCATGCAGGGGCGTAGCGCGCTACGTGTTTGCCGTTAAATTATTTTGTTCACTACCCCCTCCCGCCCTCCCCCTTGCCAAGGGGGAGGTGGTTGAACGATAGTGAAACCAGTGGGGGTTAAACACTACCAGGCGTAAATCAGACCCAGTGTGACTCCAAAGTTTTTATCGAGAAAGTTATATCCGACCTGGGAAATCACTTCTAGTTCCTCGGTCGCCATTCCGTTCACTCCAACCGCTATCTCGCGGTCTGCATCCATCCAGACGCTTTCATTGTTTGGCGACCATGAAAGCTGCATCAGGACCTCGACCTTTTCCTTTACCGGAAGCATAGCGCCCACTGCGAGCGGAAATGCGTATGAGAAGTCGTCTTCCGCGAGATAATCATACGAGCCCTCGAATCCCGCGAGAAGATAGGGTTGAAAGGCCGCGATGGCCATGCAGTTGAATTCCAGACTCAGCCCGGCGGTAAACGCGTCGAAACCCGGATAAGAAAATCCTTCGCTGCCACGATTGGCGTCGAAAGATATGCTTGGAAGTATGTCAAAGGCGAATTTTTCGAGCTCTACCGGGGTGATGATGAATCCGAGGCCCAGGAAATCGACCGATACATCCTTGTCGAGCGCCGAGGCGCCTGTTGTAATATAGTAGCTGAATTTCTCGACAATTCCGCCTCCTACAAGGAACTCAAGGCCGTATGACGGGCCGCCGTTTGCATAACCCAGAGAGGCATAGGCTTCGAAATCGGTAAACGCACCCACTGAAAAGCCTTCGGTGGTATCAACGGCCCATGCCGGTGTCTGGGTGAAAGCGGACAAAATAATGCCAAAAATGAATAGTCTGACTGCATTTTTCATAAATCAAAACCTCATAAAAATATTTTTATATCAAAAAATGATGCCACAAATAATTAGTCAATAACATTTCAATATTATTTATTTTAATTAATTAATTGACAAATGTTATTTATTTTAAATCAATGTTACCAATATCATATATTTAATGTAGTTCGGAGGCAGAAAATGCACATGGCAGATGCATTAATATCTCCCGCAGTAGGGGGAACCATGATGGCCGCAAGCGCAGGCCTGATAGCCTATTCAGCAAAAAAACTGAAAAACGAAATGGACGATTCCAAAGTTCCTCTCATGGGGGTGATGGGGGCCTTTATATTCGCCGGGCAGATGATAAATTTCACGATTCCCGCAACTGGATCGAGCGGCCATATCGGAGGAGGGATACTGCTGGCAATTTTGCTGGGGCCCTGGGCGGCCTTTCTCACCATAGCCTCGGTGCTGGTGGTCCAGGCTCTCTTTTTCGCCGACGGAGGACTGCTTGCCCTTGGCTGCAATATCTTCAACCTTGGCTTTTTCCCATGCCTCATCATTTATCCGTTTGTGTTCAAAAAAATAATGGGCTCATCTTTCACCAGAGGGAAGCTTTTCTTCGCGACTACCCTCTCAGCGATCCTGGGCCTGCAGCTTGGGGCATTCTGCGTGGTCATTGAGACACTCGCCTCCGGAATATCTGAGCTGCCTTTCGGCACCTTTGTGCTGCTCATGCAGCCCATTCACCTGGCCATAGGCATTGTCGAAGGGCTCGCATCCGCGGCGGTCGTGCTGTTCATCCATACGATGCAGCCTGAAATCATCGAGGGAACAAAAGTTTCCACAAGCGCCCTTTCATTCAAGAAGGTCCTTGCCACACTGGTCGTGCTTGCGGCAATCACCGGCGGGCTTTTCAGCTGGTTCGCGTCAGCGTTCCCGGACGGCCTTGAATGGTCGATGTTCAAAACAGCCGGGGTCGAAGAGCTCGAAAAACCGAAAAACCCGATCTACGGCATTCTCGAGTCCATACAGGAAAAGACGGCTTTTCTGCCCGATTATGATTTCAAGGCAGAGCCGGAGGCTGCTCCCCCTGCAGGAGAAGATCCTGCTGCGCCGGAACCAGAAGAAGCGTCATGGCCCGCAGTCAGCCCGGGAACCTCTCTTTCGGGAATTATCGGCGGGGCGCTCACGCTCATCATCGCAGTTCTTTTCGGTTTTGCAGTACGAAAGAGAAAAGTTGTTGAATCCTGATACTATCGGTTAATTATTGTATAGAGATCAGCGACTGATCCATTCACCATCAATCCCCTCCCGCTGCGGGAGGGGATTTTTATCTGGCAACCAGCCGCTGTTATTACACGATCGGGGTAAAGGCCATTTCCAGGATCGAATCAACGCTTTTCAATCTGGGATACATGGACCTGCTGTCGTACCGGCAGACTCCCGTGCACCGGTTTGATCCCAGGGCGAAACTCATCGCAACGCTGATATTTCTCTTCTGCGTCGTATCGTTCCACAAGTATCAGCTCTCGAACCTTTTCCCCTACTTTATTTTCCCCGTATATCTCGTCTCAGCCGGAGATATCCCGGCCGGCTATATAATGAAAAAAATAATAGTCGTGTCGCCGTTCGCCCTTATGGTCGCGGTTTTCAATCCCATATTCGACACCGCGGTGGTCTCCCATGTGGGCCACCTTGGAGTCACCGGCGGATGGATCTCTTTCTTTTCGATAATGACGCGCTTTGCCCTCACCGTGGGCACTGCGCTGGCGCTCATCGCGTGCACCGGCTTTTACGGGATTTGCAACGCGCTTGGCCGCCTGGGAATGCCCAGGGTCTTTGTCGTGCAGCTCCTGTTCCTGTATCGATATCTTTTCGTCCTCGTCGAAGAGGCCGCGAGGATGCTGCGCGCCAGGGACCTGAGGTCGTTTGAAAACAGGGGGCGCGGGCTGCGGGTTTACGGACCGCTGATGGGCACCCTGCTTCTTCGCTCCATCGACCGCGCGCAGAAAATCCATCGCGCCATGGTATGCAGGGGCTTTGACGGCACAATCAGGATTACCGGCACTCATTCCTTCGGTATGCGCGAATATGTCTTTCTGGCCCTGTGGACCGTTATGTTCATCTGCTTCAGGCTTTGGAACGTATCCGTGCTCGCGGGAGATTTTTTCGTGAGGTTGTTTTCATGAGCCATCATATCATCAAGGCGGACGAAATCCATTTTACCTACCCGGACGGGTTTCACGCGCTCAGGGGGATTTCGTTTCTCATAACACATGGAGAATCGGTTGCGATTGTCGGCGCAAACGGAGCGGGGAAATCAACCCTGCTCCTGCACCTGAACGGCCTGCTCCTTCCCACGCAGGGCGGACTCAGGGTCGGCGATTACCCGGTTACGAAAGAAACCGCGCACCACATCAAACGCTCGGTGGGCATGGTGTTTCAAAACCCGGATGACCAGCTTTTCATGCCCACGGTGTATGACGATGTCGCATTCGGGCCGCTCAACCTTGGATTTCCTCCGGAAGAGATTAACGGCCGGGTGCAACAAACCCTCGAGACCGTTGGGGCCGCCCACCTGGTCAACCGCCCTACGCACCGGCTTTCAGGAGGGGAGAAACGCCGCGTAGCGATCGCGACCGTTCTTTCGATGACTCCCGACATCCTGATACTGGACGAACCGACATCCGACCTGGACCCCGGGGCGCGGCGCAGGCTTATAGAACTGCTGGGGACTTTTCACCACACCAAGATCATAGCCACGCACGACCTCGACATGGTGCTCGACCTGTGCGAGCGCACGATCATCATTAATGAGGGGAGCATACTCGCAGACGGCAGGTCGGCCGAAATCCTTCGCGACGAGGCCCTGCTGAAAAAAAGCAGCCTGGAAAAACCGCTGAGGCTCCAGGGCTGCCCTGTTTGCGGGAAGAAAAAGAAAACCCGGCGTTAGAAGCTGTCCGGGTCCGGTCCCAGCCTCATGTTCCGGTTCAATGACCCGATGCTATTCATCTCGCTGTCCGCAAGCTCGAAATCGAATATCCGCGAGTTCTCGATCATTCTTTCCCTGCGCACCGACTTCGGGATGACGACAATGCCGAGCTGCAGCAGCCACCGGAGCGCTATCTGCGCCGGGGTTTTCCGGTATCGACCGCCAATTTCGCATAACAGGGGGATTTCGGATACTTCTCCGCGGAGAAGTGGCCTCCATGCCTCGACCCTGATATCGTTTCTGTTACAGTAATCGAGAAGGTCCTTCTGAAACAGGAACGGGTGGAATTCAACCTGGTTGACATGCGGCCGCACTTCGCAGTTTTTGAGCAGGATTTCGAGATGGCCGACCGTGAAATTGCTGACACCGATCGATCTGGCGAGGCCGTCCCGGTATATCCGCTCCAGCGCGCGCCATGTTTCCTGGTACCTGACTTTCACCGGCCAGTGGATAAGATACAGGTCGATATAATCAACGCCGAGGTTTTTCAGGCTGCGGTCGAATGACTTCAGGGTCTCGTCGTATCCCTGGTTCGTGTTCCAGACCTTGGTCGCGATAAAGATATCTTTCCGATCCAGGCCGCTCGACCGAACCGCCCTACCCACGCCTTTTTCGTTTTCATAAAGCTCGGCCGTGTCGATGCTGCGGTAGCCCGATTCAAGCGCGCTCAGCACCGCGTCCTCGACCTCTTTGCCGTCAGGAATTTTATATGTCCCGAAACCGAGCCAGGGCATGCGAATTCCGTTAGCTAGGACCGTGCTTTTAGATAGTGCTTCCATTACATCATCCGGCCTTGAAATCCTGCATGAAATATCTATTGCAGCACCGAGGTCGCGTGAAACGGCGGGACCCTGTCGAACCACGGCTTGGCCTTCTCAAGCTGTCCAGCGAGCCTGAACAGCGTCGCTTCGTCCGCGTACGGCGCGACAAACTGGATGCCGCAGGGAAGGCCTTCGGTGCTCCAGTACAGGGGCACTGACATCGCTGGCAGGCCGGTGAGGTTCGCGAGCTGAGTGAACGGCGTGTGCTCGAGGGAATCGATCCCCATTTGTTCGACCGCGCCGCTTTTTACCAGTCGTCCCTCTGCGCCCAGGGACAATATCGCGTTAAGCGCTTTTCTTTTCATGAACGGCAGCCTGGTCTGCCCGATCTTGAGCGGAGGTACGGCCGTTGTCGGAGTCATGTACAGGTCATACTTCCCGAAATACTTCGCCATCGCGCGCGACGCCCTGTTCCATTCCCTGAGCGACGAGACAAAGTCCCCGGCGGTGTATATCCTGCCGAGCCGGGCCAGAAGCATCGTCAGCTGTTCGACATCTCCTTTTTTAACCTTCCTGCCGAGATATTTCGACAGGGCATCGATGTCGGCCGCGATTTCGCCGTAATACATCATGAAATAGCTCATCGCGAGCGCATGCCCGTCGACCTCGGTCTCCTTTTCTTCGACCATGTGGCCGAGGCCCCTGAGCAGAGCCGCGGTCTCCTCTACCGCGCGCACGCACTCGCTGTGTACCTTTGTCCCTATGGGGGATTTCGTCGTGAACCCGATCACCAGGCGGCCCGGGTCTTTTTTCACTTCCCTGAGGTACTGTGTGCCGGATTCAGGTATACCGTAGGGCGCTCCTGCGTCGGCGCCAATGGTGCAGTCGAGCATCGCTGCGCTGTCCCTGACCGAGCGGCTTATCACGTGCGCGACCGTCGCGCCCTGCCATATCTCGCCGAAATCGGGCCCTACAGGCATCCTGCCCCTGCTGGGCTTCATGCCGAAAAGGCCGCACCACCCGGCAGGAATGCGTATCGACCCTCCGCCGTCGCCCCCCGAAGCCATGGGAACGATGCCGGCCGCTATGGCCGCGGCTGAACCGCCGCTCGACCCGCCGGGAGTGTGGTCCAGGTTCCAGGGATTGCGGCACGGACCGAAAAGCTCAGGCTCGGTAACGCCCATCAGGCCGAATTCGGGCGTGTTGGTCTTTCCGAGTATTATCATGCCGCTTTTCTTGTATCGCGACATCAGCTCGCTGTCGTAATCGGGAATAAAATTTTTATATGACTTGCAGCCCGAGGCCATGGGTTCGCCTGCCAGGGCATCCACAAGATCCTTGACCAGGAACGGGACTCCTGAAAACGGGCCCCGTGGAAATTTATCTTTGGCGAGACCCCGGGCTTTATCATACATGCGGTGAATGACCGAGTTTATTTTCGGGTTTACCTTTTCGATGCGGGCTATCGCCTCTTCACATAGTTCGAGGGGGGTCACCTCTTTTTGCTGCACGAGCTTTGCCAGCCCCAGCGCGTCGTACTGGTCGTAATCCTTGAAGCCTTTCATCTCAATACCTCCATGATCGGTCGAAGGCCATGCGGCGCCTGTCCTGTATTGCACATATTCTCACGGAATTTCATGAACATATCGTATACTATTCGAATAATGCGTATGATTCAATAACAAATTATTATTCTTATTTACGAGCGATCAATAAACTCCATGCAGGCTCGGTCAATTTCTCGGCCGCAATCTCCCTGAATCCCGCCTTTTTGATCCAGTCAATATACTGCTCCCTGGTGTATATGTCGCCCTGCTCGCTCTGGGTGATCATGTGCAGCGCCAGCCGGGCCGCAACCGGGCTTTCCCCCCTGAAATTGTCGAATATCACGATAATACCGCCTTTTGCAAGGCGGCCATAACACATGGAGATGATCTTCGCGTTGTTTTCAGGCGACTGGCCATGGCACAGGTTGCCGAGAAAGGCGATGTCGTACGGCCCCCGGGGCAGGGACTTCGTCGCGTCGCCCTCAACGACCTTGATGTTCTTGATTTTCGAAAGTTCTTTCTTCGTCACTGTCAGGCACTGCGGCAGGTCGAACACGATCGTCTTCAATCCGCGCGATGCGAACTCCCTCGCCATGGTGCCGGGTGCGCCGCCGATATCGGCCGCGGTCCCGGCCCCGGGCGCATACTTCAGGCAGATATCGACAATTTCGGGAGCGAGCCTTTTCTTCCAGGGAGAGTCCATGCCGCGGATGAAATGCTCGAGCGAAAGGTTCCTGTAGCTCTTCTTGTCGGGCTTTCCTTTTTTGAGCACATGGGGCAGTGTCTTCCACGGATCGATGAGATACAGGAGAAACTGCCAGAAATCCCCTTCATAGGCCTGACTCTTGTTGTCAACCAGCCTGGCGCACACGCTTTCAGGAACCAGGTAGATGTCTTTCTTTTTCACCAGGTATTTCATTTCGACCAGGGCTTCGAGCAGCACCCATACCGGCCGAATCCTTAATCCGAGCCTTTTAGCCAGCCCTTCGGCAGTGTCGCCCTGCCGCGCGAGTTCGAAGAATATATTCTCCCTGTGCGCCTGCCCGACAAAAACGAGCTCCTCGAGCGCTTCCTGCAATTTCCTGATTTCCATGGCTTTCCCCTGCTGATGACGCGATTTCCGACATGTTGCGCGCACCGGGGTTATTAGCAAGAATAATTCCGGGTAATTTGAACAAATCGCGCGAACGTGATTTAACCGGAACATATAAGGCCCCCGGCCTGCGGCCACCCCCCGACGGGGTTATTAAAAAGTGAAAAACTTTATGTTAAAAATCCTTGCATTAAGTCGTTTTCTTATGTTAATAGTTACTCATACGAGTCAATCGGACTTCGTCTGGCGACTGTTTAAAAAACTAAAATATAAATCCTTCATTCTATTAAACGTATTCTATCGACGGAAATTTAAAAAATCAAATTCACTCCGGGATTCATAGAGGGCCCATGAAGAATATTTTATCGTCAAGAACGAATATTATTATTCCTGCCATACTTTTATGGATTGCTTTTGTCATCATGATTCCCTCATGCAGCGACGGGTCAGCAGGCCGCCTGCACGGCTGGGACCTCGATGAAACAACTACCGGCATCGGCAGCACGGGGATTTCATTGCCGCTGTATATACCTCCCGATGACGAAATTGAATCAGGGACGTGGTATGTCCCGGCCGGTTCGAAGATCACCGGTAAACGAATCAAGACGGGAGGAGTCGTTCTGGACGCCGGGGGCATTACGTTCAGGCAATGTTTGTTTCGCCCAACTTCGATCGGCAGAGGAATGCCCCTCTTGCACGGTTCTGGCCCTGAAACGAACCTCATCATGGACTGCGAGATAGACGGCAGCCTCATTGACCCAACGGTCCATACCGGCCTGGGCACGTCGATCGCGATCAGCGCCGGAAACATCAGAGTCGAAGGGTGCAATATTCATCATTTCGGAAGCGGAGTGGCGTTTCACGGCAGCGATCCGGTAGTGTTGCGCGCCTGCTACATCCACCATCTCGTGGACACCGAATACAACCCCGGGGACTGGTCGCATACCGACGGGTTCACCATACGCGGATTCTCCGGCGCCGGGGCCATTATCGAGAACAACCGCATTGACGCCCATAACGGTCACTGCACCGGCGCGGTATTCCTCCAGGCCACATGGGACGATTCGTTCTACGACAATATCGCCTTCGAGGGAAACCTGCTTGAAGGAAACGGCTATAACCTGATGATCGAGAGAAGCAACGGCGCCTACGGCGCCAATATAAGGGCTGTAAACAACCGTTTCAACGTACAGGGATATGGCGTGGGATACGTCGATCATGGCCCGGGCTGGGCCGAGTGGCGGCGCAATTTTCTGAATAATCCCCACCGGAAGGGCAACAGGGGCGCACCTGCTCCGGAGCCCATGACCCAGGGTGCGGCAGGCCTCGCAGCGCCCGGAAATCTTACCGCTTCTGCGGCGCCCGGCGGAACGATAACCCTTTCGTGGTCGGACAACTCGGCGGACGAGTTGGGATTCAAGATCATGCGCTCGATTGACGGCGCGTTTTTCGATTCTTTGACGATTGTCGATGCGGATTCAGTCTCGTATGCCGATACCGGTCTTACTGCCGGTACGACCTATTACTATAGAATTGCCGCGGTGAATGACGAAGGTATATCTGATTTTTCTAACTCGGTGAATGCAGAAGCTCAATAATTATTCAGCTTAGTATCGGGGGGATTCCAAAGGCAGGCATTAAAGCGACATCCTGTCGCTTTGCCTGCAGGCATTCCTCCTGAATGCACGGGGCGCAAGCCCCCTTTGGTGTAATAAATAAACCTTATTTCTTACCGTAACCGATATTCTTCAGATGCCCTTCGATCTCTGTCAGGACCGCGGGATCGTCAATTGTCGACGGCGCCTTGTAGTCCTTGCCGTCTGCGATCTGGCGCATGGTCCCCCTGAGGATCTTGCCCGACCTTGTTTTCGGCAGCCGTTCGACGATGATCGCCTGCTTGAACGCAGCGACGGCTCCGATCTGGTCGCGGATCATCTGCACGAGCTCCTTGAGGATGTCGTCGGCAGGCCTGTTGACCCCGGCCTTGAGCACCACGAATCCAAGCGGAAGCTGGCCCTTGAAGTCGTCGGCTGCGCCGATGACTGCGCACTCAGCAACGTCCTTGTGCTTGGAAATGACCTCCTCCATCGCGCCGGTCGAGAGCCGGTGTCCGGCCACGTTGATTACGTCATCCACCCTGCCCATGATGTACAGGTAGCCGTCTTCGTCCACGTATCCGCCGTCGCCGGTGAAGTAGTAACCGGGATAGGGATCGGTGTATGATTCCTTGTATTTGGCGTCGTTCTGCCACAGGGTCGGCAGCGTACCGGGAGGCAGGGGCAGCTTGATGAGCACGAGCCCCTCCTGTCCCTTCGGTAGCGGCTTGCCCTCGTTGTCGGCAATGACCACCTGGTATCCCGGCGCAGCCTTTGTTGGGGACCCGGCCTTGACCGGGAACTCCTCGATCCCGCGGCAGTTGGCAGCGATCGACCATCCGGTCTCGGTCTGCCACCAGTGGTCGATGACCGGCCGTTTGATCAGCTCCTTCGCCCAGTGATAGGTATCGGGATCGAGGCGCTCGCCTGCAAGGTACAGGGCCTCGAATTTTGACAGGTCGTATTTTTTGAAATGGTCGCCGCTCGGGTCCTCTTTCTTGATCGCCCTGAACGCCGTCGGCGCGGTGAAGAGCACGCTCACACCGTACTCCGAGATGATCCGCCAGAACGCTCCAGGATCGGGCGTGCCGACGGGCTTGCCCTCGTACATGATCGTGGTGCAGCCGTAAAGCAGCGGCGCGTAGATGATATACGAGTGCCCGACGACCCAGCCCACGTCGGATGCGGCCCAGAAAACGTCGCCCGGCTTGACCGCGTACACGTTTTTCATGGTCCACTTCAGGGCCACCGCGTGGCCGCCGTTGTCTCGCACCACGCCTTTCGGCATGCCCGTGGTCCCGGACGTGTACAGAATGTACAGGGGATCAGTGGCCTTTACCGGCACGCACGGCGCCGGCGACGCCTTTTTCACGAGCTCGACCCAGTCATGATCGCGCCCGGGAACGAGAGCGGCCTTTGCCTGTTCCCTCTGATAAATGATGCAGTGAGCCGGTTTGTTTTTCGAAAGTTCGATGGCCTTGTCAAGCAGCGGCTTGTAGTCGATGACTTTCTTTCCCTCGACGCCGCACGAGGCCGACACGATTATTTTCGGCTTGGCGTCGTCGATGCGTATAGCGAGCTCGTTCGACGCGAACCCGCCGAACACGACAGAATGGATCACGCCGATGCGGGCGCACGCGAGCATCGCGACCGCGGCCTGCGGTATCATGGGCATATAGATGATCACGCGGTCGCCCTTCTCCGCTCCGAGGGATTTGAGCGCGCCTGCGAATTTCGAGACTTCGGACAAAAATTCCCTGTACGTTATTTTCTGCTTTGTCCCGGTCATCGGGCTGTCGTAGATGATCGCGGCCTGGTCTCCCCTGCCGTTTTCAACATGATAGTCGACTGCATTGTAGCAGGTATTGAGCACCCCGTCAGGGAACCATCGGTAAAACGGTTTATTTGAATCATCCAGCACCTTCGTGAACTTTTTTTCCCATACGATTTCGTTTCCAGCCTCGCCCCAGAATTTTTCGGGGTTCCTGATCGATTCTTCGTAAGCGGTTTGATACTTTCCCATCTGTTCCTCCAATATTTAATCATAAAATCTTTCACCCCTCCCTATCAAGGGAGGGGACGGGGGAGGGTGGGTTAACCCATCCTTATTTATCCAGTACAACCCTG